>CAYFHQ010000024.1:0-40808 GCA_964342805.1 uncultured Peptostreptococcaceae bacterium | reverse complement strand
ATTTCTGGCTAGTTTCTTTGTCCGAAACTGACTAATTTATTTTACCATTCACAAGTGGTCTAAGAAAGGTGTAAGACCTGGTAGTCCCTGGACGATTCAGTGGTAGTAAGACTCTATACTACCCAGTAAAAACAAGACGACCGTGACATCAAAGAAGGAACTAAATTGCATAGTCTCGAAGCAAGGTCTTTACATATTTCGGGGTCCACCCAGTCTTGTGGGCCTTTTTCATGAGGAAAAATCCCGTACACATAAAAAGGAAGGGCACACAGATCCGAGCAATGCCATTGGTCATGACAAAGGCAAGGACTGACTCCCGATCTGGATAGGTATGGACCATCACAACCGTAATGGCAACAAAAAACTTCATGTAATCTAAATAATGAAACCGCATGAGCCCCCACTAAAACCTTGCTCAACAAACGGGTGGTCGATCAAAAATCAGTATACGAGCTGATTATTAATCTTTTTGGGCCAGCTTATGAGTTTTCAATTAGAAATTTCTTATTTTTTTGTGATGCGCTTTATATGACTATAAGTCGTCGTGAATACTTGGTTTCCTTATCCAAGGTGACAAAAACAAACCCCACCGTATGAATAAAGTGGGGTTCGTAACTTTCGATCTGCACCTATGCTTATAATTTGAAAATCCCTAGGGACTTGTTCAGCTCATCAATCTGTCTACGGTTCTCATCAATTTTCACACTGATGGAATGGAGGTTTTCCGTTTGCTGAACCGTGGAAGCACTGATTTCTTCTGATCCTGCTGCCGTTTGCTCAGACACACTGGAGATATTCTCAATTTCCGTAAGCACATTGTTCTTAATCCGGTTGACCTTGTCGAACTGGCTACCAAGGTCCGTTACAAAGCTAGCGACATCTTCAATAGAGTGGTTAATTTCATTGAAAATAGCTTGGGTTTCTTCTACGGAGTCGTTGACCTTTTCGATGGCAGCATTGGTACCAGAAATGGTCTGGTTGGTGCTGTTGACCAGGTCTACAATTTCAGAAATGATCCCGTCAATTTCCTCTGCAGACCGGGAAGACTGTTCTGCCAGCTTACGAATCTCATCGGCTACAACAGCAAAACCTCGTCCCTGTTCCCCTGCCCTAGCTGCCTCAATGGCTGCATTGAGGGCCAGCAAGTTGGTTTGATCGGAAATGGACCGGATGGTTACAATGATCTCACTGATGGTAGAAGACTTGGTGGCCAGTTCATCAACACTCTGGTTGACGATCCGGGTTGCCTTTACATTTTCAGCAAAATTGTCCTTAAGGGTCTGGAGAGACACTTCAGACTTGTGACTACTCCCCGTCACCTCTTGCGTCAGGGTAATGGTTTCCACAAGACCTGAGGACGTGGAGTCGATATGCTCTGACAGGTTATTCATGGCATTCACCGAGTCGTTACTGGACTGGGCCTGGGAAGTGGCCCCTTGGGCGATTTCCTCCACCGAGTTGGAAATCTCAGAGTTACTCATGGTCACGTCTTCAATGATGTTGTGGATTTCAATGCTGGAAGCCGTAATATCGTCTGCAATGACGTGGGTTTGCTTTAAGAGCAGTTGAATGTTCTCCAGCATTTTATTATAGCTCTTGGCCAGCGTACCCATCTCGTCTTTTGTGTTTAAGTTAATGCGAACACTGAGGTCACCATTACCGGCCAGTTCCATCTTCTCAGCCATTTGGCTAATGGGCTTAAAGAGGCGAGTTGCGATCACGGTAATAATAATGGCGACAAGGAGCAACATGATTCCCATCATAATGGTAATGCTAGTGACTATACTGGAAACCGACTCAACAAAGTCAGCCTCTGGGACAGTGGCAACCAGGGTCCAGTCCCCCATGGCCCTGTAGGAAGCATAGATCTTGTCACCTTCATATACATAACTAAAGAAGCCTTCGCCGCCTTCTAGGAGGGGAGCAAGGACAGGCATTTCCTTAATGTCAGTTCCCACATTGGCAGGGTTCTTGTGGTAGAGGGTCATGCCGTCGGAGTCAACGATATAGGCGTAACCGCTTTTACCCACCTTGATCCCTTCGATCATGCTTTGGAGTCCAATAACAGATTGAAGTTCATTAATGTACTGGGGTGACAAGCCCACCTGTACAATACCAGGCTCGTCTAAACGGGAAACCCCAATGTACTGGAAGAGAACAGCGTCCGTACCCCGTTCAGAGGGAACCTGGGCCAGACGTCCATCTTTTTGGTCGATTAGAGTCAGGAAGGGGATGGTTTGGTCTGACGTATTAAAGTCAAAGCCATAAAACCCTTCAATATTCCCGTTGGTTAAAACCCCGTCCTTGTTCATGACGTGGATTTCGTCCACACCTATACTCTCAGCCAGGGCAATCATTTGGCTGAGTTCCAGGGCGTCGGGCGTTAGCCGGATCATTTCCGCCACTGCCTTGGCCAGGTCTAAGTTCTTGTCGTCCAGGGTGTCAAAAAAGGTCTGTTCCACTTCTTGTCGGGTGGTGATGTTTTCTGTTAAGTTATCCAATTGAGACGCCATTTGCTCCTGTATGAGACCTAGAACCAGTTCGTTTTCAATGCGATTAAACATGACAAAACCGAGTACGAAGATTGCAATAAGTAAAACGGAAAGCACAGGTATAAGTAGTTTGTTCTTAAGCTTCATAATACCCTCCTCACCAATAGTGTTCGCTTTGAAGCCTTAAGTGATTTATACCCCTGTTTGGCTTATGAAAACGTGGGGAGAGGGAAGATTCATTGGCAAGTTTCAAACTGGCAAAGGCCTATATCAAGCAAATGGAAGACACAAAAAAGTAGCTCTCTCGAGCTACTTTTTTACGTTCGTTAGATAAACAGAACCTTGCTGGCCCACCATTGCAGGACCATTATTCATTAGGATCACGCCTTAGCTTGTAAACCGGGCTAAAACTGACTTGGACACTTCACCAAACCGGTCAAAGACCATGGAATAATTCCCTCGGCCCTGGGTGGCCGATCGCAGGTCAGTGGCGTAGCCAAACATGTTGGACAGGGGAACTGTCCCCCTGACCACCCGGGTCTTGTCCACAGCGTCAATGTCTGTGACCAGGCCCTTGCGTTTGTTGAGGTCGTCGACCACAGCACCCACAAAGTTCTCTGGAACATGGACTTCTACTTTGAAAATGGGTTCCAAGAGGATAGACTGGCCTTGCTTGAGGGCTTGTGTTAAGGCATTGGACCCGGCCATACGGAAGGCCACCTCATTGGACGTGTCCTGCTGGTAACTGGCGTCTAGGAGTTCTACATCCAGGTCAATCACTTCGAAGCCGGCTATGGTGCCCGACTGAAGGGACTGCATAATGCCTTCTTCACAGGCGGTGACAAAATCTTTTGGAAAGTCCCGATTACCTATTGAAGATGCAAAGCTGTGTCCAGACCCTCTTTCCTTAGGCTTCACGCGAATTTTCACTTGTCCTTCCAGGCCATGGCCACCATACTGCTTGGACAGGGTATAGTCCACCACGGTTTCTTGGACAATGCTTTCCTTGTAGGTGACTTGGGGCTGGCCCACATTGGCTTGGACCTTGAATTCGGTTAGGAGACGGTCCACTATGATCTCCAGGTGAAGTTCACCCATGCCAGAGATCAGAAGTTGGCCTGTGTCTGGGTGGACCTGGGTTGTGAAGGTTGGGTCCTCCTCAGCAAGTAGGGCCAGTGAGGCCAGTAGCTTGTCATGGTCCCCCGGTGTGCGGGGTTCAACAGCAACGGATATGACTGGGACAGGAAAGTCCATGGACTCATAAAGAATGGGTGCCCCCATGGTGGACAGGGTGTCCCCTGTGGTTGTGTGTTTGAGACCAATCACAGCAACAATGTCCCCCGTATGCATGACTTCAATTTCCTTCCGTTCATTGGCATGCATTTGAAGGATTTTCCCCACCCGTTCCTTTTTCTTCTTTGTGGCATTGTAGGTGGTGGCTCCTGCCTTCAAAGTGCCTGAGTAAACCCGCAGATAGGACAGTTTGCCTACGAAGGGGTCGGTCATGAGCTTGAAAACTAGGGCTGAAAAGGGGGCCCCGTCGTCAGCTGGACGCTCGACTTCCTCTTCTTTAGACGTATGCCCCTTGGCTGGGGGAATGTCCACGGGGGAGGGGAGGTAGGCGACAACTGCATCTAGGAGCATTTGGACGCCCTTGTTTTTATAAGCGGCTCCGCACAAGACCGGCACAACCTGTCCAGCGAGGGTTGCCTGGCGTAAGGCAGTTGTCAGGGTGGGCGCATCTACAAAATCGCCTTCAAGGTATTGCAACATAAGGTCGTCGTCGTATTCTGCCAGGGCCTCCACCAGTTGGTTGCGGGCATGGTCTACCTGGTCAACAAGATGGTTGGGGATAGGGCCAGACTCGACAGTTTCACCAGCCTTGCCCCGGTTATAGAGGGCCACTTGGTCCACGAGGGATATGATGCCCTCAAATTCTTCCTCTGCCCCGATGGGCAGTTGAAGGGGGACGGGCACACCGCCCAGGCGGTCCTGGATCATGTTCACAGACCGCTGGAAGTTGGCCCCGGTCATGTCCATTTTGTTGACAAAAACCAAGCGGGGCACATGGTAGTGGTTGGCCTGGCGCCAGACCACTTCTGTCTGGGGTTCCACCCCCTCTTTGGCATCTAGGAGAAAAACTGCCCCGTCAAGGACCCGGAGGCTCCGCTCCACTTCAGCGGTAAAATCTACGTGGCCTGGGGTGTCGATGATATGGATTTGTGCGTCCTTCCAGACACAGGTGGTGGCAGCGGACGTAATGGTGATTCCTCGGTTTTGCTCCTGCTCCATCCAGTCCATGACTGCTGAGCCCTCATGGACTTCACCCATCTTGTGGGTACGGCCTGTATAATAGAGAATCCGCTCGGTAGCGGTGGTTTTACCTGCATCGATATGGGCCATGATGCCGATATTTCTTACCTTATGAAGGGAATTTGTTCTGGTCATCGCCTGTCTCCTTGTCAGATGTGGATTATGCCTTTTGTATTGATTTCTGCACATGGCTTGTACAATCCTCCTATAAGCTGGCATGAAAAGAACCCTCCTAAGAAAGGGTCCTTTTTTGTTTGGCTTCTTTGGGGTCATTACCCAACTGGGCCATGGGATAGGCAATTTCCACTGTGTAAATGATATCCCCCCTTTGGTTCATGACAGGAATCCATATTTGCTCGATTTCTTGAACCAAGCCATTAACGAGGGTTTCCGTCGAGGTTGAGTGGCTAATGCGCTTTTCAACAAACATCCGAGGGAGTTTGCAGTGGTCGCAGGGTTTACTGTTCCCATGCAGGGTTTCAAAGCATTTAGTTCCAATGGCATTGTCCAGGTCCAAGCCCAGGCGGTCTTTCATGGACCGGTTGGTAAACAGGATATTGTAGGACCGATCAACCACCATAATGTAAGGAGACGATTCATCTGCCTGTGGGGGTATTTGATCGTCATTTAAGTATTCAAAGACTTCTTGGGCCTGTGGAATTAAGCTGGTTTGTGCCAGGGTCCGGGTCCTCACATTGGTCTTTAGCAGGTCAATAAAGAGTTCCACCAGGAGGGGGTCAAACTGTTTGCCTGCCTTGTCTATGAGTTCCTCCACGGCAAAGGACTCAGGGTGGGCCTCCCGGTAGGACCGCTTAGAAGTCATGGCATGGTAGGCGTCGGCTATGCTGATGATCCGGGCGAAGAGTGGAATTTCGCTTCCTTGAAGACCGTCTGGATAGCCACTGCCATCCCACCATTCGTGGTGGTGGCGGATTCCGCTGAGGATTTCGCTCCCTTTTTCAAATAGCATGTTGACGATGTCAACTCCAAGGACAGGATGTTCCTTAATCCGCCTGTATTCACCATCCGTAAGAGGGCCTGTTTTGGAAAGGATGTCGTCTTGAATACCAATCTTTCCGATGTCGTGGATGGTTGCGCTGATGGTCAAATTATTAATGTCCGTGTCGTCAAACTCCATGGCCTTGCCCATGAGGCTGGCAAACTTTGCCACTTCCACAGAGTGGTTACTGGTGTACTTGTCCTTGGCCTCTATGGCCTGTACCAGGGCATAGACCGACTTCAATAAGACTTCCCGTTGGGCCATGGCTGTGCCTTGATGCTCAATAATGTATTCAATGGTTTTGTTGTATACATGACTCTGGTTTCTTCCGTTGTTCTTAGAGTAATACATGGCCATGTCTGCCAGCTTCACCAAGTGGTTTAAGTGGTCACTGTGGTCAGGGTAGAGGGCAATCCCCACACTGATTGTTTGCTGGAGGGGGTGGACATGGTCCTGGATTTCAAGGTCTTCTTCTATCATCTTGCATAGGTTGTCACCAAAGGCAGGGGCCTCCTCAATGGGCAAGGATTCAAGGATAAGGACAAACTCCTCTCCACCATAACGAAAGGCACTGGCTTCGTATGTGTCTATGGCCTGTAGCCTTTGGGCGATGGCTTGGAGAACAAAATCGCCCCTGGTATGGCCCAGGCTATCATTGAGGTGCTTGAAGTGGTCCAGGTCAATGAAAACAATGGCAACCGAGGAGGTTAAGTACAATTGGTTGAGTTCCTCTAAGTATTGATAGAAATAACGGTGGTTGTAAAGGCCAGTCAAGCCGTCACGATTGGTTTCATGGACCAGCATGTGCTTTTGTGACTCCGTAGCGTCTAGGGTGTCCAGGAGGTCATTGACCGCAATAATGGTGTCCTCCACTTCAGTTATGGGAATATCCGCAGAGACTTCTACGCGGTTTTTGGTCGTTGTAATTTGGTGCAGGGACTCACTGAGTTTGATAAAGGGCTTGGTCACATAGGAGCCAAGGAAATAGGTGGCTATAATGGACAGGCCCAAAAGGGACATAAAGAAGGCCAGAAGCAGGCTTAAGGAACGAAGAAGGAAGTCATTGCTGTCATTGTAGTCCGTAATCATAATTAGGCCTTGGCCAGGGGATGTAGGTAAGAGACAAACGTCGAAGAACCCAATTTTACTATGGGTGCTTTCCTCAGTAGAAGGGTAGGGGAGGGACTGGTTCACCAATGTGTAGAGGTCATCCATGGCCCCCTGGGTCATTTGGTCCGTAGGGGGTCCAAGGGTAAGCAGGTCGTCCTTGTAAAAGCCTATGTTGATTCCCATTTGGACGGCCAAGCGCTCAATCAGGTCTGGTTGAATTTGGAGGAGGGCAACGAGGGTCCGGTTGGGAGCAGAGGAAATCTGACTTGCCCCGTAAATGAACAAGTCACCATTAGCGTTGTGTAATATGAGGTTGGAGGGTTGATCCACAAGTAAAGGCTCAGAAAAATCAATGGCAAAATCCTGTCCGCCGCTGGTAATGGCAATGGAGGGCTGGTTGTCTTCGAGTATGTATAGGCCTGAAAGGTTGTCGAAGGTCTGAATATGCTGGAAGAGGTCGGGGTGATTTTGTTGGAAGTGACTAAATGACAAGGCCTCGTTTGCAGTAGGTTGGACGGGTAAAGTTTGGAGGTATGAAGCTACAAATTCCTGGTTATGGCTCAGGAAATAGGCATAGTCATAAACAGTCATTGATAACTGCCTGAAGGCAGCTTGGGTGACTGTCATGTTTTGACTCATTGCAGTTGCTTGTTTTTCAGCGTTGTTTCGTATGTAAAGGCTGCCACTAAATAGGGCTAAGCAAAGCAAAGAAACGAGAATAATCATCACTTGTTGAAAGAATAGAATGCTCCGTATGGGTCTTTGTTTCATTCCATCACCTCATTCAAATGGACAAGTGTGCATATCCTATTTATAACCCGTAAGCCCTGTGCTTATTCGTGGCTTTACCATGATTGCAAGAAAAAACCTTGGATATAATAAGAGATAGGGAAGGGTGTGAGGGTGACATGAGAAAAAAGGATACGTCTATCCTGTACATTGGATTAATTTTTGTTATCACTGGAGTCTATGTGCTCTATTTTGGATTTTTCTATCAAGAACTTGAACCCTACGATATTCTTGTTGAGAGTGCAACCTTGTGCATTTCAGTGTTTGGTCTACTGATTCTCATGAGACTCCGTTACACGCCGTTTCTTGTGGCCTGGTCCTTGCTCCTACTGAAATTTATCATCGACATCGCCGACGAGTTTGAGGACATGATTGACTACCCCTTTGATATAGACGTTTTGGAGGACATGACCTTTTTGGCAGCCTTGCTCCTACTCATGTATGCGACGAACCTTCTGATCAAGCGCCTTGAGTCAGAGAGGAATAGTAAGTTAAACCACCAGTTGGTCTCCACCTCCTTTCAAGACCTGCAAGAAGAGATCAAAAGCCATGAAGAGTCAGCCAAGTCCCTTGCTGTGGTTAGGATATACATACGATCCAACCAAGAGGATTGGCTTGAAAAACATGCCAGCCTATCCTCTGCCAATAACCATGTTCAAAGCTGTATTCGGGCTGAGTTTCCACCCCTCTATCAGTCGATCTACAACCTGAACCAAACCGAGCTAGTCATGCTGATCAAGAACGTCAAACGGACAGAGGTAACCGAAAAAATCATCCACCTTAGAAACCAGTTGGACCTGATTCCCTTGGACCGCCAAGTTGTTTCCATTGGCCTCGTCTATGGATTTGCTGGGGAAGGACCAGACCTCTTTAAACGGGCCTGGCACCAAGGAAGCAAACTACAAAAGGGCACCCAAGCCCGCTAGTGTCTGAAACACCCTACCAAACACCCGGTAGGGTGTTTTTTTCTATTGTTCACATGGTGAACATGGAATAATGATACAATTGGAAATGTGTTCAAATTCAATATTAAGAATACATCAAAAAAGACTGGAATATGGGGACAGTAAAAACAAGATCAAGTACAATAAAAGCACAGAATACTTTAAAGATATGGGGCGATCATTATGAACTGGAAAAACAAATTAATGGGACTCCTTGTCGGTGGACTGGCAGTGCTGTCCATGGGCATGGTGTCATTTGCAGAAGTGGATTTAAGTAGCCTGGGTGAAGGGCTGATCGAAGGCAAGGCAGCTGTTCGCATGGCGGACGGTAGTATTGTCATTCGAGACATTGATCAAGCGACTAAGGAACCTGAAGCCGGGGGCCAAGTGGAGTCTCTGCAGCTCTTTCAGGCCCAGGTCCAGGCTGATCAAGCCACACCAACTTTAGAGGAGTTAAAGCAAGAAGACGGGGTAGTTGAAGCTGTACCCCTAGTCATCTATAAAAAGGCGGGAACTGTGAGTTCAAAACTCAATGAGTTTCCCAATGCCGTAAATCCCAATGACTCACTATTCAATAGTACCGGTCACTGGGGCTACAACCAGGTGGGCGGGGCAACCCTCCGCCATGAACTATCCAAGGTAACGCCGGCTAATGTCATAGTTGCTGTAATCGACACCGGAGTCAACCTGACCCACGAAGACCTAGCGGGGATTTTAGTCCAGGGACATGATTACATCAACAATGATACAGATCCAACAGACGATGATGGTCACGGAACCCATGTAGCTGGAACAATTGCAGCCATTAACAATAACGCCACAGGTATTGCAGGCGTTGCTGGTGGTGTGAAAATCATGCCAGTCAAGGTTCTAGACAGCAATGGATTTGGGACCAGCCTGGCTGTAGCCAATGGTATCACATACGCTGCAGACAATGGGGCCCACATTATTAACCTCAGCCTGAGTTCCGAAGGTTTAGACAGTAATATTCAAACTGCCGTTAATTACGCCATCGGAAAAGGCGTTCTCATCGTAGCCGCTTCCTCCAATGACTCCAACCACTGGATCGACGGAGAAATTGCCGACGAGGACTCAGACGTGGACACCCTCCGCTACGAAGACGACGCAGACTACCCCGCAGCCCTACCGGGCGTTGTTTCCGTAGGCTCCTACTTCCACAAGGTAGACGGCGGAACAACCACCTATTACATTTCTGATTTTTCCAACGTGGGAAGCGCCACAGACAACAATGACGGTAAAGAACTGGACCTGATCGCACCGGGATCGGGTATTTTGTCCACCTACTACACAACCAATAGTAGTTATGCCACATCATCGGGAACCAGTATGGCCACCCCCCACGTGTCAGGTGTGTTTGCAGCCCTCAAGGCCATCCATCCCACCCTTACCAATGACCAGTTAAAGCAGCTTGTGGAGGCCACCGCAGACGACACCCGGATACCTGACGACGGCGTGCGAACCTTCACCCCAGGCTATAACAAGTTCACAGGCCACGGGGCAGTGAACGGTGCCCAAGCGGCTCTATATAACCGCATGTTTGTGATCGGTGCAAGCCATACAAGTTCTTCAACGGGGATTTCGCCTAACGAAACCCTGGAAGAAGACGTATATGCCTATACCTTCACCCTACCGTCCAACAATGAAAGCCTAACAGTTGACGCCCAGTCACCCCTGGGCACATCCTTTGTGAGCCGGTCAGACAGTGGCAGTGAAAATGACCCAATCACAGTCAATGGAACGGTATTCACCTACACGGCCAATGACACCATTACGTCTAATCCCAAGACTTACACCCTAACCTTTAACCAAATGACCGACGCTGAAAATGAAACCCTGACCGGAGTCACCATTGACGGCCTAGCCCTTCCAGGCTACTACGGTTTAAAGAATGCCTATACCTATGAGGTGCCAAGCACCACCACATCGGTTGTGGTCAAGGCCACCAAGGCGGGAACCAATGCCAGTGTCACTGTAGCTGGTAATGGCCATGACCCAGCGGTTGGTGAAACCGTCAACCTGTCAGAAGGGGACAATAATGTAGCCGTGGTTGTCACAGCAGAAGACGGTGGCACACGGACCATCACCCTCAATATCAAACGAATGACCAATGCAGAGGACGAAACCCTGTCCAGCATTTTAGTCAACGACAAGGCCGTAGCCGGATTCAAGGGCCTTGTGGACGAATACACAGAAATCCTGACCCAGCAAACAAGCTCCGCAGTGGTCAAAGCCAACAAGGTGGGCACCAATGCAAGCCTGACTGTAAATGGCAATGTCCATGACGCCAGCACAGGGGAAACCATTGCCCTGTCCCCTGGGGACAATAGCGTGGCCATTACCGTCACCGCTGAAGACGGGGGCGTGAGAAACTACGGCCTGACCCTCCACCGGATCACGGACCTGGAAGACGAGACCCTGACGGCCCTGACCATCAATGGCCAGACCCCGTCGGACTTTGATCCCCTAACCAATACGGCCACCTTCATGGTGACCCAAAGCACGGCCAATGTGACTGTCAAAGCGACCAAGTCTGGCACCAATGCCAGCGTTACAGTCAACGGCAATGCCCATGACCCTGCCACAGGGGAAGTGGTTGCTGTAGCAACTGGAGACACGGTCATCCCCATTGTGGTGACTGCTGAAGACAGTGACACCAGAACCATAAATGTAACCGTCACCCGCCTCACAGACAATGAGGACGACACCCTAGCCGCCCTCCTTGTGGACGATGCACCCGTGACCGGTTTTAATAGCTTTACCAACGCTTACACCATGACGGTGGGACATGACACCACATCCATCGTGGTCAAGGCGACCAAGTCAGGCACAGGTGCCAGCGTAACGGTTAGTGGTAATGCCCATGACCCCGCATCCGGTGAAACCGTGAATTTGAATGTGGGTGCCAATGCCATTCCCATTGTGATCACGGCCCAAGACTCGGACACCCGGACCATAACCCTGACGGTCAACCGCTGGAATACCGATGCGTCCTTGAGCGCAATCAATGGGACCCAGCCGGGCTCCCTGGTACTGGCCTATGACGACCCTACCAAGACCTACACTGCCACGGTAGACCGAACCAACACGGAAGCCAAATTCGTACCCGTTCTGAATGACACCTATGCCACCTTGAAGTTACCGGGTGACGTCAGTCATGTGCCTGGTGCAGAGGTGACCCTGCCCCTCAATTTCGGGGACAATACCATGACCCTGATAGGGACGGCAGAAGACGGTACGACTACAATCACCTATACGGTGAAAATCACACGGCTTTCTGACACGGACACGTCTACTGGAGGCATGCAGCCAGTGGGCGTAACCCTGACAGAGCCTGAGGCAGACAAGTTTACGGGAACCGTGGCCAACAGTGTGACTTCGGTGACCATTCAACCGGTCCCAACCAGTCCCCACGCCACCATTACCATTGACGGCAATGCCTATGATCCGGCAAACCCTCAAACCCTCAATTTAAATGTGGGGGACAATACCTTTACGGTGGTGGTGACTGCTGAAGCAGGAGAAACCCGGACCTATACACTAGTGGTCCACCGAAATAGCAATGACGCCAACCTAACGGCCCTAACGGCTTCGGGCGTGAGCCTGTCCCCTGGCTTTAATGGAGCAACTTTCAGCTATAGTGGGTCCGTGAGCCATACGGTGGGATCAACGACGGTGACGGCGACCAAGTCCCATGGATCGGCCTCAGTGACCATCAATGGAAATGCGGTAACCAGCTCCTCCATTGGCCTTGCCACAGGCAACAATACCATTACTGTGGTTGTCACGGCAGAAGACGGCAATAGCCAGACCTATACCATTAACATTTCCAAAGCAGCTGCTCCTGTAGTCCAGCCGTCAGGCGGGTCCTCGGGTGGAGGCGGCGGAGGTGGCGGTGGTGGCGGAGGCGGTGGATTCGTCTTTATACCACCAAGTTCCAATACACCAACAACGCCAACCCAGCCACCAGAACCTGTGGATGATGGTAAAGACGACGTGGAAATTATTGAAACCAATGACGGAGTAGAACAAACCGTTGAAGTCTCGCCCAAGCGGGTGGACGACCTTTTGGAAGAGGCCAAAGAAGCCGATGTGAATCAAATTGTATTAGTGGTTGAAGACGTTCCAGAGGACGCCAAGACAGCCGTTGACCTGTCCACGGACATCCTGGACAAGGTCATTGACCAAAAGAAAGAGATTGTGGTGGAGATTGAACAAGTGGCCATCGCTCTTTCACCTGAGGCCCTGGAAATCTTCCGGGAAGAAGGAGAAAAGGTTGCGGTTACTGCTGAAAAGGTGGATACCAACCAGCAGGCCAACCTCAAACCAAAAACCACCCAACTGAAAACCGTTGCTGATGTTCTGGAACTGGACATTGAAGTGGACGGCGAAAAGCAGGGCAAGCTAAAGACGCCTGTCCAGGTAACCCTGGGTTACGAAACCAGTGCCGTAGCCAACCCCTACAAACTGGGTGTTTACTACTTCAATGAAGACAAGGAAGAATGGGAGTACGTGAAGGGCAAACGAACAGTCAATGGAAAAATGTCCTTCGCAGCCAAGCACTTTTCCAAATACACGGTCATGGAGTCATCCAAGACCTTTATGGATATCCAGTCCCACTGGTCTAAGCCATTTGTAGAATTGGCTGCAGCCAAGGGGATTACCAGTGGGGTGTCAGAGAATGTATTTGCCCCTGACCTCAAGCTGAAGCGGTCTGAGTTTGTGACCATGTTGGTCAACCAACTGGGCCTTCCAACAGACGTAGCTCAGTCCAAGTACACGGACGTCCATTCCATTGCCTGGTACAGTCAATTTGTCAACGGGGCAGCAGCTGCAGGCCTTATTCCAGACGCTGCGACTACCTTTAGACCGGACGATCCCATTACACGGGAAGAAATGGCCAATATGCTAGTAGAAGCCTACCTCATTGCCCAGGGCATGGAGCGAAGCGAGATATTCTCCATTCAATCGGTACAGTTTGAAGACGAGGGCTCTGCCGCACCTCAGTTTAGGGAAGACGTGCGACTCATGAAAATCCTAGACCTCATGGTTGGAGACGGCAAGGTCTTTCGACCCAAGGACGGGGCAACCCGTGGGGAGGCCATGACTGTATTGATTAACTTAATCCGTGTGACAGAAGGATTGTAAGAATTTCGAGTAAATTGGTTGAAATTCGAAAGGACTTGCCATATATTAAAGTTATACGTGATTCGATCCACCAAATAGACAAGAAATAGTAAGAATGGGGGCAACACCATGTTCAATTGGAACGATGATTATTCAGTAGGCATTCAAGAAATCGACGACCAGCACAAGCACTTGCTATCCATTGGTCAAGAACTCATGGGGCTGATCAAGAACCACTCGTCGGACGACCTTTACGACGACGTTGTGGACGCCATTGAGCGCATGAGAGACTACACGGTTTACCATTTCCGTGCAGAAGAGCAAATGATGATAGACGCAGGCTATGCTGACTTTGACGCCCACAAGGAAGAACACGACGACATGATCGGCAAGCTTGGCGACATTGATTTGTCTGAGCTGGACCACAATCAGACAGAGTTTGTCATGGACCTTATGAAGTTCCTTTCCAAGTGGATCATGAACCACATTATTGGTTCTGACTTTATGTACAGGGACGCCCTACAAGCCCATGTGGCACAGAAGGCTAAGTAGGTTAAACGGACCAAGTGGCACAAGTAAAAAACACAATAAAAACCCCAGTGGATGTGAAGGTCCACTGGGGTTTTGTTCGTCTTGAAGGTGCCAAGGGCCTCTGCATAGGCCTGGTCAATCTATTCTGGACTGTCAACGAAGTCTTCCGTGGGAGAAAGAGGTAGTTCACATTCAAACTTTTTAGTGCCTGTGCACCCAGTAGGGGAGCCAGGTCTGTCACCGTATTCAGCTGTGACGCATCCAGTATATGTTCCTCTTCCGGATTTTTTTGGTTAGTAATGTCTAGACTAACCAGACTCGGTAAATCTTTCAGATCCTCTAGGTTCCTCGTACCGGAGGCGCGTAGATTCAACTCCCTAATCTGGTCATGGGCATCTTGGCTAAGGGTATTATCAACAAAGTCCTCAGGAGATACGACCTCAAGGGCTGGTGGACTTAAGGTAACAAGACTGATTAATAGTAATGTGACAACTTTGATGATCATATGTCCTCCCAATCAACCAATGAGATATCCTACTCACAGTTTATTCAATACGAGTGTGGTGTCAATAACCAATATTACAATAAAATGGTTTAGTCTATCGGTTGTCTCTCTTGTTTACATAGGGAACATAGGGAAAGGCTTGCTTTTGCTTGTCTTTGACACAGCCATCATGATCAGGCGTTCAGAAAAAATTAAAGAAAAATGATTGTTACTCAAGCTCCAAAACCCGGTAACCATGAGGTGTTTGGCTTTTGTTTAGGAAATCTTTAGGTTTTCTTCACACTTTATTCAAACTTTATTCATTTCCCGTTGACATCTTCCCCCTATACTCGTAGTTAGGAGTGAAAGAAGGCGTTAGACCTTCATTCTAAATTAGGTCGTACATTCGGAGGGCGAATATGAAAATGGGTATTCGGGGAAAGATGTTTTCAAGCATACTGGTATCAACCCTGGTAATGATGGCTGCAATAGGCGGTGTATTATTTGTACTTATGGACGAACTGATCGTTGACCAGAAGCTGGTTGGCGACATGGAAATGTCATACTATATGCTGGACCACCAGTTCCAGGGGGACTGGGCCATTGAAGATGGCGAATTGACCAAGGGCGGAAAGCCAATCACCGTCCTCAACGGAACCCTTGCAGGCCTGGCCAATGAATTAAACGCCAGCTTGAACATTTATATGAACGACACCATTGTGGTGTCTTCCCACGGGGCTAGCTTATTGGATGTCAAGGCTGATCCAGACGTATACAACGTGGTATCCAAGGGAGACCAATACAAAGGTCTGTTAGAAGAAAACGACGTTGCGAAACTGGGTTCCTACATGCCTATCAAGAACAAGGATGGCCAGGTCATTGGTATGTACCAAGTGGCCATGCACAGAGACGTCCTGCAAGGCATTACAACTGGGTTTCTATGGTCCATGTTCAAGTGGGTGGCAGGGTCTGCCCTAGTGGCCTTTGTGACTATTTTCTTCCTGCTGACACGGATCGTCAAGGGCCTTCAGCGGGTGATTGGTACCCTGGACCAAGTGGCAGACGGCGACCTGACCCAGCAAGTTGAAATCAAGGGCAATGACGAAGTGTCCCAATTGGGAGATGCGGTTAACCGGACAATCACAAAGATTAACGGCTTGATCACGACGGCCAAGGCGTCGGCTCAAAACGTAAGAGAAAACGCAAGTACCATTTCAGGTGCTTCAGACGAGTCTGCAGTAGCAGGTGCAGACATCGCAGCCTCCATGGACGAAGTGACTCGGGCAGCTGAACACAGTGCCCACCTGGCTGAAACCGGTACAGAACACATGTTACAACTGACTGACAGCCTGGAGCGAATGAGAAGACGGACCAATGAAATCAACGAGATCTCCGAGTCGGTTTCTGACGCCAACCAAGACGGTAAAGAAGCAGTTAAGGAACTCATGGACCGGTCTGCAGAAAATGCCATGGCCTCTGCCAAGGTGGACGACACCATCCAGGTCATGAACAAGCAGTCCCACCAAATCGGCATGATCACAGAAACCATTCTAGGCATTGCCGACAAGACCAACCTACTGGCCCTGAACGCTTCCATTGAGTCGGCTCGGGCAGGAGAACACGGCCGAGGCTTTGCAGTCGTAGCTGGAGAAATCCGTGAACTGGCAGAGCAGAGTAAGAAGGCTTCTGTGGAAATCCAGACCCTGGTTCAGGACATCCAGCAGTACTCCAATGCAGCGGTTGAAGCCATGGCAGACGCTTCTCGTATTCTGGAAAGCCATGACGAGTCCGTGGAAAAGACCCAAGAGTCCTTTGACAATGTGTCTAACCTCATTGCCAAAATGGGTGACGCCGTTTCTGCAATCGCCAAGCAAACAGACAATGTGGAAGGTGTCCGAGAAGGCATGACAGACATGATCGAACAAATCTCTGCTACAACAGAAGAAACGTCTGCTGCAACAGAGGAAGTGTCCGCTTCCGTCGAGGAGCAAGGGGCCTCTCTTGAAGAGATGGCGGCCATGGTCCACAACCTGGAACAACTGGCGGAGAGCCTACAATCAGAGATCCACAAGTTCAAGGTATAAGCCTTTTCTATACATGTACAAACTGTAATAAGGATTGCAAATACACCATGAATTTGGTATGATATGAACGACCCCTAATAGAGGGGGGGTACAGCTATTGGAACAAGCATGTAACTGCTTCGTATAATTGGAGGGATATCGATGCAAATTAATACTAATGATGCAACCATCGAAGCTATCCAACAAGTCATGGCAGGTCAGGAAGAAGCACCTAAAAACATTCGTATTTTCCTGGCGGGCATGGGCTGAGCCGGTCCAACTCTTGGACTTGCTCTGGATGAGCAAAAGGAAAATGATCTTGTTGACGAATCACATGCAATCCGTTTTGTAATGGAGAAAGATCTTCATGACCAAATGGGTGACATTAAAGTAGAATTTATGGGTAACGGCTACCAAGTAGTTCCTGTAAACCAAGCTGAAGCAGATTGCGGCAGCTGTGCTGGCTCTTGTGGCTAGAAAACAAGCATAATAAACGCTGTTCTTCTTAATATAAGGAAGAACAGCGTTTTTTTCGTTTTTGATGTACTTTTGGTCCCTCTGTTGCAACCTTTAATAATTCCCCTAACTGTCATCCCCTACTTGCGCTTGTGAAGGCAAGTGGAGTGATGGCTATGTCACCAGCTTATATATGCCGCTCCGACTCATTCATAGCCTGTCTGAAGTCCTTGTCCAACATCAACTCCAGCATTTTCTGGGCAGCCAGGTTGAGGGGAATCCGGTCCGAGTGGACTACACCCACTTCGATTTGTGGTATGGGTTCATTGATCTGCAGGCGAACCACGTCGCCTGACAGAATGGCCGCCCGGGCTGCAGACTCGGCTACAAAGCCAACCCCCATGCCAATCCGGGTCATTTCCACGATCAAGTCCATGGACCCAAACTCAAACTCCACATGTAAGTTTGCACCATGTTCCTTCTTATACTTCTCAAAAATCCTGCGGGTGGTGGAGTTTTGCTCCAGGGCTACAATGGGAAAGCCCTCCAACTGGCCTAGGCTCACAGGCCCCATGAATTGGTCCCGCCAGGCAGCAGGAGCAATAAAGACATTCCGTATGCGCGTTAGGGGGTGGACCATGAGGCCGTCGTAGGGCTTGTCCGGGTCCAGGTTAATGACGCCCAGGTCAATTTCTCCCTTTTTGGCCAGCTCCACAGATACAGGTGAGGGCCGGTTGTTAATGCCTATACGGATATTGGGCCAGTCCTCATGGAACTTGCGCAGGTACTTGAGCAGGTTGTACTTACTAATGGTGTCAGAAGCTCCAATGCGGATTTGCCCCGTTTGCAGGGACTGCATGCTGGACATGTACTGCTCGCCAGAAACCAGTAAATGATAGGCTTGTTCTACATGGTCATAAAGGCCGTGGCCCTCTGCTGTCAGCTTGACCCCTCGGCCAGCCCGGGCAAAGAGTTTAACCCCCAGGGTTTCCTCCAGCTGGCGGATGGTCTGGCTAATGGAGGACTGGGTCACAAAAAGGGCCTCTGCGGCCCGGGTATAAGAACCGGTTTTAGCGGCGAAATAGAAGATCTTGTACCATTCGAAATTAATGGACATGGTCAGGTCCTTTCTCTGCAAACTTGTAAAAGGTTTGAAAACACTCAGTTTGACTTAAATACATGAACGAAATAGCTGTTGATCTACATAACGTTCATATCTAAATCGAAATACATTAGCTGTACTTATATAAAACATAAGAATCCCTAAATTTAATTATAAATGATCCCGTGTTAGAATCAAGTTGAAAGCGACAAACGAATGTTTTGTATTGCGGGAGGATAATATGGCCGACGTGAAGCGGATATATGTAGAAAAGAAAAATGGCTTTAATGTAGAAGCGGTAAACCTACTTCAAAATCTAAAGGAAACCCTTCATATAGACACCATCCAGTCACTGCGCATTGTAAATGCCTACGACCTACAGGGCGTTGACCCAGAAGACCTAGACGTCATTGCCAACCAAGTCTTGGCTGAACCCAATACGGACCATGTCCACATGGACCTACCAGCTCAGGCAAGTGCCATGACTTTCAGAGTGGCCCTGCTACCCGGTCAGTTTGACCAAAGAGCCGACTCAGCTTCCCAGTGTATCCAGCTGGTGACCCTCAAGGAAAAGCCCATGGTGGGCGCATCCAAGATCTACATGATCGACGGTGACCTGTCTGCTGACCAACAAGACAAAATCAAAAAGTACTTAATCAATCCCATTGAAAGCTGTGAAGTGTCCATGGACATTCCAGCAGATCTGGACCTTTCCATAGAAGCACCTACCACGGTTGAAGTCCTAGAAGGTTTCATCAACAAGACACCTGAACAAATGGCCGACTACGGGGCCTCCCACGGCTTTGCCATGGCAACAGGTGACCTGCTCCACATTCAGGACTACTACAAAAACCAAGAAAAAAGAAATCCAACCATCACAGAACTGAAAGTCATTGACACCTACTGGTCTGACCACTGTCGTCACACCACCTTTATGACGGAACTGACGGACATTACCTTTGAGGCGGGTGCCTACACCAAGCGAATGAAGGAGACTTTTGAGACCTACACCAATATCCGAACGGCTCTTGAGAGAAACCACAAGCCCGTCTGCCTCATGGACCTGGCTACCATTCAAATGAAGCAACAACTTGCTGACGGCCGCCTGGCGGACATGGAAGTCACAGAAGAGATCAATGCTTGTTCCATTGAAGTGCCAGTGGAAACCACAGAGGGAACCGTTCCCTACTTGATCATGTTCAAGAACGAAACCCACAACCACCCGACAGAAATCGAACCTTATGGCGGGGCGTCCACTTGTCTGGGCGGCGCCATTCGAGACCCACTGTCAGGTCGGTCTTACGTATACCAATCCATGCGACTGACAGGGGCAGCTGATCCTAGAACACCCATTGAGGACACCCTACCAGGCAAGCTCCCCCAAAGAAAGATCACCACAGAAGCAGCCCAAGGCTTCTCAGCTTACGGCAACCAAATTGGCCTGGCTACAGGCATGGTCAAAGAAGTTTATGACCCAGGCTTCCTGGCCAAACGGATGGAAGTAGGGGCTGTAGTTGGGGCAGCACCAAAGGCTAACGTTACCCGCAAGTCGCCAGAGACAGGGGACATTATCCTCATGGTCGGAGGTCCAACAGGCCGAGACGGCTGTGGCGGTGCAACAGGTTCTTCCAAGGTCCAAACCGAAGACAGTATCCATACGGCAGGGGCGGAAGTTCAAAAGGGCAATCCACCCATGGAGCGTAAACTCCAGCGTCTCTTTAGAAATCCTAAAGCCAGCGTCCTTATTAAGAAGTCCAACGACTTTGGGGCAGGTGGTGTGTCCGTTGCCATTGGCGAACTGGCAGACAGCATTGATATCCAACTGGACGTTGTGCCCGTTAAATACCAGGGCCTAGATGGCACTGAACTGGCCATTTCCGAGTCCCAGGAACGGATGGCAGTTGTCCTTGACCCAGCTGATGTTCCTGCCTTTATGGCCTTTGCTGAGGAAGAAAACTTAGAATGTGTCCATGTGGCTACGGTAACAGACTCCGGTCGCCTTCGTATGTTCTGGAAGGGTCAAGCCATTTTCGACATCCGCCGAGACTTCCTAGAAACCAACGGTGTGAGAGGCACCATGGCAGTTACAGTGACGGAGCCCATGGAAACCTCTTGGTTCCAGACACAAAACCAGCAAAGCGGAACAATAAAAGAAAAATTCCAGTCCGTTGTATCGGACTTAAATATCGCTTCACAAAAAGGCCTTGTGGAATGTTTTGACTCCACTATCGGCACGGGTTCTGTCCTTATGCCATTCGGTGGCCAGCGTCAAATGACGCCAGCCCAGGGCATGGCAGCCAAGGTGCCTGTTCTGGGAGCAGACACCACAACAGGTACGGTCATGACTTTTGGTTACGACCCGGCCATTGGAAAGTGGTCTCCCTACCACGGGGGCTACTATGCAGTCGTGGAATCCGTAGCCAAGGCAGTAGCCATGGGGGCAGACTTCCATGCCCTACGCCTGTCCATGCAAGAGTACTTTGAACGTCTGGGTGACCAGGCAGAAAAGTGGGGTAAGCCTTTCGCAGCCCTCCTGGGTGCCCTAGAGGCCCAAGAAGGCTTTGGCATTCCTGCCATTGGCGGTAAGGACTCCATGTCCGGTACCTTTAAGGACATCAACGTGCCCCCAACAGCCATTTCCTTTGCCCTGGCACCAGTGGACGTCCGCCACGTGATCTCCTCTGAACTCAAGACAGCCGGCAACAAGCTGGTCCTCTTCCATGCCAAGCGGGATCGTGAAGAACTACTGAACTTTGACAACTTAAGAGTCTCCTACGACATGATCACAGAGCAGATTGAAGCAGGAACCATCAAGTCTGCCTGGGCCATTGGTCGAGGGGGCCTATCGGAAGCCGTTACCCTCATGGGTCTTGGCAACCAACTGGGTGTTGAACTGACAGACAAGGCGTCTGACAAGCTTTTCGAACCAGCCATCGGTTCCATCCTATTTGAGTGTGACCCGTCCCTTGAAATCGCTGAAGGATTTGTAGAAGTAGGGACAGTCATTCAAGCAGCGGAAGTCCGCATCGGGACGGAGGTCTTGAAGCAAGAAGACCTGGAAGACCAGTGGACAGCCCCCCTAGAGAGCATTTTCCCAAGTACAGCAGAAGTCAATGTGCCCCTTGAGCCGGTAGCCTATACAGGTGGCCCAAGTGTGAAAATTGGCGGTCGCAAGGTAAAACCAACCGTGTTTGTCCCTGTTTTCCCAGGTACAAACTGTGAATATGACACCATTCGGGCCTTTGAAGACGCAGGAGCCAGTGTGGAGTCCATCGTCTTTAAAAATGGCTCAGCCAAGGACGTGGAAGCTTCTATTGAAGCCTATGTCAAGGCCATTGAGGCAGCCAAGATTGTTGCCCTACCCGGTGGTTTCTCGGCCGGTGACGAACCAGACGGTTCAGGCAAGTTCATTGCCTCCATCCTAAGAAACCCACGGATGACCGCAGCAGTCCATGATCTGCTGAACAAGCAAGACGGTCTGATGATCGGTATTTGCAACGGCTTCCAGGCCCTGATCAAGCTGGGACTCCTCCCATACGGTGACATCCGTCCCCTAGAGGAGACAGACCCAACCCTGGCCTTAAACACAATTGGTCGCCATGTCAGCTGCCTGGCTGACGTCAAGGCTGTTTCCAACCTGTCTCCATGGATGCAGGGGGCCAAGGTCAACGACGTTTACCGGACAGCATTCTCCCACGGAGAGGGACGCTTTGTCTGCAACGAGGACTGGTTCAAGAAACTGTCCGCAGCAGGCCAGATCGCTACCCAGTATGTTGACCCTGCCGGCAATCCAAGCCTGGACGGTCGTTACAACATCAATGGGTCCATGTATGCCATTGAAGGCATTACCAACCCAGACGGCCGAATTCTTGGCAAAATGGGCCACGTGGAGCGGATCGGTGAAAACCTCTATAAGAACGTTCCTGGCCAGGTAGACATGAAGATCTTCCAGTCGGGTGTGAAATACTTCGACTAGGCTAGAAAAAGTCTAAGGGCACTGGTGGCCCCATAGAGGCCATGACCGCAAGGACCATGACCAAGCACCAACTAACAAAAGACATTGATCAGTTTGGGGTCATATTTGAGGGTTCAGGCCCTAAACTGCCAATGATATAGGAATGTATCTCGTTTAATGTTCGTGACATTAAACGTACGATACCCACGCAAGGTTTTTAAAAATTCGTCATTTTCGTTGACACCCCCTAACGGGCTTTGCTACTATGGACATGTACCACAGGCAAAGTCTCCACCGATCGGTTGGGACAATCCAGTTGAATCGTGGAGGCACTTATGTCTATTTTCAAAGGTACTTTTCAGCAAAAGCGAATGACGAATTAACCCCGACTCTCCTTGCGCCCTGCAGGAGAGTCTATTTTTTTGGAGGAGACGACATGAAAGTAGCAATTTTGATGGGTTCAGATTCAGATTTTGAAGTAGTGAAAAAGGCAGCAGCAACACTGAAGTCTTTCGGTGTTGAAGTGGAAGCGCGTGTAATGTCTGCACACCGTACACCGGACCGTGTGGAAAACTTCGCTCGAAATGCAGAAGAAAATGGTTTTGAAGTGATCATCGGTGCCGCTGGTAAAGCAGCCCACCTACCAGGCGTTATTGCAGCATTCACAACCCTGCCAGTGATCGGTCTTCCTATCAAGTCTTCTACTATGGACGGCATGGACTCCCTACTGTCTATCGTTCAAATGCCAAGTGGCATTCCAGTTGCGACTGTAGCCATTAACGGTGCAGAAAACGCTGGTCTTCTGGCAGTACAAATGCTTGCAGTAAAGCACGAGGAACTTCGTACAAAGCTCAAGGAATTCAGAGCTGACATGAAGGAAAAGGTAATCGCTAAGGACGCTAAGGTTGTTGATCTAACTGCTGCCCTGTAGGAGGTGCTCCCATGAACAAGCTGGAAATGCTATACGAAGGAAAAGCTAAACGAGTTTACAAAACAGACGTTGCTGGTCGTTACATCGTGTCCTACAAGGACGACGCTACGGCTTTCAACGGTGAAAAAAAAGGTACAATCGCCGACAAGGGGATTGTAAATAACAAAATGTCTGCCATCATGTTCAACATGCTTGAGAAAAAAGGCATTCCGACCCACCAAGAAGAACTCATCAACGACCGTGAAAGTGTTGTAAAGGCTGTTGAGATTCTACCTCTTGAAGTTATCATCCGTAACGTTGCTGCGGGTTCTTTCTCAAAGCGCCTTGGCGTTGAAGAGGGTACACCCCTGGCAAAGACGGTTTTTGAATTCTGCTACAAGTGTGACGAACTGGGCGATCCACTGATTAACGACGACCACGTTCTAGCCCTTGAACTGGCAACACAAGACCAGATCGACGTCATTAAAGGCTACGCCCACCAAGTCAATGACTTCATGAAGGACTTCTTCATTGAAAAGGGTGTGAAGCTGATCGACTTCAAATTGGAGTTCGGCCTATACGAGGGTCAAGTCATCCTAGCAGACGAAATCTCCCCGGACACTTGCCGTTTCTGGGACGCTGAAACTAATCGTAAACTGGACAAAGACCGTTTCAGACGGGATATGGGCGATATTGAGTCCACATACCAAGAAATGCTGTCCCGTGTTGAAGGCTAACTATTAGGAGAAAAACAATGCTGCCAATTCTAGATGATCATCTCCATGAAGAATGTGGAGTAATGGGAATATTTGCACCGGAGACAGAAAATATTGCACAAATGCTTTGCTTTGGTCTGGTTGCCCTTCAGCACCGTGGCCAGGAAAGCGCCGGTATTGCCGTTGAAAATGGCCAAGGTATGCGCTACTACAAGGAAATGGGTCTGGTTCAAGAAGTCTTTACCAATGACGTTCTGGACCGCCTGCAAGGTCACGTGGGTACCGCCCATGTCCGCTATTCCACAACTGGCGAAAGCTATGTGAGTAATGCCCAGCCCCTAGTAGTTAAGTACAAGGGTGGCTCCATTGCCCTTGCCCATAATGGCAACCTGGTCAACGCCAAGGCCCTTCGGGACGAACTGGAAGAGGGCGGGTCCATTTTCCAAACGTCCATCGACTCCGAAGTTATTGCCAACCTCATTGCCCGCAATTACAAGCTGGGCTACAAGGAAGCGATCATCAAGGCCCTGAATTTGGTACAAGGTTCCTTTGCCCTCAGCATTGTGTGTGAAGGCAAACTGATCGGCGTCCGTGACCCCTATGGTCTGCGGCCCCTGTCCCTTGGACAATTCGAGGACGGCGGATACGTTCTAGCCAGCGAAACCTGCGCCCTGGACGTTGTGGGTGCGACTTACGTACGCGACATCCAGCCGGGGGAAATGGTCATCATCGACGAAAATGGCATTGAAGCATTGTCTTATACCCAGCGGTGCCACAAGGCACTTTGCTCCTTTGAATATGTATATTTTGCACGTCCCGACTCCGTTATTGAAGGGGAAAACGTGTATGTTGCACGACACCGAGCAGGTCAAATTTTGGCTGAAGACCACCCTGTGGACGCAGACGTGGTCATTGCAGTGCCGGATTCCGGCACTGCAGCAGCCATCGGATACGCTGAAAAATCAGGTATCCCCTTTGGCATTGGCTTGATCAAGAACAAGTACCTGGGCCGGACCTTTATCCAGCCCGACCAAAAAACACGTGAGCTGGCCGTTCGCCTCAAGCTCAACGTTTTAAAAGAAAACATCGTGGGCAAGCGGGTCATTATGGTGGACGACTCCATCGTACGGGGCACAACCATGAGTCGTATTGTTTCCATGTTGAAGGACGCGGGGGCAGCAGAAGTCCATGTACGCGTATCTTCTCCACCGGTTAAGCATTCCTGCTACTTTGGCATTGACACCCCAAGCCGTAAGCAGCTGGCAGGGGCAGACAACACGGTGGACCAGATTTGTGAAATGATCGGGGCCGACTCCCTGGGCTACCTGGACATTAAAGGATTGATTAAGTCCATTGGTAAGCCGGGCGAGCTATGTGACGCATGTTTCTCTGGCATGTACCCCATGGCGGTTCCCAAGATCGAGTCCAAGTTTGTATTTGAAAAGTGCTAGGGGGGTCCCATGTCAGATAATCGAACAGCCTATAAAGAAGCAGGCGTAAACGTAGAAGAGGGATACCGAGCCGTAGAAATGATGAAAGACCACGTCAAGTCCACCTTTACCAAAGGGGTTCTGGGCGGCATCGGCAGCTTTGGCGGCCTCTTCACCCTGGGGACGGACTTCAAGGAACCCGTTCTTGTTTCCGGTACGGACGGGGTGGGAACCAAGCTAAAAATTGCCTTTGAAGCAGACAAACACGACACTGTGGGCATCGACCTGGTGGCCATGTGTGTTAACGATATATTGTGCCAGGGGGCAAAACCCCTCTTTTTCCTAGACTACATTGCAACGGGTAAGTTGGAAGCAGAAAAAGCAGCTAACCTAGTATCCGGCGTTGCAGAGGGCTGCCGTCAGTCAGACATGGCCCTCTTAGGCGGGGAAACAGCAGAAATGCCGGGCTTTTATGCAGACGGCGAATACGACATGGCAGGCTTTGCCGTGGGCGTTGTGGAGCGGGAAAACATCATCGACGGGTCCAAGGTGGGCAAGGGTGACGTCCTCATTGGCATTGGGTCCAGCGGGGTCCACTCCAATGGCTATTCCCTGGTCCGCAAGCTGGTCTTTGACAAGCACAAGCTCCAGGTGTCAGACCCGCTATTACCAAACGGTAATACCGTAGAAGAGACCCTACTGACACCCACGAAAATATATGTAAAACCCGTCCTAGCGGTACTGGAAGAGGTTGAGGTCCATGGCATGTGCCACGTGACCGGTGGAGGTTTCCACGAAAACCTTCCAAGAATGTACCCTGAGGGCCTTCAGGCCAATATCCAGCTGGGTAGCTGGGAAAAGCCAGCAGTCTTTGACACCCTGGCTCAAATGGGTGGCCTGGGTGACGAAGAAATGTTCGCCACCTTCAACATGGGCATCGGCTTTGTCCTGGCTGTAAAAGCTGAGGACGCTGAGAAAGTCATTGCGACCATTGAAGCAAACGGCGAAAAGGCATATGAAATTGGTTCGATCGAATCAGGTGAGAAGGGAGTCCTCCTGTGTCAAAACTAAGATTTGCAGTCTTTGTGTCCGGGGGCGGTACAAACCTACAAGCTTTGATCGATGGCATACGTGAGGGTCATATCCAAGGTGAAATCCCAGTGGTGATTTCAGACAAGGACGGGGCCTATGCATTGGAAAGAGCTCGAATGAATGGCATTCGGGCAGTTTCCATTTCTAGAAATCAATATCAAGACAAGGTCCAGCGGGAAAATGTCATGCTGTCCACCCTATACAAGGAAAAGGTGGACTTCATTGTCCTGGCGGGCTACCTGAGTATTCTCAGTGGTGAGGTCCTGAGCCTCTACAAGGGCCGGATTATCAACCTCCACCCCTCCCTTATTCCCAACTACTGTGGCAAGGGCATGTATGGGGACCGGGTCCACCAGGCAGTCCTGGACGCAGGGGAAAAAGAAACCGGCGTGACCATCCACTATGTGGACGAGGGCATCGACACCGGGGCTATTATTGTCCAGGAAAAGCTGGCGGTCCTAGCTGACGACACCGTGGAAAGCCTAAGGGGCCGGGTTCATGCTGTGGAACACAGAATACTCACGGAAACTGTGGCTGCCTATTGCAGGGGAGACAAGCAGTTTGCCCATGCGGACTAAAGAAGACAAGCCAAACTCTATATAAAAAGAGAAAAATAGAGAGAGCAAAAACAGAGAAAATCAAAACCCTTTCGAATACAGGTAATCGTAACCAAGAAAAATGATGGAGGTCGACAATGGCTAAGCGCGCATTGATCAGTGTTTCAGATAAAACAGGAATTGTAGACTTCGCCCGAAAGCTCCAGGCTGCCGGCGTTGAAATCGTGTCCACAGGGGGCACAGAAAAGCTTCTACTTTCAGAAAAAGTACCGGTGATCGGCATTCAAGACGTGACAGGTTTTCCAGAATGTCTGGACGGCCGTGTCAAGACCCTCCACCCCAAGGTACACGGGGGCATTCTAGGGGTTCGGGGCAAGGAAAGCCATGTGCAACAAATGGCGGACCTGGACATTACACCGATCGACATCGTGGTCGTGAACCTTTATCCCTTCAAGCAGACCCTACTCAACCCTGAAGCGGACCATGCAACCATTATCGAGAATATTGACATTGGTGGCCCAACCATGCTTCGTTCTGCGGCGAAAAACTACCAGGACGTTATGGTGGTTACAGACCCAGCAGACTATGACAAGGTCCTAGACCTGGTTCAAAAGCAGGCAACCGATGCGGACTTTAACGAAGAACTTGCCTGGAAGGTGTTTGAACACACTGCCCACTATGACGCGTTAATCGCCAGCTACTTCCGCTCCAAGCGACAGGTGGCTCCGCAGAATACGTTGACCCTGACTTGGGAAAAGTCCCAAGACCTACGATACGGTGAAAACCCCCACCAGAAGGCTTCCTACTACAAGGAAGTGGTCCTGCCGTCGGGTTCCCTTGCCCAAGCTCAGCAGCTCCATGGCAAGGAACTGTCCTTTAACAACATCAATGACACCAATGGTGCCCTTGAAGCCCTAAAGGAGCATGAAGCACCGGCAGTGGTGGCTGTTAAGCATACCGTGCCATGCGGCATTGGTACTGGCCGAGATATTTTCGAAGCCTACGCCAAGGCTTATGCTTGTGATCCCCAGTCCATTTTTGGTGGCATTATTGCAGCCAACCGGGCCATTGACCTGGACACAGCTAAGAAGATCAGCGAGATCTTTGTAGAGATCGTTGTTGCGCCGGACTTTGACGAGGACGCTTATGAGGTACTGTCCCAGAAGAAAAACATCCGTCTCCTCAAGCTACCAGAGATCGGAAGCCGTCCTGCAGGCCAGTTTGACGCCAAGAAGGTGAGTGGTGGCCTCCTGGTTCAGGACCCCAATGCAGGCCTTGTGGAGGGTGAGCTTGAGGTGGTAACTGACCGCCTGCCCACAAAGAAGGAAATGGAAGACATGCTCTTTGCCTGGAAGGCTGTCAAGCACGTCAAGTCCAATGGCATTGTCCTGGCCCGTGACGGCCAGACAGTCAGTCTTTCCGGTGGCCAGGTGAGCCGAATTTGGGCAGTGGAGCACGCAGTGTCCCAGGCCTTTGTACCGGTGAAGGGGTCTGTCATGGCCTCTGACGCTTTCTTCCCCTTTAATGATTGTGTGGAAGCAGCGGCCAAGGCCGGCGTAACGGCCATTATCCAGCCAGGTGGTGCCAAGGCAGACCAGGCTTCCATTGACAAGGCCAATGAGTATGGCATTGCCATGGTATTTGCAGGCCTAAGACACTTCAAACACTAATAGAAAAAGACTTTAACCAGTCGCAGTAGGGTCTCTAGCGATTCTACTGCGATTTCTTTCATTAGAAACGGGTATAGTTGACCACAGAACAACCAATGGAGGGGTCCTATGAAAATACTTGTAATCGGCGGTGGCGGTCGGGAACACGCCCTGGCCTGGAAACTGTCCCAAAGCCCAAAGGCAACACAAATTTTCGTTGCACCGGGCAACGGGGGCACGAGCCTACTGGAAAAGACGACAAATGTAAATATTGGGGCAGAAGACATTGACGGTCTTTTGGCCTTTGCCAAGGAAGAACAAATAGATTTGACGGTAGTGGGTCCAGAAGTGGCCCTGGTCTTGGGTATTGTTGACCGCTTTATGGCGGAGGGTCTACGGATTTTCGGTCCCAAGCAAGAGGCAGCCCAGCTGGAAGGCAGCAAGGACTACGCCAAGCAGTTCATGGACAAATATCAGGTCCCTACGGCCCAGTTTAGAACCTTCACTTCAGCCAAGGACGCCAAGAACCACCTGGGCATATACGGCTACCCCATGGTCATTAAGGCCGACGGCCTGGCCGCTGGCAAGGGCGTGGTGATTGCCCAAAATGAAGCAGAAGCCTTAGAAGCCCTGGATAACATGATGGTGGATAGAGCCTTCGGTGAAGCCGGCGACACCATTGTTGTGGAAGAATTCCTAGAAGGTATTGAAGCCTCTGTTCTCTGTTTTGTGGACGGCGACGTCATTGTCCCCATGGAAAGTGTCCAGGACTATAAAAAGGCCTATGACAAGGACCTGGGTCCAAATACCGGAGGCATGGGTACATACTCTCCAAGCTTGATCTACACACAGGCCATTGCAGACAAGGTAAAGGCAGAAGTCCTAGACCCAGTGGCTGCAGGCTTTAAGGCAGAAAACTACGACTTCAAGGGCATTCTATTCATTGGCCTCATGATCGATGGCCGTGACCTCCGTGTCCTAGAATTCAACTGTCGCTTCGGTGACCCAGAAACTCAGGCCCTTATGCCAAGACTAGAAACCGACCTGGTGGATATTATTGAGTCGATCCTGGACGGTAACCTGGCCGACGTAGACCTCCAGTGGAAGGAAGAGACCTCCATTTGTGTGGTTCTGGCCAGTGAAGGCTACCCCGGTTCCTACGAAAAGGGCAGAGCCATTGCAGGTACAGACAAGGGTGGTTTGATTTTCCATGCAGGTACCAAGGCTACTAACGGCGACCTGGTGACTTCCGGGGGCCGTGTTATGGGGGTCATTGGACTGGGAAATACCATTATTGAAGCCCGGGATGATGTGTATGGGCGGATTTCTGAGGTGTCTTTTGAGGGGATGCAGTATCGGAATGATATTGGGATGTTGATTCGGTAGGGGTTGTAAATGATGACACTTTAATTGCTTGAGTGTAAACTATAAAGTTTGTCTGAAAGCGGTCACGATGATAAAAAAACTTCATTAAAAAGATGGTTCCTGTATCTAGCTGGAACCATCTTTTTCTTTGACAGGAATATGTTTGCATAGATAATGATGGCCAATCGCTTCATTATTAGGCATTTTGCAATAGTTCCTTGGTATGTTGATTTAGTGGATGTTGTGTACCGTTGTTATGCAACTAATATCAATCGTTAACATAATAATTGTATGAATGTCTGTGTCTTTAGATAAATATGATGACAATGAGCATGATTAGCGATCATTCGTAAAACTGCTCTTACCTAGACCCTCGTTGAATACTTGTAAATGAGTTATTCTAGCAGGTCAATCTGTTTACTAGCGTTTGTTATTTTCAAATCAGGAGATCACTCACAATGAACTTTAAAACGTAATTAAAGTTCTTCAGTGGATAGATTTTATTGGTAACGATTATTGGGGATGTAAATCACTTTACGTTGATTAAATAAAAACACATCAGACTTCACTATCTAGTATTTCCACAATGTTAACCATTTATAGAAGTAGCATTGTCCTATCACTTTATTTTAAGCGATAGGACAATAAATCAGAACCCACAAATCAAAAGCCAGTTCCTATTGATAACATAGAGAGTAACGTGGGTCTATGACCATCGGCAATGGATCTGGATTATCTGGATCGGTATCAGCAAATGCTATTGAACCCAGAACCAGCAGGGTTGTTAAGAGTATTAATGTGCTTCTTGACAGTGTTTTTTTCATGTCTAGCCTCCTGTAATGAATCAAGTGCAATAAAAATACGGTTTAACTGTGCTGAGTTATCTAACTCAGAAATTCGTTTTCCTGTCTTAATTAATAGAGCAATCGCTCGATTAAGATCATACACCTTAGTTGAACCCATTTGTAGTTGTAGCTCAAGGCAATGTAGGATCAGATCTTTATATATTGTATTATCTACAATATATTCCGATATATTCCAAAATGCAGATAAATAGTTCCTTGATGAGTAATCAAGCGCAGCAATATAGAGTTCTGTCTCTATTTTTATGTTACATTCAGAGGAATAATGACGATAACCTTTTGCCTTGGTAAACAGAAGAGATGATGTAGCCTTATTGCTTAGAGAACTACAGTCAATCCTCATTAACTCTGAATAATGCTCGATGAATGATGGTAATAGTGTGTCAGTACTCAGATAGCTCATGGCATTTATTGATCCTGATAATGCCAGTGTATACGTATTCATACAACTCTTTCTGCTACTTGTAATAGCCTTATGGAACCATCCGATTGACTCGTAATATTTTTTCTCTCGAACGTAAATATTACCTTTAACAATAAAAGCCTTAGCAAGTTCTTCTTTCGTTGCAGACTCAGAAGTTATGTAAGAGTCTATACTTTTTTGTGCGAGATCGTACGAACTAATGTTGGAGTAAGCAAGGGCCAAATTGAAGTAAATTGTAAAGGGGACTCTTTCACCAAAAAACTCCAACTCGGATTTCCAAAAATGAATAAGATCAATCATTTTTCGATACTCAAGATTAGAAAAATGAGTAGACACTAACTTATTAACAAAAGGACGAATTTTTAAGTAGGGTTTTGAAAAACCAGGGAACTCCAAGTTTCTATATTCATAAATACCTTTCTCAAGAATCTCTGTACTAGCTAAAGTTGAGTCGTAATATGATAGGTGCTTCCAAAGTAATAGCATCAAGGGTATTTTGATGAAGCCAATATTTGAATAAGCAAAGTTCTCAAAATAGGCATTTAGCTCATGTGGTTGAATAGAACCAAATGGACAATTCGATAGTTTTGCATTTAGTTCATAAGCATCTCTAAAATCCAAATAATCAGGATCATCTCCAAGTAGATCATCAAACTCAAAATCAACTCGTTTATCTAAAAGCCAAGCGCACATGTGAATATTATAGTGAATAATTTTTGCGGTGCGTTTCGTCAAGCGTGTCTTACCGTTCTCTAAATAGCTTAGCTGGTTTCTTGATAGTAGTTTTCCAGCAACATGTTCTTGTTTAACCCCTAGAAGCTTTCTTGTTTCTGCGATTTTTTTGTAGTCCATGAATTTCTCCTTGTTTTAATCTCTAAACAAGTATAACATTCAAAGAATTGTGATGAAATAGATTCAATGACAATTTTGTGGTCGAAATCGACATCGTAAGAGTGGTTGGTTCAATGTTAAAGCATTTTGGTATAATTCGCAAGTGAAAACCGAGTGAAAATGGGAAAAAAAGAAAAAGTTTGACAAATTGTAGGTGGTTAGATATGATCATTAATGTCGACATCGACAACTTTTGCCTGAGATCGAGAGTTATTCTGTGATTAGTGATCAAATGCGATAGACAGTTACACAAAATTGCTTAGGGTAATTTGCTGTATAAAATTAGAAATGAGGTAATGATGGCCATAAACCAGTCCCTGAAGTGTAGTTACTATAATTTCGTAGCGAGGAAACGTGATGGATCAATTGTCATTTACAATACGAGAACTGGAGCTTTGTCACACTCAACTGATGAAGTTGAAGCAAAGAATATTGAGTCAATACTTAGTGATCCAAATATGAATAGCGAATTAGGTAAACTGATGTATGATTTGGGATATCTGGTTGATGTTCAATTGAATGAGACGAAAAAGTTAGTAAGTGAACATATTGCTCAAAACGATAGAACTGAAAAACTTCATTTGACTATTCTGCCAACTAAAATGTGTAACTTTGATTGCGAGTACTGTTTTGTTGATATTGATACAAAGTTTGTTATGGGAAACAAGACGCTAAGTGCAATAAAAGAGTATATCCAGAATAAGCTTAACGATAATAATGGTTTCAAAACACTTGAAGTGGTATGGTTCGGCGGTGAACCGTTGTTAGAAAAAGGGAAAATGATAGAGTTTATGTACGAGCTGACCTCTTTATGCAACCTTAGAGGCGTAAATCTGAAAAGTGTAATAATGACTAATGGTTATCTGCTCAACCCAGAAACATTTATTGAACTTTTTGAGTCAGGGATTACCAATTTTCAAGTAACTTTTGACGGTGATCATTCTAGTCATGATTTGACACGGAAGTTAAAGGACGGCTCAAAAACATTTGCTCATATATACACAAACTTGATAAAGATAAGCAGAAGATATGTGGATTTGAACTTCGTCATTAATGTACGGAGCAATTTTATGGATTCTAATTTGCGGACTCAAAAAAGTTTGACAGACATGTTTGTCGAAGATTTTGGTTCTGATGACAGGTTTTCACTGAGTTTCAAGCCAATTTTAAACATTAATGATTCAACAAAAATGAAAGTTTGTTCAGTCAAAAAAGCAAATGACATGAGGAGTGAGTTCATCAAACATTTGAATGCTGGTGAAGCAGAAAAAAAATCGTCTAGTGATGTGTCAATGTTGTTACCAAGGCCAATTACCCGATGGTGTAATGTAGCTGCTAAAGATGCAATTATCATAAATCCTGATGGTGAAGTTCATGTGTGTGACTCATGTTTAAGTAAGAGCGATAGATCAGTGGGAAAGCTAAGAGAGGGTGGATATATTGAATATTCTAGTATGATCGATGAATGGAGAGGGATGACTATGGTAGAGTTTAGCGAATCTAAATGTTACAACTGTAAACTATTGCCTACATGTTTTGGCGGATGTCACAGAAAAAGAAAGTTTGATGGTGGAAATAACTGCCCTTTCACAAATGAGTTTGTAATGAAAATTCTGACTTCTGTAAATTAGACTTGATTTCTCAAAAGCATTATTGTACTGAGAAGTATGTTAGTTAGGTAAGTCGATTTAGTCTATTGTTTTGGTAAACAACATCGATAATCTCAGTAAATTTGATTGTATCGGTCGTTTTGCCTTGACATATATCTTATCGAGGAAGGGGGGGAGAGAGTATGATAATCATAAAAAAAGGCATGTGTTTGAGTAAGTTAGAGGAAGTAGTTGAATGTTCAAACTATATGATTAGCGGTCTTTGCTGTAAAACAGAACTTTGTAAGTAATTTCCTAAGGATAGTAAACAAATTGATGGAGGAAGAAATGAAGATTTTGAAGGAAGCTACACACTTAAGTATCGCGAACGAACTTACTGAATGCTCAAACTACATGATTAGCGGATTCTGTTGTAAAACTGAACTTTGTAAGTAATCTTTTGATCTGTAATCTGTATAAAACAGAAGTTGATTTTTATACTTCGTGTCAAATGAGAGGTGATAACTTGAAAATTCTAGTTAAAGCGTTGAAGCTGGATTGTTGCAATGAATTGATAGAATGTGATAATTTTGCAATAAAAGGAGTTTGTTGCAAGAGTGTATTATGCAAATAGTACTTGTAATACAATACTAGCAACTAAAATAATGGTGATTTGTTGAGAATTGCTGATTAGATTTCGTTATTGTGTTTTTATGTTTCAGTAGTATATTTACAGTCGATGCTTGGTAAGAAAAGTTTATATATGAATATGGGGGTGAACACATGCGAATAATCATTGAAGGAGTGGATCTCGATGAAAGTGAGCAGATTTTAGAGTGCAATAACTTTTTAATTAGATGCAAAGATGAATGTAAATGATGAGTAAGGAGTACATTTATATGAAAATTGTTATTGCTGCTATAGATCTCTACACTGAGGATAAATTGTCGGAATGTTCTAATTTTGGAACAGGAAGTGGTACTTGTTGTAAGGAAATATATTGCAAATAGAGTGTCATATGACTTATAAGTTAGCGTTAAGAATGTGATATGTAGTGATTAGATGGGCGAGCGAATTGAACATGTTCGTCCATTTAATCAGCTGTTCACTGTTAGTCAATAAAAATGAAATTGGAGATTGGATATGATTACGCGATCTAATGAAAAAAGTAAGTTAAAAGCAAGCATGTATAATTTTGAGGTTGACGTTGACGGTGACTTAGTTCTTTACAATACGAGGACTGGCTCGCTAGTCAGAACTGAAGCTGACACAGTTGCTTTAGTGAAAGATACGCTTCGCAACCCAAATGAAAATTTTGCATTTAGGAATGAGTTGTTAGATCAAGGATTTTTGGTAGAGGAAGACACTAATGAGTTGTCGATATTGGCAGATGTGCATGAAAGGTACATCGAAGATGATTCAACGATCGATTTAACAATAATGCCATCGGAATCTTGTAACTTAAGGTGTCCTTATTGCTTCATTTACAAGCAAAGAAATATGGAGATGGAAGACAAAACATTTTCTGGAGTACTTAATTATATTGAACAAAAAGTTAAGCCTTTCGGTTATAAGAAACTGAATATAAGCTGGTATGGTGGGGAACCCACATTAGCGTATTCCAAGGTAATCGACTTCATGAGTTCATTAAGTGAGATAAGAGACACATATAACCTAGATGTGAGATCAGCTATAACAACAAATGGTGTACTCCTTACTAAAGATATGTTTTTGGGTCTACTTGAATCTGGCATTACTGATTTTCAAGTGACTATAGACGGCCATAAAGCTACCCATGATAGTTTAAGAATGACCAAAGATGGAAAACCAACTTTTGACATAATTTTTAATAATTTGGATGAGATCAGTACAGTTGGTTTGGAACACAATTTTTCATTAAAAGTTAGGGCAAATTTCCTGCTTGATGGTGAAAATTCAATGTATGAGTTGCTTGAGATGTTTAACAGACGTTTTGGTTCAGATTCTCGATTCGGGATTTATTTTAGACCTGTTTATAACTTTGAGACCGAACGAAGTGAAATAGAGGGAATTAAATCAAATATTTGCAATGTGGAAGAAGGACATCGAATACAAATGGACCTTGAAGAAGCTGTACAGGTGGCATCATCAGGGACTTCTAAGATGTTGAGCTTAGTACCTAAACCAATATATGCATGGTGTAACGTTGTTAAGAGTAATCAACATATCATTGGTGCTGACGGCACTGTTTTTGCTTGTGACACCCTAATGGTTGACAAAAATGATGGTGTTGGAGAACTAAACTCAGATGGGGAGTTAAAACTCAATAAAAACGCTACTAATTGGAAAAAAAATTTCCTTGAAGGAGATGATGAGTTAACTGTTTTATGCAAGCAATGCAAGTTATTGCCCATTTGTATGGGTGGATGCTATAGAAGCAAGATCCTTAACAAGACTAATGCGTGCGTTATGAAATATGATGACGTGGAGAAGTTGATAGTTCGATGCATGGAGGCTTGATAGAAAATCAATTAGGAGTATTACTGAGTTAAGAAAAATACTCTGAAGTGTAAATACTATACTAATATAATTGTCCGCTTAATGAGAAAAGGGGTATTGTGAGAAGAAGCAAGATGATTGGGATATTGGTGCATAATAAGTATACGGGAGTTTTAAGTGCAATATTGCTAGTTGTGGCAGCATTACTTCATGTATCCTTCGCCTTTTTCTTAGGTAGGATTGTCGAAGCATCTATTGATCTGGATATGGATTTGTTTGCGAATAATGTCATTATTGCAGTTTTAATTATTGTAGTTGCTAGTTGTTCCGAGTTGATAGGTCAAGTGTATCGTAGCAAGTTTGCTATGAAAACAGGTGTTGAATACAAAAACGAACTGTTGAAGAAAATACTAGAGCTAAACGTTACGAGATTTAATGACGAAAACCATTCGTACTATTTGAATGTTCTAACAGAAGAAACTGGTATCATCCAGGATCATTATTTCATGCAGTTTATAGCTGTTATACAGAATGCTACTCAAGTGTTGTTTGGAATTGGTGCACTTCTGATTATAAGTTGGAAATTTACAGTAGTGGTTTTCGGCTTGTTTTTTTTGCCTTTACTCGTTCCGAGTGTACTTGGTCCAATTCTAGGTAATAGAAGACAAGCGGCTACAAAATCTAATGAGTCTTACATTATTAACATAAAAGGGATACTCGAAGGATTTGAGGTCATAAAAACTTTTGGACTGTATAATAGGATATCAGAGCAATTCACAAGTAAGAATTCTAGTCTTGAAAGAATGAAGTTTGAGTTTGAGAAAGTTAACAGTTCGAAAGATGTTATGACAGGTGCACTGACACAGGTCTCACAAATGGGTGCAATAGCTGTAGGTGTTTATTTGATATTCCAAGGAGAAATGTCTGTTCCAGTTCTTTTTGCTGGAGTCCAGATAATAGGAGGAATCATTTACCCAATTGAACACCTTTCAAGAAGATATGCATGGATTATTGGTACAAGGCCGTTGAGGGAAAAGCATGCGTTGCTACTTGAGGACGCTTCTGTTGATAAAATCGATGGAGTTTCACTCAAAAAAGTTGGGGAGATAAAACTTAAGGATGTTTGCTTTGCATATCAAAACAATCAGATTTTAAGAAACTGCTCGTTTACATTTACTAGTGGAAAAAAATACGCACTACTTGGTGCAAGTGGAAGCGGAAAATCAACGTTGTTAAAGATATTAATGGGCCATTATGGTAATTATAAGGGTCAAATTTCTTTTGGTGATGTTGATCTAAAAAAAGTTGATTTAAGCAGTCTATATAAGTTTGTATCCGCAATACACCAAAACGTTTTTTTGTTTGATGACACTTTAAGAAACAATATAACGTTGTATAGAATGACAAGTGAGGAAGGATATAATGAGGTTTTGAAGCAATCAAACTTGTGTCAGTTGGCGAGCCGGTTAGAAGAATGCGCTTTACATGATAATGGCAGCTCTTTGTCTGGTGGTGAAAAGCAAAGAGTTTCTGTAGCAAGAAGTTTGCTAAATCAATCTGAGTTGTTACTGGTTGATGAAGCAACTGCATCTCTGGATAAAAAAAATGCTTTGCAAGTATATAAAACATTGACTAGCTTAAAAAATGTGACGTGCATTGCAGTTACCCATAACAGGTCAGAAGAAGTTTTAAGTTTGTTTGATGAAATCATAGAACTTCGGGACGGTCACATAGAATCCATAAAGCAACATGAGGTTATTATGGAGAACAGTTTAGCAGAATAATTTTTAGTTTATAGTTTCAGAATCATTACTATAGGAGAGGGATATGATCAAAGCTAGTAGCTCAGTTTTTGCTCTTGGGCCCAAAGTGCTGTTCAAGGAAGTACGAAGTAATAATCAGTTGGAGTATATAGTTCTGAATCGAGAAAGTGAAAAAAAGTATATTTTGCATGGTTGGGCTTACATGGTTTTTGAGATGATACTTAGTAATGATCTATTGGATGTGAATACTGTATGCACTCAAATCATAAAACAAAATATCTGTACTGAAAATATTGATGTTACAAGAAGAGTGTCAAGAATATTATCTGATCTATACTTGAAAGGTGTTATTCATGAATGTGATTATGCATCAAAAAAAAAGTTTGAGTTACAAAATAATGTGTATTTGTCAAAAAGTGATAACTACTATATTACGAATTTTCAATACGGAACTAAGGATAAAATAAGCTTTGATACATATACAAAGCTGTCTAGTGGTTTGATTGAAGAACTGTCTGATGATGATCAATTTTTACTGTATAAACACAACTATTTGGGTATAAAGAACCAGTTAATGGATTTTGAGACTTTTGATGATACAGATGCAAAGAAAAATGTATATATAATTCTGTCTTATGCCTGTAACTTTAAGTGCACATATTGTTTCGAAATGGATAAGGAGAATAAAGATTTAAAGAAAATGTCTGAAGACACTTTTAGCGATGTGCTTAGTTATCTTGATCATGAAGTATCCGTAGAAGATGCAATAATAACATTTTATGGAGGCGAACCGCTATTACAAGAAAATGAAGAAAGAATCAGGATGATTCTCGAAAGGTTTAGGAATCATGAAAATATTAAGTATAGGATAATAACGAATGGCTTAAATGCAGGCGCTTTTTCAGGATGGTTTATAGATTATCATGATCAGATTCATGAGTTCGTAATAACAATTGATGGATTGCAAGCTGTTCATGATCAAAGACGAATATTAAGTGACGGCTCAGCTACTTTCACATCGATTGTTGAATCAGTTGCAAAACTTATCGATCTGGGATTTTTTGTCACTGTACGGGTGAATATAGAACGCTCTAACTATGATTCTCAAATAGAGTTGGCGAAATACCTGGATAAGCTATTCTCAGACACAAAAGAACAGATGCGACTCAGTTATCACTTAGTTGAGGCTAAATGCGATGTAAATGATATTCCATTGAACACAGTGCTGTTATTTCAGCTAGTAGAGTCACTGAAAAAGGTTACAGAAATTCCGATCTCCTGTGCTCATCCCGCGATTTCGTTCATTGAAAGGTATAGCGAACCCTATTATATTCAAGAGTATCTAATTCCATTTTGTGGATTAAGAAAAAATAGAGTGATTGATTTTGATGGCATAGTATACTCCTGCAACGAGGCGATGGGATTAGAAAACTTTTCTATAGGCAATATTGAGTCAGTAGGAAATATTAGCAGCGAGGGAGTTTATAATTTGTCCAGAAAATGTATGGGGTGTGAGTTTTACCTGCTTTGTTTAGGCGGGTGTAGTCTCAAAAATGAGATGCATACTAGAAAGGGGACTTTGAACTGCAAAAAAGAGGAAATAAAATCATACATTGATAGTTATTTGCATCAGAATCTCAACAAGGCAAGTGTTTTAGTGTGATTATGTATCAAGTCTAAGTTAAACTTTAAATCAAAGTTTATTTTATGTCTAGGACATATCGATTGGCATATTGAAGAATGCAACCAAAGATTTAACTAATAACTGGCGTGAAGAGATGAACTTTATCCGCTGAAGAGTGTTAGAAGCTTCTAAGCAGTATTTGTAGAAATAATACAATAAATGGGTAGAGTCCATAGTGAATAATTTGGTTGTGAGTATGAGTGAAATCTGATTAAAAAAACGGAGAATCATCAAAGCGGACACTCATCATTGACGGAATGGAGTAGTAGATTAGCACGAATCAAAGTTTCTTGTGATTGAAAGGATGAGTTTCACAAGTAAGTGTGCTACGTATATAATCCAGTTAAACGAAAACCCACCTAACCCCAGGGTGGGTTTTCCAATCCCCTAAAAGGGTATAAACTCACCAACACCCAAAAAAAAAATCACCCAACCCGAAAGAAGCAGTGTCCCATAGGGTGTACCACCACCCACATGATAGAATACTTCCAATGGGACGAAGACTTTGTCTCTGGCAACCCATCCAAAGACAAGCAGCACTACGGCCTTGTAGAATCCATCAACGAACTGGTAAGCGTCAGCCTAAATCCAGAAGGTATAGAGCCAGACCAGTTAGCGCGCTTAAAGGTCAAGCTAACCCACTACGTGGACGTCCACTTCAAAACAGAAGAAAAACTCATGGAAGACCATAAGCTAGACCCACAGCATATCCAGGACCATAAGAAGCTCCACAGGGACTTCGTCGACGAAACGGTTCGCTTCTTCGACAGCTTTCTAAACAAAGAAGGCTTTGTTGAATACCACATGCGGTGGTTGGCCTACCATATTCTCAACACCGACTAGGGTTTGGTCCGCCAAATTGCAGACATAGAAGAAAAGGGAATGACTGCTGAGGAAGCTTATGAAAAGGAAGAAAGTCGGATAAGTCATTCACTGAACCCCTGCTAAAAGCCCTGCGTGTCTTATATGAAATCGTCAGCAAGAAGAACAAGGAGCTGGAAAGCACAGTGGAG
>CAYFHQ010000023.1:0-42682 GCA_964342805.1 uncultured Peptostreptococcaceae bacterium | reverse complement strand
ACGCCGAGGTCCTCTACCTGCCTGAAAACATTACAGAAGATGCGCTCTTGAGCCAGTTGGCCAGTCTGAATACGGACCCTGCTGTCCACGGCATACTGGTCCAGATGCCCCTACCCAAGCACATTTCCAAAGAAAAGGTCATAGCAACCATTGCCCCTGAAAAAGACGTGGACGGATTCCACCCCTTAAATATGGGCAAGCTGGCTATAGGTGAACCCGGCCTCTTCCCCTGCACCCCTTATGGGGCAGTGAAATTGTTAGAACATGCCGGAGTGGATTTGGCAGGTAAACATGCTGTGGTACTGGGCCGGTCCAATGTGGTGGGCAAACCAATGGCCCTCTTACTTTTGGAGCGTAATGCAACAGTCACCATTTGCCACTCCAGAACAAAGGGACTCGTGGACCATGCCCGCAAGGCAGACATCCTAATAGCAGCTGTAGGCCGACCTAATTTTGTTACTGCAGACATGGTGAAACCCGGTGCAGTAATTGTTGACGTGGGTATTCATGAAGTGGACGGCCGGATTATCGGTGACGTGGACGTGGAGTCTGTTGAGCGAGTTGAAGGGTCTAGAACACCGGTACCTGGTGGTGTTGGGGCAACTACAATTGCTACCCTGGCAGAGAATACGGTCCTGGCAGCCCGAAGAATCCATGGGATCTAAATTCACCTATTCCTAACAAAAATCAAGAGTCGTTAAGAAAACATTAATATAGTACTCACAATGTGTTAATAGATGGTCTATAGAATAAAGATTGTAAGATGCGATCGGAGGGACCAGATGAAAAGAGTATTAATCTTAACGGCATCGACAGGTGAGGGACATAATGCAGCGGCCAAGTCGCTGGAAGAAAAATATACAGAAAAAGGGTATGAAACCCATACATTTGATTTTTATAAAGAAACATCTTCGGTAATGAACTACCTTGTTGCCGACGGCTACAGATTTATGGCACAAAACCTGCCAAGTCTCTATGGTCGTCTTTATGAGGAGTTTGACTTTAAATATTTCAATCAACTGACAACGGCTGGAAATATGACCATCCGCCGTCGGGTGATCGCCAAGCTTTTGGAGGTTCAGCCGGACCTGATCATTGGGACCCATCCCTTTGCGGTGTCCCTGATCTCCAATTTAAAGAAACGGGGCATTGTCCGGTCCAAGTTTATTTCAGTTGTGACCGACTTCAAAGCCCACTATGCCTATATCGCCCCCCACGTGGACGCCTATATCACAGGGAGTGAGTATACCAAGAAAACCCTGATGGAGAGAAATGTGCCTGCAGACCGGATTTTCCCTTACGGGATTCCAGTAAAGCGGGAGTTTTGGGAGAAAACAGAGCCCAAGTACATGGACCATGCCATTGTGAACCGGATGAAACTCCTGGTCATGGGTGGTAGCATGGGGTCAAAGGACATCGCTGACGTGGTGGAGTCTCTCATTGTACACTCAGACTCCTATGAGCTGGATGTGGTGTGTGGCCGAAATCAGAGCCTATATGATAGCTTGATGAAAAAGTATGGTAACTATACGGCTACGGGTCGTATTCGAATACATGGGTTTACGAAAGAAATTCCAAAGATGATGGATCAGGCAGATTTGATCATCACCAAACCAGGTGGTCTAACCACAACGGAAGCCTTGTCCAAGCGTATTCCAATGATCGTTCCCTTCGCTATACCAGGTCAGGAACGGGAAAATGCGGATTTCTTGGCAGCCAACGAAGCCGCCTTGGTTGTGGATGATTTGTCGACCTTGATTGGCAAGATCGAGATGATTCGAAAGAATCCAGACATGTATAATGCCATGGTGGACAATATGGTGCGGATCTCTAGGTCCTACTCCATCGACAAAATCGTTGACTTATCGGAATCGTTGGAAGTACAACGACCCATTGTAATCTAATACGGGAGGCAACATCATGAACACGAAACACGATGTTCTGATCCTTACCAGTGCCTTTGGCTTTGGCCATAACAGTGTGGCACGGGCAATTCAAGAGCAGTTGCTGGAGTCAGACCCAAACCTGAATATCGTCATTGAAGACATCATGGATATCGCAAGCCCGAAGACGAAAAACGTGTATTTCAATATCTACAAGACTTTGACCAAGAGTCATACGTCCTTGTATAACTTTTTCTATAAAATCAAGAAGGACGTGCCCAACAACATGTTGGACACAGCCATGTATAACCTTTACCTTGAGCGTGTGGGCAAGTATATAAAGCGGAATAATCCCAATTTAATCATATCTACCTTCCCCCTTTGCTCGGGTTTTGTTTCAAAGGTAAAAGAAAAATATGATCTTTCTGTACCCCTGATTACCTCCATTACCGATGTGGTGGACAGCTGGGAATGGATTCACAACAACACAGACATGTACTTTGTACCTTGTCGAGTTGTGGAAGACAAGCTGATTGAAAAAGGGATCGACCGGGAAAAAATCCGCATTACTGGGATTCCCGTAAAGAAGGACTTTTTAAAGAGTGACCGCAAAAATAAGGACTACCGACAAGTACTCATCATGGGTGGAGCCATGGACAAGGTGGGCCTTAACTCCGACGTCCTCAGTAAATTTGACGCCATGTCCGGAGTCAAGGTGATCGTGGTAACAGGTCATAACAAAGACTTGTATGACCGCCTCAGCAAGGACAGTGGTTATGAAAATATTGAAGTACTAGGCTACAGCGACCAGATCGCCCAGCTGATGGACGAGTCTGATTTGGTTGTAACCAAGCCCGGTGGCGTGACCCTTTTCGAAGCCATTAACAAGGGCATACCAGTGGTTTTGAAAGAGTCTGGTGTGGGTCAAGAAAAGGAAAATGTTCGTTTTATCCAGTCCACAGGGATTGGTATTTTGCTGGACGGTGAGGACTGTCTCCATGAGCAAGTGGCAGGCACCTTGGAAGATCCCCAGGCCTTGAACGTACTCCGTCAGAGTATGGAAGATCTCCGCATGGAGATTGAGCCTGAAAAAGTGGGCGACTTTGCATTGGAACTGATCTAATGTAGGTGAGGATTATGAAAAACAAATGGAATTATGCATTTCTCTTTGGGCTCATTGGCCTGACCTTTTGGGTCATGTTTTCCAAGGTGAATGTGAATGAAGTATACAATATTATTGTAAATGCAGAGTGGAAGTACCTGGTCTACGGCCTCGTGTGCATGTTGGCTTTTTGGTTGATCGAAGCGGTGATATTAGACTTGTTGTTGAAGAAGGTCTACCACCGGTCCCGTTTTTGGACGGCCTTGAAGATCACCATCGTGGGCCAGTATTACAGCTACTTGACGCCCTTTGCCAGTGGCGGACAGCCTGCGCAGTTATATGAAATGAAAAAAGACAATATCCCCATGAGTAGTGGGACCGCTGCCTTGGTGGGTAAGTTCATTATCTTCCAGGTCACTGTAACCGTCTACTCTCTGGTGGTGGCCCTCATGCGGATTCAAATGTTGTTTACCCAAATGGAAGCGGCATCAGCCTTTGTCTTTATAGGACTCCTGATCAATGTGGTTGGACTGACCTTTATTGTCCTTTTGGCCCTAAAGCCGGAAGCGGCAACAGGCCTTATGCATAAGGTGATTGGGCTTTTGAAGAAGGTTCACCTGGTCAAAGACCAGGAGCGTGCCATCGCTAAAACCTCTGGTTTCATGGAAGAGTATGAACATGCCATTAAGGCCTATAAGAATGATTGGCGATTTACCTTGAATATGTTCCTTGTGACCATTATTCAGCTGACAGCCTTCTTCAGTATTACCTTCTTTATTTACCGGGCCCTGGGTCTCTCTGGTGCGTCCATGATGCACATTGTGTCCCTGCAAGCCATGCTCTATATGGCGGTTGCCTTTATTCCGTCCCCGGGTACCGTTGGGGCTTCGGAAGTGGGTTTTGCCCTCTTGTTGGGTTCTGTATTCTCAGCCAACCTGGTAACCGTGGCGACCCTCCTATGGCGGGGCATTAGCTATTACTTCGGTTTGATCCTATGTGGTCTCTTCACCCTCTGGTTGTATGCCTTTGGTCGAAAACATGAGGCCAGACTCTTGGAAATTACCTAGGTGAGTAAAGGCTCATAAATTGGAAGACACAAGCCAGTCTCTTACTAAAAAGAGGCTGGTTTTTTTGTTTGGAATTTCCTCAGAACAACCATTTGCTTTCATGGTACTAGACCCTCGATTTGGTGTATAATGAAATATACTGACTAAATGTGGGGGCATTTAGTGTGAAATGATGGAAAAGGAGCGAGGCGCGTGTATCTGCAAATTGCGGGTGTGATATTTACAGCAGGCATAACCATCGGGATTGGCATAGCCCTTTCTCGAAACAAAAAAAGCACAGGACCCAGTCCTGACGAAATCGTAGCAGACTATCAAGCAATTAAAACAGCATTTGTACAATTTAAAAAGCAAGAAAAAGCCCTCGTCGAAGACATCAAACGGCTGGAAGAATATATGACTGAAAAAAGGGACATCCAGTGGAACCGGTACGCCGTGTCCATGGACCAGTCATACCTGGTTGTGAAAAATGTTAAAGACATTGCCAAGGATGTCCTTGACCGGGTGGGAGGCACCTCCTACATTGAAGGTTCTAAGGTTTATTTGTCCTTCATGTCCGTCAAGAACATCAGTAAGATGAGAGCCGAAGCCAAGTTTAAAGTCATCCCACCGGAGGGCTATTTAACGACGACCAACATTGAGTACGACACCAGTGAATGCAAGGCAGAAGACAATGAGATTGTTGAGTATGAATGGGGAAATAATCTAGCTCGATTCTCTAAACCGGGCATTCAGACCATTCGATTACGGATCCAAGACAAAAATGGCAACTGGTCTGATTGGTTTGAAGAACAGATCATCGTTACGGAAGAAAAGGGTGTAGGCTCCATAGAGGCTTCTGTGGACACCTTCTATGGCCTCCACAGAAATGGCGACGTGGATGGTTTTGGCAGAAATGAGTTTGGCCAGATGGGCTGTGGCTTTGTTGGCACAGTTGAAAGCCGCCAGCTACTCATGCATATGGAAAATATCAAGCAGTTGGGTGCCGGGGAGTTCCACACCGTACTCCTTAGTTATGACCGCAAGGTCTATTCGGCCGGCCGAAACAACTATGGCCAGCTGGGCCACGGAAACCGAAATGACTCCAAGGTGCCTAGACAGATTTGGGGTATGGAAAACATGGCCCAAGTTGGAGCGGGTTACAATTACTCAGCGGCTTTGAGTGTGTCTGGCCATGTCTTTACCTGGGGCAACAATGAACATGGACAGCTGGGGAACGAAGAAAACTACTATCGAGAAATACCCAAGCGAATTGAGAGTTTAACCAATATTATGCATATCTCCTGTGGGGCAACACACATGTTGGCCCTGGGTTACGATGGTAACGTCTACTCCTGGGGGGACAACCGGTCAGGCCAGTTGGGCATGGGCTTTAAGGGCAAATCCAATGACCCCAACATGTCTGAGATCGGCAAAATCAAGGCCATAGCAGCCGGCCGTGGTTTTAGTGTTGCCGTAACCGAAGGCGGTCGCGTTTTAGGTTGGGGAACCAATAGCAAAGGCCAATTGGGTATACCTGGGGAAACAGAGATTTTATTCGCCCAAGAAATCCCTTACTTAAAGAACATCGTTGAGGTCAAGGCCTTTGACAGTTTCTGTGTGGCCATCGACGATATCGGCCAGATTTACACCTGGGGTACCTACCGGACACTGGACGACATCAACTATCCCAAGGCCACCAAGCTGGACGGCCTCAAGTATATCAAGGCCATTGCAGCTGGGAATGAACATGGCTATGCCCTGAAGGAAAATGGCGACCTCATCCGTTGGTCAACGGATATAGACAAGCATGACACCTTGATTCTCAACACGGTTGCAGAGCGACCAGAAGAGGAAATGGGTGGGGAACTCAATGCTGCCATTGGTGAGCAACGCCGTAGACGATAATGCACGATTTGACCAGTTGGTGAGCAAGGATATTAACGATAGTGCACGATTTGACAAGTTGCTGAACAAGGCCATAGACGATAGTGCACGATTTGACCAGTAAATTGAACAAAAACCACCAAGAACCACTTTTGCGAATGTTAAAAAGTGGTTCTTTTTTTATGTTCGTAAATTTATGTCTTTTTCCTATTGCATTATGCATAAGTTCATATATAATATCAGTTAATATCTTTGTGAAATTCGATTTTTCTAAATAAAATTAAGGCATTTCGATTTAAACTTAAAAACATTCGTTTAAAACACTATAAATATACATGATGTGTATAAATATGCAAATGGAGGAGGGTGAAACACATGAAGAAATTTAAGCGGGTACTGGTTGCCAATCGTGGGGAAATTGCAATTAGAGTCTTTAGGGCCTGTCAGGAATTAGGCCTACGGACAGTTGCCATTTATTCTAAAGAAGATAAGAATGCTCTTTTCCGAACAAAAGCCGATGAGTCTTACTTAATTGGAAAGGGAAAGGGGCCGATTGAAGCCTATTTGGATATTAGCGCCATTATCAAGCTAGCCAAAAGCAAGGGGGTAGACGCCATACACCCAGGTTATGGCTTCCTGTCAGAAAATCCTGAGTTTGCGGAAAAGTGTGCAGAGGCCGGGATTACCTTCATTGGACCTTCTCCAGACATGATGGTCCGCATGGGGGATAAGATCAAGTCTAAAATTGTAGCTGGGTCTGTGGGTGTCCCCATCATTCCTGGTATTGAGCGTCCCATAGCCAGTGACGAAGAAGCCTTAGAGGCTGCAGCCCATTGTGGCTACCCAGTCATGCTCAAGGCGTCTGCTGGTGGGGGTGGCCGGGGCATGCGGATTGTTCGGTCTGAGGACCAACTTTTGGCGGAGTACCGAAGTGCCAAAAATGAAGCCCGCAAGGCCTTTGGTATCGATGACGTCTTTATGGAAAAATATCTGGAAGACCCCAAGCACATAGAGGTCCAAATCTTAGGTGACCGCCACGGGAATATCGTCCACTTGTTTGAGCGGGATTGTTCCATCCAAAGACGCCACCAGAAACTCATTGAGTTTACACCAGCGGTGGCCTTGACTCCGGAAAAGAGGGAGGCCATTTGTACGGACGCAGTCCGAATATCCCAAGCAGTCAACTATAGCAATGCGGGAACCGTAGAGTTCCTAGTGGACAAAAACGGCGACCATTACTTTATTGAAATGAATCCAAGAATTCAGGTGGAACATACCGTGTCTGAAATGGTTACGGGCATTGACCTGGTCCAGTCCCAAATCCTCATTGCCCAGGGGCACAAGCTATCAGACCCAGAGATTGGTATTGTGGGCCAGTCCAGCATTGTACCTAGGGGCTTTTCCATCCAGTGCCGAGTCACCACTGAAGACCCGGCCAATGGATTTGCACCAGACACTGGTCTTATTGACGTTTACCGGTCGGGTTCGGGCTTCGGTATCCGCCTGGACGGGGGCAACGGCTACACGGGATCTGTCATTAGCCCCTACTATGACAGCCTCCTAGTCAAGTGTACCTCCTGGTCGCTGACCTTTGAGGACGCCATTCGAAAGTCTACCCGGGCCATTAAAGAAATGAAGGTCCACGGGGTAAAAACAAACATCCCCTTCCTGATCAACGTCCTCAACCACAAGGACTTCCAGGCCGGCCAATGTGACACCAACTTCATAGCCAATAACAGGGCCCTCATTGACATCAGCCCAAAGGCGGACTTGGAAAAGCAAGTCCTGACCTTCCTTGGTGACAAGGTGGTCAACGAAACCGGTGCACAAAAGCTAAACTTCGATGTACCTGTGGTGCCCAAGTACAAAAAAGACCGCAACTTAGTTGGGACCAAACAAATACTAGACCAAAAGGGTGCAGAGGGGGTCGTGGAATGGATCAAGGGCCAGCGGAAGCTCCTTTTGACAGACACCACCATGCGGGACGCCCACCAGTCGCTCATGGCGACCCGGGTGAGAACCCAAGACATGAAGAAGATCGCTGGGGCGACGGCCCACTTGGCCAAGGACCTCTTTTCTGTGGAAATGTGGGGTGGGGCAACCTTCGACGTGGCCTATCGCTTCCTGAAAGAATCACCCTGGGACCGGTTGGACCAGCTTCGTAAAAAAATGCCCAACGTCCTCCTGCAAATGTTAATCCGTGGCTCAAATGGAGTTGGCTATAAGAACTATCCGGACAATGTGATCAGGGCCCTGATCCAGGAGTCTGCATCCAGGGGGATTGACCTCTTTCGGATATTTGACTCCCTCAACTGGATCAAGGGCATGGAAGTGGCCACAGACGAAGTCTTAAAATCAGGGAAGATTGCAGAAGCCTGTATCTGTTACACAGGAGACATTCTAGATGAGTCCAGGGACAAGTATTCTCTGAAGTACTACGTGGACTTGGGCAAGCAGATTGAACGGTCTGGTGCCCACATCCTGGGGATCAAAGACATGTCGGCCCTCTTAAAGCCCTATGCGGCCTTTAAACTGGTCAATGCCCTCAAGCAGGAAGTGGGCTTACCCATCCACCTCCACACCCACGACACGACTGGAAACGGTGTGGCCACCCTCCTCATGGCTGCTGAAGCCGGGGTAGATATCGTGGACACGGCCTTCAACGCCATGAGTGGTTTGACCTCCCAGCCTGCACTCAACTCTGTGGTGGCTGCCCTCAAGAACACGGAAAGGGACACCGGCTTCCACAGTGACAGCCTACAAAAAATCTCAGACTATTGGTCGTCAGTTCGACCAGTCTACACCAAGTTTGAATCCGATTTAAAGTCGACCAGTGCTGAAATTTACAAGTTCGAAATTCCGGGGGGCCAGTATTCCAACCTCAAACCCCAAGTGGACAGTTTTGGCCTGGGCCACCGCTTTAATGAAGTAAAGGAAATGTATAAGTCTGTGAATGACCTCTTCGGAGACATTGTTAAGGTAACACCGTCGTCCAAGGCAGTGGGTGACATGGCCATCTTTATGATCCAAAATGACCTGACGCCAGAAAACGTGACTCAAAAGGGCGGGGGACTGGCCTATCCGGACTCAGTGGTTGCCTATTTTCAGGGGATGATGGGACAGCCAGAAGGCGGTTTTCCTCAAGACCTTCAGGACATTGTCCTCAAGGGAGAGGCCCCGATTACCTGTAGGCCGGGTGAACTCCTTGCCCCCCATGACTTTGAAGCAGACGCCCAACGCTTAAAGGACCAGTTTGGCCTTGAAGCAACCAAGGAATCCTTAATATCCTACGCCCTCTATCCCAAGGTTTTTGAGGACTATCTGGCCTATGTGAAGACCCATGGTGACTTTAGCCGGATGGGGTCAGACGTCTACTTCCATGGTCTCTATGAAGGAGAAACCTGTGAAGTGGAAATTGCAGAGGGGAAGACCCTTGTGATCAAACTCCTAGAGATCAGCAAACTCACCGATGAGGGGACCCGTCGTATTGCTTTTGAAGTCAATGGCAACCGTCGAGAGGTCCAGGTGGAGGACAGGTCATCAAAGGCTGCTGGAGCCAAGACTGGCGTGCATACCCTTATGGCCGATCCGAGCAACCCATTGGAAGTGGGCGCATCGATTCCCGGAAAAATTGTTAAGGTTTTAGTGGAAGAAGGGGACTGGGTAGAGGAAAATCAGACCCTGGCTATTATAGAAGCCATGAAAATGGAAACCAATGTGGTGGCGGCTGTGGCAGGCAAGGTTGAACATGTCTATGGCAACCTAGACGACATGGTCGTTTCAGGGGAACTCCTCCTTTCCTTGGGGGAGTCCTAGGTGGTTAGGGAAAGCAGCTGTTCCGACTTTCAAATGCTTATCCATAGGTAAACACCAGCAAATTAGAGATGAGAAAAGTGAGTTTTCAAAAAGAACTCACTTTTTTTATGCAATCCTTTTACATTTCGACCATAAAACAATAAAATGAAAAAGGATAGTCCTTTTTCGGTATAGAATTATAGGAAAGGTCCTATTCCTTATCAGTTGTTTTTGCATAATGTCCAAACCGATAGGGTATGAATGATGTGAAACTATCGAGTTGCTAGGAGGAGCTATGACGCTCATGAACAATGACAATCTAATTACTGAACAACTGGATATGGATCACGATGATGCAATTTTATTTGCCGACGATAGCGCCCATGATAGTACTGATGAACCCGTGAAGCCTTGGAAGATTATCATAGCAGACGACGAAGAAGAAGTTCACGCCATGACGAGAATGGTCATGAAAAAGTTTGAGTTCGACGGTCGTCCCGTGGAACTCATCAGTGCGTATTCCGGTAGTGAAACCGTTGAAATCATGCGTCAGCAGCCTGATGTAGCCATTATTCTTCTCGATGTTGTAATGGAAAACGAGAATTCAGGATTGCAGGTCGTAAAGCAAATCCGTGAAGAATTGCGCAATCCATTTGTGAGAATTATCCTAAGAACGGGTCAACCAGGTCAAGCACCTGAAGAAGACGTTATTCGAAATTATGATATCAACGACTACAAATCCAAGACCGAACTGACGGTTCAAAAGCTATATACAGCCGTAATTGCCTCCTTGAGAGCCTTTGAAGGCATGCGGACCATTGACACCAACCGCAAGGGCTTAGAGCGTATCATTGAGTCCTCAAGAGGCCTGTTTGAAATGCAGTCCCTCAATACCTTCTCAAAGAATGCCCTTGGCCAGCTGTCTCGGATTATCCTCCATTCTGAAGGGTCCATGGGTGAGCCCCTGGACGGCTTTGCCACAACCATCCGTGGCGGAGAAATGATCATGTTGGCAGGCACAGGTCGTTATGACTTTAATGAAGGACACTTGTTAAAGGATGTCGCCTCACCCCATGTGATCAACGACATTGAAAATATTCTGAATGTGGAAGGAACCATTGTGGACGGCAACCGCTACATTGGCCACTTTAAATCCTTCAATGACACAGAACATATCTTTTTTATTGATGCACCTGGCCAACTGAACATATTTGAACAAGATCTACTGAAGATCTTCTCCTCTAATATTGCCGTGGCCATTGATAATATTTATCTGAACAATGAGATCGTAGACACCCAAAAGGAAGTTATCTTCACCCTGGGTGAAATCGTAGAAACCCGGTCGAAAGAAACCGCCAACCACGTACGCCGTGTGGCGGAGTATAGCCGCAAGATGGCCATAGCTCTGGGGGTTACCCCAGAAGAGGCCAATATCTTACGACTGGCCTCACCCATGCACGATATTGGAAAAATCGGTATACCGGATTTGATCCTTAACAAGCCTGGTAAACTGACACCGGAAGAATTTGATATCATCAAGACCCACACGGAAATCGGGTATGAGGTATTGAAGCAATCCAACCGCCGGATTATGAAGACGGCAGCCACCATTGCCCTTCAACACCACGAGCGTTGGGACGGCAAGGGGTATCCCTACCAGCTAAAGGGAGAAGAAATCCACCTCTTTAGCCGTATAACTTCTGTGTGTGACGTCTATGACGCCCTCAGCCATAAGCGTGTCTATAAAGACGCTTGGCCGGAGGAAGAAGTCCACAAGTACTTCAAAGATAACAGCGGAACAATGTTTGATCCCAAGGTTGTTGACGTTTTCTTTGAACTTCTAGACGAAATGATCGCCATTCGTATGAAATATCCTGACTAAGTCAGCCGGCGAACTGTGATATAATACCATTAGAATGTGACTAGTAAGGGGTGTACATGGTGAAAGAGCGTAGAAGAAACAGACGATTACCAGTGGATATTCAATTGAAGATCGAGTCCTTGTACAAGCAGGACCACGTGATTTTAGAAGACATCAATCAGGGGATCGTTGTAACCGATATCTCCAAGTCCGGTGTTGGCTTTAACAGTTCAGCTGACCTGCCTCTAGGCTTCTACTTCAACGCACGGATCGAAATTGATCAAGAGAAGAAGTTTTATTCTGTATTGAAGATCATTCGAAAAGTAGACGACGATGACGGCGGTTACCACTTCGGCTGTGAGTTCGTTGGCCTAGCCGACATTCTCAGTGGTCAAGTGGACGATTACGAGCATGAACACGAGCACGACGAAGTCGAATAAGCAGACGAACACGAGACAATGGAGGCTTCCATTGTCTCTTTCTTTGTGTGCGGGCCTATGGCGCACTTACCCCTGGCTGAAGGAGTGAAGATGAAAGCGATATTTACCTATGATTACGGAGCTGGCCTCATGGACCAAATTGCGAACCTGGGTTATGAGGTATCCCTTGTCCACGAGTCAGAAATTGCAAACACGGACTTGGTCAATGATGCTGAAATTCTCGTTTGTTATAACCCCTTTCAAAGGCTGGACATTCGCCAGATGAAAAAGTTGAAATGGATCCAACTTTCAAGTATTGGCTTTGACCAGTTGCCCCTGGAGGCTGTACTAGATCAAGGTATCATGGTGACCAACAACCAGGGGGGCTATTCCAAGCCCATGGGGGAGTGGATTGTCATGAACATCCTTGAAATCCTGAAAAAGCGGAAGGTCATGTACAAAAACCAGCAAGGAAGTCATTGGGCCATGGACTCCTCCATTATGGAGTTAGTCAACAAGCGGGTGGGCTTCCTGGGGACGGGCACCATTGCCAGGGAAGCGGCTCAGCGGCTTCAGGGCTTTGAGGCAACTGTCATTGGCTTTAATACGTCAGGCCACGACACGACCTTCTTTGATTCCTGCTATGCCATTGACCAGCTCATGGACCACTTGCCCCATTTGGACGTGGTCGTGATTACCTTGCCCCACACCGACAAGACCCACCACTTCTTTAAGGCGAGCCACATGGCCGCCATGAAGGACCAGAGTATTTTGATCAACGTGTCCCGGGGGGCCAATCTTGTGGAAGCCGACTTGATTGATTACCTGGAACGTGATAAGTTTTTAGGCGTCGCCCTGGATGTTTTTGAACAGGAACCTCTGCCCAAAGACCATCCCTTCTGGACCCATGAGGCCCTATACCTGTCAGCCCACAATTCCTGGGTGTCTGAAATGAAGAACCTACGACGTTTTGACATGATAAAAGACAATATGACCCGCTACAAACATGGCGAGTCTTTACGTAATATAGTGAATTTGAAGCGGGGCTACTAGCCCCCAAGGTAGACAAGAGTTGGAGGAAACCATTGAACTTTGTACTAGATACGCATGTGCATACCATTTCCAGTGGCCATGCTTACAGCACCCTTGCTGAATATGTCCAAATGGCCAAGCATATTGGCCTAGAGTTGATTGCCATGACTGACCACGGACCTGCCATGCCAGGGGGTCCCCATAGGTTCCACATTGGTAACCAGAGGGTCCTACCCGAGTATATGGACGGCATTCGTGTCCTTCGAGGGGTAGAAGCCAATATCATTGATTTTGATGGCGGCCTGGACCTGGAAGAGAGATTCCTAAAGCGACTGGATATTGTCATTGCCAGTCTCCATGATGTTGTTATTGAACCGGGAAGCAGAAAACAAAACACCAATGCCCTCCTGCGGGCCATGGAAAATCCCTATGTGGACGTGATTGCCCATCCAGGGAATCCTGCCTTTCCCATTGATATAGACGCATTTGTGCGTAAGGCCTGTGAGCAGGATGTCTTGATAGAAATCAATAACTCTAGTTTTGGTGGTAGCCGGCGGGGAAGCCGTGGCAATTGTGTGACCATAGCCCAAAAAGCCATGGAGTATGGAGCCAAGGTGATCGCAGGAAGCGACGCCCACGTGGTCTATGACCTGGGTCGATTTGACGATGTTCTTGACGTCTTTGACGATATTGAAATGCCCACCGACCTGATCATGAATACCTCTGTGGACAAACTGGTAGACCACCTTCGAAATCGTGGCAGAGAGGTGTTCTTATAATGAAAACAGATCTAAGGGGGCTCTTGCCCCATGAAGTGGAAGACCTGGTTGTCTCCCTGGGAGAAAAGAAGTTTCGAGCCAAGCAGTTGTTTTCTTGGGTGAATAAGGGGGTCACTTCCTTTGACGCCATGGGCAATATCCCCAAGACCCTACGGGAAAAGCTCAGTGGTGTGGCCTTGGTTGACAACATGGAGGTTGTGGACGTCCAGACCTCCAAGGACGGCACGGAAAAATTACTCTTAAAACTGATAGATGGCCATATGATCGAGGCTGTCCTCATGCGTTACAAGCACGGCGTCAGTGTGTGTATTTCCACCCAGGTGGGTTGTCGTATGGGTTGTACCTTCTGTGCTTCAACCATTGGTGGCATGGTCCGTAATGTCACGGCTGGTGAACTTATGGGTCAAATTCATCTACTGGGCCAGCGGGCGGGTGACCGGGTGTCCAACATTGTCCTGATGGGTAGTGGAGAACCCCTTGAAAACCTGGATGAAGTCTTGAAGTTCTTGGAGATTGTCAACCATGACCAGGGCCTCCATGTGAGCATGCGACACATTACCTTGTCCACTTGTGGCCTCATTCCTGAGATCAAAGCCTTGGCGGACAAAAAGTTACAGTTGACCCTTGCCGTTAGTCTCCATGCCTCTGACGACCAGACCCGTAGCCAACTCATGCCGGTCAATAAAAAGTACAATATTCAGGCCCTTCTTGAGGCTTGTCGCTATTATACAGACCAAACCGGCCGCCGGGTAACTTTTGAGTATGCCCTCATTAAGGGCAAGAATGATGGTGTCCAAGAAGCTGAGAAACTGGGTCGCCTCCTTAAGGGCCTCCTTTGCCATGTCAACCTGATTCCTATTAATCCTGTGAAGGAAAGAGGCTATGACGCTTCCTCCGATGGGGCCATCCGCACCTTCCAGAAAAAGCTCAAGGATATGGGGATTGAAGCTACTGTTCGCAGGGAATTGGGCAGTGACATCAATGCCGCTTGTGGACAACTTCGTAAGAAGCACCAAGACGAAATGGAGCCCATGGCCTAGTCGATCCGAATGTTTTTATAGGAAAAAAAATAATTGTTTTTGAAGGAAAACCTTGTCCCCCGTCGAACATATTATTTAATAGCAAGAATGTTCCGACAATTTAGGCGGAACAGTTGGTGCTTTGAATAAGGAGGAGATGCTCATGGTAAAAATCATCGCGGGAGAAAAAGGTACTGGAAAAACAAAGCAGTTAATTCGCATGGCCAATGAAGACGTGAAGTCGCTCAATGGCCATGTTGTGTTTATTGACGATGATAAGGGACACATGTATGACCTCAATCATGACCTTCGTTTCATGTGCATGAAGGAGTTCCCGGTGAGAACACCGGAAGAGTTCCATGGTTTCTTATGCGGCGTAATCTCCAATGACTATGACATTCAAAAGATCTATATTGACGGCCTACTGCGGATTGTTGATATTGACCTGAAAGATTTGACTCCATACGTGGCAAAAATGGAAACCCTATCGAAGCAATACGACTTGAATTTTGTTATGACAGTGAGTAGTCCTCCAGAAAATATTCCTGCTGACTTAAGTGGCAACATACTCAAGTAAGACCTTGGGCCCGCAAGGGGCCAGAATACAATGAAAGCACTTGTCGGCAAGGCTGACAATGTAAAAACCCCAGACTCCATGAGCCTGGGGATTTTTAATGGTTTTTGTTTGAATGTCAGCTGTAATTAATCGCTGAAACAGCTGGCTTCTTATGGAAAAAGACCAAGTTTGAAAGTGTTTACAGTTCCATAACAAAGGGATTTCATTCAAACTCCGTTCACATTTCCTTGGTATACTTACTATGGGTTCATTACTTCACAAGGAACTTTTTACCGAGATATTTACGAATATCCTCGGGATCACTCAGGTGGTCCAGGAGCATTTCATTGTCGGTTTCTTCAAAGTAAACCAATACTTCTGCGGACCCTTCCTTGAAGAACTTACGAACAGTTTCTTCACGGACTTCGCGGATTTTGTTCTTGTGATGCTTGATTTTTTCGAACTCTTTAGTATAGTAATACCCGAATAGAGTAATGACTTTTGTATATCGATTCATGGGGTACCTCCTCAATTTATAGTATAGCATGGTCTTATTCGGGGTAAAGATGTGAATAAAGGAAAACGTTTTTATAGTGACAGAAATCCGTATTGGATGACGTCCATATTTGAAAGGGGATCACGATGGAAATGAACAAGCGGGTCATGGTTTGCGTGACGCAGCAAAAGTCCTGTGAGCGTTTGATTTCAAAAGGGGCTTCGCTCGTGGGTGGCGACGCAGATGAACTGCATGTGATTCACGTGGTAAAAGAGAACTGGAAGTATTTTGGACAGCTACAAGAGGCTGACGCCTTGGAGTACTTGTTTGATATTTCAAAGAATCATGGCGCTTTTTTGACTGTACAAAAGGCGACCGATATTGAGAACACGTTGAGCAAATTTGCTGAAAAAAATTCTATTGATGTCATTGTCATGGGCGAGTCCAAGGAACCAACAGCCCAGCAGAACATGATCAATCGTTTACAGAAACATACATCAAAGGATGTGGACTTTGTCATTGTACCGCTGGAAGCGACACCCCAAGCGGTGGGATAAGAAAAAGTAATGGTTGAAAAGATGTGCCGGTGAGGCGCATCTTTTTTTATGGGCAGGAAGAGGTGAAGACAAGAGGGGTGTTGTTCCATTTTAAGTTCCAATAATGAACGTAATGGTAATTAATGTTTCGATACTAGATTGAATCGGTCGATATTGTATCAATTCAATCAAAATCATTGAAAAATAATAGAGGATTTTGGAGGGTGTATATGGAAGGAAAGTAAGCAGACTGGTATTTCAATTCTATGTACGAAGGAGCGACAAATGATGAAGAGAGTTTTTAGTCTTGTACTGGTTCTAGTCATGCTTTTCTCTATGACAACATTTGTACAAGCAGATGCACATGAAGTAAAGATAACAATTGCACACACGAATGATACCCACGCAAGAATCGAAGAGGGCAAATATGCTGGAATGGGTTTTGCGAAAATGGCTACGAAGGTAAAAGAACTTCGTGCAGCAAATCCTAACTTCCTACTTCTTGACGCTGGTGACACATTCCATGGTCAAACAATTGCTACCCTTGTAAAAGGTGAGTCTGTTGTGAAGAGCATGAATGAAATGGGCTACGACGCTATGGCAGCGGGTAACCACGATTTCAACTATGGTCAAGAACGTCTTCTTGAACTGAATGAAATGACGAATTTCCCAATCATGGGTGCCAATGTAATGAAGGGTGAGGAAGTTTTCCTACCTGAGTACATCATTAAAGAAGTTGGTGGCGTGAAGTTTGGTATCTTTGGTCTTGCGTCTCCAGAGACTGCTTACAAGACACATCCAAACAACGTAAAGGGTATTGTATTTGCAGATCCAGTAGCAACTGCTCAAAAGATGGTTGATATGCTCAAGGATCAAACAGATGTAATTATTGCCCTTGCACACATTGGTATTGATGAAGAAACAATTGTTAAGTCTACAGATATCGCAACAAAGGTTGACGGTATTGACCTGATTATCGATGGCCACTCCCACACTGACCTTGAAAAAGGTATGGTTGTGAATGGCACAACAATCGTTCAAGCTGGTGAATATGACAAGAACATGGGTATTGTTGAGCTGGTAGTAACGGATAAGAAAGTTAGCTCGATTACGGCTTCGCTTCTAACAAAAGACGCTGCTGCTGATATTGTTGCAGATCCAGCAGTTCAGGCTGTAATTGACGAAGTAAAAGCAGCAAACGAAGTGATCACAAGCGTTAAAGTTGGTGACGCTACAATTAACCTTGACGGTGAGCGTGGTCAGGTTCGTACAGGTGAAACAAACCTAGGTAACTACATCACAGACGCTATGCTAGACGAAACAGGTGCTCAAATTGCCATTACTAATGGTGGTGGTATTCGTGCTTCCATTACGCCTGGTGAAGTTACAAAGGGTGATGTAATCACTGTTCTACCTTTCGGTAACTTTATCGTTACCAAAGACCTAAAAGGTTCTGATATCAAAGCAGCTATTGAGCATGGTATTGACTCTTATCCTGGTGCCAAGGGTGCATTCCCACATGTTGCAGGTCTAACATACAAGTTTGACCCGAACATGGAAGTGGGCAACAAGATCACAGAAATCATGGTAAATGGTGTTGCGCTTGATATGGACAAAATGTATGAAGTAGCAACCAATGACTTTATGGCTGCAGGCGGCGACGGCTACACAATGTTTGGTGATGACGCTGTTAAGGGCGAATTTGCTGCACTTGATGAAGCTGTAATCAACTACATGGCTAAGGTGAGCATGGACACGGCTAAGACTGAAATGCGTATTGTAGCATATGATGCTCCAGTATACACAATCATGGCAGACGACGTGCTTTGGAGAATCGCGAAGAAGTATGGTGTGACTTGGCAAGACCTAGCAACATACAACAAGCTAGACAATCCAAACATGATCTTCCCTGGCAACACTTTGATGATTCCTGCAAAATAGGTTATTCGGTGTGAATTGAACTTACTTGTCTGTGTAAGGTTCTCAATCTCTTATTTACGAAAGTAGATAAGGGAAAGAGAACCTTTTTCATTTATGTGCTAAACCGATCAAATTGGTGCATGTTGATCGAAATTCATAAGAAATCCACAAAGTTGTTTGAATTGTATAATCAGTTCATATAAAATGGAGTCAGCCTTCTATTTTGAGAATTGAATTGTAGCAGAAACCAACGAGGGGGAGAAGTAAATGAAGAGAAGACTGAGTTTAGCACTCATTCTTGTGCTGGTTATGACTTCTGTTTTGTCTATTCCAATGACATTTGCAGAGGAAAAAACAGCGGAAGTGAAGACGGTAGCAGCACCAGCAGCAGTGGAAACAGTGGAAAACCGCATTGATATCCTTACGTTCAATGACTTCCATGGTAACGTTGCTGAAGACGTACGTGACTGGGGCAAGAACATTGGTATGGCCAAGATGGTTGGTTATGTAAACGCAGCAAAGACTGTGAACCCGAATACACTTGTGGTATCCGGTGGTGATAACTACCAGGGTACAGCAATGTCTAACCTAACGCACGGTGCACCTGTATCAGAAATGTTCAAGGCTATGGGTTTGACTGCTTCAGCAGTGGGCAACCACGAGTTTGACTGGGGTGTTGAGCTTATCGAAAAGTGGGCAAAAGATGGTGATTTTACATACCTAGCTTCTAACATTTACGATAAGAAGACACAGGAACCTGTCGAATGGGCAAAACCATACCTGTTTGTTGAGCAAGCGGGTGTAAAGATCGCATTTATGGGTCTTGCACACCCTGACACTGCAACACTTACAGCCAAGGAAAATGTTGAAAATGTAGAGTTCAAGGACTCTGTAGAAGCAGCAAAGACTTGGGTTGAATACCTCAAGGCTGGTAAGGCTTCTGAAGGTACACCAGACGTAATCATCGCCCTGACACACCTTGACTCCAAGCAAGACTACGAGTCGAAGGAAATCACAGGTACAGCTGCTAAGATTGCTGAAGAAGTTGAAGGCATTAGCGCAGTTGTTTCTGCACACTCCCACAAGACAGTTGCTGGTCTTGTAAATGGTGTTCCAGTGGTTCAGGCGTACAAGTACGGCCGTTCTATTGGTAAACTTTCCATCAACCTTGACGACAATGGCAAGGTAACTACAATTGACGTAGCTGTGGAAAATGTGTACAAAACAAAGAACGACATCATTGCTGATCCAGTAATGACTGAAAAGCTAACTACATTTGAAACGGAACTTGCGCCTGTTCTTGAAAAGAAGATCGGTGTTGCAGGTGAAGAGTTCACACACGGTGGCGAAAACGTAACAGCTCTTGGCCAGTGGGCTACACGAGTTATGGCTGAGAAGGCTGACGTACAGATCGGCTTCCAAAATGGCGGCGGCCTACGTCGTTCCATGTACAAGGGTGACATCACAATGGGTGACATGTACGAAATCATGCCATTTGATAACCTTATGGTGAAGTTTGACCTGTCTGGCGCTGACGTGAAGAAGGCTGTTGACCATGGTATTCTGAACCCAGATATCCGTGACGGTTCCTTCTACGGCCTAAAGGTTAAGTATGATCCAAACGCAGAGTTTGAAAACCGTGTTATCAGCGTTACGCTGGCAGACGGTACACCGATTGAAGACGACAAGTACTACAGTGCTGTTGCCAATGACTTCATGTTCTTTGGCGGTGACAAGTATGACTTCTCCGGTGCTAAGAATGTAGTTGAAACGTATGTTCCAATCCGTGACGTGTTTGTTTCTGCAATTGAAAAAGCAGGTACTGTATTCCCAGCACCGGTTACATCTATGGAAGTTGGCCAAAAGCCTTCTGCTACATATGTAATCCAGGCGGGTGACATGCTTTGGAAGATCGCTGAAAAGTACAACACAACATTCGAAAAACTTGCAGAAATGAACGATATCAAGAATCCACACCTGATCTTTGAAGGTGCAAAACTAACGGTTCCTGCACAGTAAGACGAACAAACTAGAAGGCTGATGGACACCGAATTAATATCTTTGATATTGATTCGGTGTTTTTATTCGATGGCAGACGAAAATGGAGTAGGTAATGAAAAAATGGATAGCCAGCCTCTTGATCCTGGTCTGTATGGGGGCAATGTTCACTGGTGGGTGGGCCCTTGCCGACGACGCAGAACAGCGAGAGGCGTATTATGACGACTTAACTCAAAAGCCCAGCTACAAGGTAATCAAGGCAGACGTCCTTGAGATCACCTATGACGACTTAGACGTAGAGAAACCGGACATGCCCACATTCTTGGACACCAGATACCAGCAGTTGTATGTCCAGCTCCGGTCTGGAGCCCATAAAGGAGAAACCTTCCATGTCCGCAATACCGTGGAGATGGTGAACCCATATAAACTTATTTTCGAGAAGGGCGACGTTGCCCTCCTCCGGGTTACTGAAGATGACCAAGGCCAGGTGGCCAATATTCAAGTGTACGAAAAAGGACGAGACACCCCTATTTATTTTATGATAGGAGCCTTTATTGTCCTCCTGCTTCTAGTTGGCGGACGCAAGGGCCTTCAATCCACCATTTCCCTGGTGGTCACAGGCCTACTAATTTATTTTGTCCTCTTACCTCTGATCCTCAGGGGACATTCCCCCATATGGGTGTCCTTGTTGGTGTCCATCGTTTCAACGGTGATCACCTTCTTGCTCATTAGTGGGGCCAACCGCAAGACCTATAGTGCCCTGATTGGCACAGTGGGTGGCCTTCTCATTGGTGGGATATTTGCCTATATCATCGGGTCCATGTCCAGCCTTACGGGCTTGTCCAGTGAAGACGCCCAGCTCCTGGCTTACCTGCCCCAGTCCATCAACTTGGATTTTAAGGGGATCTTGTTTGCTGGGATCTTGATCGGTGCCCTGGGTGCCATCATGGATGTCACCCTATCGGTGGCCTCTGCCATGTATGAGGTGGAAAGTGTCCATCCTAAGATCACCACCAAAGACTTGATCAAGTCCGGTATGAATGTGGGTCGGGACGTCATGGGGTCCATGTCCAACACCCTGATCCTAGCTTACACCGGTGGCGCCCTTCAAATGATGTTGCTCTTCCTTGCCTTTAACCTGTCCCTGGTGGAAATCATGAACATGGACATTATTGCGACAGAGTTGGTTAGGGCCTTCGCAGGCAGTATCGGGATCGTGTCAGCCATCCCCTTGACGGCGTTCAGCAGCGGATTATTAAGACAAAGCCACAAGTGACAAAAATGAGTATCAATCAGGTTTTCGAAGAAGGGTCTTGTCCATCCAACTTTCCTGGAACCCAGTAATTTCAACCTATGAAATTTGTTTGAAATGTGGTAATGTTTAGGGAGATGGAGGCTGTCATGTCAGATTATCGAGAACTTGCCAGATGGATAAAAGAATCCAAACACACTATCGTACTCACAGGAGCAGGTATGAGTACGGAAAGTGGTCTGCGCGATTTTCGGTCGTCTGAAGGATGGTGGCAAAATTATAACCCCAAGGAGTTGGCTTCCATTCAGAATATGAAATCCAACTACCCCCTCTTTCACCAGTTCTATTCCATGCGAATAGAGGAGCTACGCAAGCATGAACCCCACAAGGGACATGCCATATTGGCCCACTGGGAACAGAAGGGCCTGATCCATGGAATAGCAACCCAAACGGTGGATGGTTATCATCAAAAAGCGGGGAGCAGGCGGGTGTTTGAACTCCATGGTCGCTTGGACGAAATTCGTTGTGTCCGGTGTGGACGCCATATGACAGTGGACATGTTCCTTGGCCACCAGGTCTGTAGCCATTGCAGTGGCCACCTGCGCCCAGGTGTGGTCCTCTTTGGAGAACGTTTACCCCAGGACACATGGCAGCTGACCATGAAGGAAATAATGGGGGCAGAACTGGTTATCGTCATTGGGACCAGCCTAACGGTTTATCCCGTGGCAGACCTACCGACCATGTCCAGCGGCAAAACCGTCTATATCAATATGGAAAATCTCCAGACCACCATTCCCTTTCACATGGTCTTTGAAGGATCAGCGGGCCACATTTTAGAGGCCATAGACCAATATCTCTAGGCTGTCCCTGTGTCTTTAGCGCGACAAGATACTCGCAGAGACCGTCTACAAGCAGAATAAGACTGGTTTCAACTCAATTAACAAACGTTTAACGCCCCCTTCCCAACGGAAAGGGGCCTTTTCATTTTTTCCCACAATTGACCCATAATTGCCGACTAAGTTCATGGTAGTATTAAAGTAATAGAATGGAGGGTGCCATGAGACGGATCTATTTGGTTGAAGACGACCAGAATTTGAATGATATATTGAGTTTTTACCTGAAAAAAGAAGGCTTTGAAGTGACCGGTTTTGTGAATGGACTTTCAGCCCTGGACCAGGTCAAGGACGAGCCCGACCTGTGGGTACTGGACATAATGTTACCGGATATTGACGGTTTTGATATCATCCGGGCCATCAAAGAGCGATCAGACATTCCCGTGGTCTTTATTTCAGCAAGAGACGCAGACCTGGACCGGCTGATTGGCCTGGAAATGGGGTCCGATGACTATATAGCCAAACCCTTTCTCCCCATGGAACTGGTGATCCGCTGCAAGCGCTTGATCGACCGGGTCTATGGTAAGCCCCAAGCCAAGGGTGAAAGCCTCAAAATCGACGGTTATACCCTGGACATGGACAAACGAAAGGTTAGTGGCGAGGGGGGAGAACTGGTTCTTACCTCAAAGGAGTTTGACCTCCTCCAGTACATCCGCAACAACCGGGACCGGGCCCTGTCCAGAGACGCCATTATTAATACGGTCTGGGGAGACGACTATTTTGGAACCGACCGGGTTGTAGACGATCTGGTACGGCGGGGACGAAAAAAAATGCCTCGACTCAACATCGAGACCATTTACGGCTTTGGATATAGGTGGTGTGGTGATGAAGAGTAAATCCCTCCGCTGGAGGCTGGTAGGGGCCGTGTCCCTGATCGTCCTCCTCTTTGCAGCCCTGTCTTACGGGCTCATGATCACACAATTTAATGCATACTATACCGACGACATTTACCATACCCTGGTCACAGGCCACAAGACCCCAGAAGGGCGGATTGCCCAACTGGACCAGGAGAATCGGTTCGAGCTTCGAAACATCATCGAACTCAACTACATTCTTTTAGAGGACGGCCAAGTGAGGCGCTTTAAGGGACCTGGTACTCCTAGAGTCCCTGACCTCCTGGTGGACACCCTGACCCCCTATGTGGAAGGGGCCGAGGTAGGAACGGCCAATCACCAATTTCAGTTGACGGTTCCTGTCTTTGGAGAGGATCAGGAACCAGGGGAAAATCCCTTTGGGATCACAGACGCTGGGGTTTATGACATCTATGCTGTGATCACCCGTAGCCCTGTTCAATACCAAACCCCCAACCTGTCACCAGACCAGGACCGGGCACTGAAAATGCGAATTGATAACACCCTCATGCAAATGGGAGTCAAGCCCAATAATCGATTGTTAAAAGGAGCACCCAAAGTGGAGATTATCCACGTCAGCCTAAAGGGTATTCCCTTAGAGTCAGACCTCCAGCGAAACATGTTTAAGCAGCTGGGCCTAGGCCTATTGATCACAGGTGTGTTCCTTGTTGGCCTCCTTTTTTGGATCAGCCGTCGCATGATCTCACCCTTGGAGGCCCTGACAACCTCCGTGACCCAAATGAAGGAGCGAAAGTTCAGTGACCCCATCGCTGTCCAAGGAGAAGGGGAGATCGGCCTCCTGGCAGAAGCCATTGAAACCATGAGGGTGGCCATTGATCGTCATGAGAAGGAACAGCAGTTTAAAATGCATGCCATTTCCCATGAACTCAAAACCCCCATTATGGTCATTAAATCCTACCTGGACGCAGTCCAAAATGGGGTCTACCCTAAAGGAGACCTGGAGTCCAGTGTCCAAGTGGCCCTGGACGAGTCGGACCGCCTAGAGCGACTGGTCCACGAACTTCTTAACCTCCAACGGATTGACTACCTGGCAGAGGACACTTCCAAACTGGAAATGGTGGACATGACCTCCCTGGTGGAATTTGTGGTCCTGCCCCACCGGACAGCCCGGGGTGACCTCAATGTCCAAGTGGACCTGGACAAGGTCCAGGCCTATGGCAATATGGAACTCCTAAAAGTGGTCATCGAAAATATCATGGACAACCAGGTCCGTTATGCCAACTCCTGTGTCCAAGTGACCCTAAAAGAACAAGGGGACAAGATCATACTCAACTTTGACAATGACGGTGCCTCTGTGGACCACGCAGACACCATTTTTGAACCCTTTAAAAAGTCAGCCGACGGCGGTTTTGGCCTGGGTCTATACATTGTGAAACGGATTATCGATCAACACCATGGAACCATTGGTTTAGAACAGCCGGAGGGGCTGGTACGCTTTCATATTGAGCTACCCGCCCACCAAAAGAAGGATAAGGCATAAGAAAAGAGCAGACCCGGTCTGCTCTTTTTTCACTTGCTACACTTTCCTCCATGTACATCCCCCTAGAACAACCCTCCTCTTTGTGGTATGATCTATGTGCTTAAAGGACCAGTAAAGGAGTGCCCATGTCACGATACAACAACTACACCCAATACCTGAAAAACAAGTACGGCGAGCGGGTTTACAAGATCCCAATCAACTTGCCCGTAACCTGCCCAAATCGAGACGGGGTAGCGGCCACAGGCGGCTGTATTTTTTGCGGTGATGTTGGGGCCGGCTTCGAGGCACCCTGTAACACCCTAACGGTGAAGGACCAACTGGACAGCAATATCGAACGGATGTCCCAGCGGATTAAGAGCAAGAAATTTATTGCCTACTTCCAAAACTTCACCAACACCTATATGCACCCTGACCAGTTTGAAACTTGGATTAACGAAGTCGACCGGGAAGATGTAGTGGGAATCAGTGTGTCCACAAGACCTGATTGTATTCATGACCTCTACTTGGATATTTTAGAAGATGCGGCCCGGCGGAACAATTGGGACGTCTCCATTGAACTTGGCCTCCAAACCATCAATCCCCATACCCTCAAGGCCATAAACAGGGGCCATGGGTTGGCCCAGTGGATCGATGCGGTCAACCGGGTCAAGGCCAGGGGCTTTGATATTTGCACCCACCTCATTTTGAACCTACCATGGGACACAGACCTGGACACCGATGAAGCTGCAAGGCTCATAACAGCCATGGGTGTGGGTCATGTCAAGCTCCACTCCCTCTATATCTTAAAGAACACCCAACTGGGGGACATGTATACCAATGGAGAGATTGAAATGATCAGTCCTGAGGACTATGTGGAAAGGGTGGTTCGCTTTATTCGCCTTGTGGGTCCCGACGTGGTCTTCCAAAGGGTAGCCGGTCGAGCGCCTGAAAAGGACACCCTCTTTTGCAATTGGAACATGTCTTGGTGGCGAATCCGTGACGCCATTGACAAGCGGCTTGAAGACCTGGACGCGGTCCAAGGGGACCAGTGCGACTACCTCAATGGGGTGGCTGTGCGTCACTTCACAGACCCCCTAACAAAAATATAAGTTACCAGTGGCATCTTGTCTTTCAAGTCAGACAAGATGCCATTTCTGTGTCTGACTGACCAATTGTATAGTATAATATAGGGTGGACAACTTTTATGGAGGCAGGGATGGAAAAACTATTGATATGGGATATCGACGGAACCCTCATTCGCTGCAAGGGCGTGGGCAGGAAGGCCCTCAACGCAGCCTTTGAAGAACGGTTCGGTATCCCCAGTGGATTTGACAATATAGACATGGCAGGGGGCCTTGACGCCCTGATTGTCGGGCGGGCATTTGCCCATCATGGCCTGCCCAAAGAAGACATTCCCAGTTTCTATGCCCATTATGGCCGGGCCCTGGCTGGTCAGCTGGATATCCACCGGCCAACCGTCCACGTGGGTGTGGAGCAAATCCTGGAGGAAACCACCCGTAGCGGGCGTATCCTCAATACGGTGGCCACAGGCAACTGTACCATTGGTGCTGCCATGAAACTAGAATTTACTGGCCTAGACCACTATTTCAGCCTAGGGGGCTACGGGAGTGACTTTACCCGGCGGGAGGCCCTGGTTGCCGACGTGATCGCCCGGGCCAATGCCGATAGGCAAACACCCTTTGCACCAGAGGATATTTATGTGATTGGGGACACCCCCCATGATATTCAATCAGGCAAGAAAAACCTTGTACGCACCGTGGCCCTGCTGACGGGGTATAGTTCGAAGGAAACACTCTTGGCAAATGAACCGGACATACTCCTGGGGTCTCTGGCAGACGTACAGGCCTTTTATAAAGCAATAGAATGGACCAGCAACAAGCAGGAGGGGGATTCATGAATCAAAAGCAAAATAGAGAATGGAAGCGGATGCTCATACCCTATGAACAGGCCGTTGAAGAACTGAAAATTAAGTTTAAGTCCATCCGGCAACAGTACCGGGACCTCAATGAATACTCCCCCATTGAATTCGTAACAGGACGGGTGAAGAAAATCTCCAGTATTCTGGAAAAGTCCAAGCGGCGGAACATTCCCGAGGACAAGATTGAGGAACTCATGGAGGACGTTTGTGGCATTCGGGTCATGTGTCAGTTTAAGGACGACATTTACCGGGTGGTGGACCACATTCGCCAGCGGGATGGCAAGGACCTGCGGATCGTCTATGAGAAGGACTATATTTCCAATCCCAAGGTGAGTGGCTATAAGTCCTACCATGTGATTATCCAGTATCCCGTACAGACAGCCCTAGGTGAAAAGGCGGTCCTGGCAGAAATTCAGATCCGGACCCTGGCCATGAACTTCTGGGCGACTATTGAACACTCCCTCAACTACAAGTACAAGGCCAACCTGCCAGCGGAAGTCCGCAAGCGACTGAAGGCTGCAGCCGACGCCGCGTCACAGCTGGATGAGGAAATGTGTGAAATCCAAAAAGAAGTTATTAATGCCCAGCTGATGTTCGAGGAGAAGTCCAATATTGTCTTTGACATCACCAACAACATTCAGCAGCTGCATATTTTAGATATGGAAGAAGAGGCCCTGGTCTACCAGGAGCGCTTTAACCAGATTTGGGAGAACTCCGATATTGAAGACCTCCAGGAGCTGCTCAGTGACATTAAAAAGCTCCTCCCAAGGTATCAAATCTTCAATGAGGAAGAAGAAGACCTACCGGAGTTGAACCCGGAAAGAGACTAAGGAAACAAGTGTTAGAAAAGAGTTGGTGAAAACGTGGCACTATTTGCAATAGCAGACTTACATTTAAGCTTCTCCACAGACAAGCCCATGGACATTTTTGGTGACCACTGGGCCAACTACGAGGAGAAAATCAAAGAAAGCTGGATGGCCAATATTGGCCAGGAGGACACCGTCCTCATTCCTGGGGACATTTCCTGGGCAATACGGATGGACCAGGCCAAGGCAGACCTGGACTGGATTCACGACCTGCCCGGTCACAAGATCCTCCTGCGGGGCAACCACGATTATTGGTGGACTTCCCTGACCAAAATGCAGCCCCTATATCCAGACATCGACTTTTTACAGAATAACTTTTATACCTATAAAGACTATGCCATTTGTGGTACCCGGGGCTGGATGTCCCCCAATCCCACTAAGTTTGACGACCAGGATGAGAAGATCCATGCCCGGGAACTCATTCGACTCAAATTGTCCTTGGACCAGGCCAAAAAAGCAGGCCATGACAAGATCATTGTTATGACCCACTATCCGCCAACCAATGACCGTTTGGACCATTCCGCCTTTATGGACGTCTACGAGGAATACGGGGTGGAACGGGTGATCTATGGCCACCTGCACACCAAGTCGTCCTTTAAGACAGGCTTGCAGGGCCTGGTCAATGGGGTCTTATACCAGTTGACCTCCTGCGACTTTTTAGGCTTTGAACCCCTACGGATTATGGAGTAGATATGGACAAAATAAAAGATTTGCTCCAGGCTTTTTGGACCTACCGGGACCAGGCCATTGACCAATTGGAAGCTGGAGACTTGACGAAGCTGGCTTTTTTGGAGGCCAATGCAGCCTTTTTTGCAGACCGGGGATTGAAACCCTTACACCAGGTGGACAGCGTGGAAGCGGCCATGTTCAACTACCAGTACTATAATGTCCAGGCCAAGCTCCATATGCAGGAAGCGTCGGAAGAAGCCTTTCGAAATCCGGCTCTCGCCAAGAAGATGCGCCATAAAGCCCAGGACTTGTATCAGGAAAAAGACGTTTGGACCCAGAAAATTTTGGATATCCATGGATATGACCAAGTGGAGGCCTATTTGCTGGTCACCCGGTCCGACGTCCTCAATGAAGCGCTGTTTGAAATTGTCCTCTTGGATGTGGAGAGAGTCATCCTCCATTCCATGGACAAACGAATCCAGTACAAGTTGCGACAAGCAGGCGCTTGGGTTGAGGGGGCAAGACCCTCACGGATTTCTACTTATGTGGACAGTCGGTATTAAGTATGCACCATGATGGAGGCCATATGAAACGACTTGTTGTATGGATAAGCCTATTAATGCTTGCCTTGGCCCTCGTTGGCTGTGGCAGTCAAAATGACACCAACCAGATCGACGTGGACCAGCTATTTGCCGAAAGTGGTGAAGGGGTGGTGTCTGTTGATCCTGCAGATATAGTTGAGGACCCAGAAACTCCAGCTGAAGAGGCTGAACCCGAGTCTGAACCTGATAGTCAACCGGAAGTTGCCACAGAGCCTCAGGCGGAATCCACCCCAGAAGCCGCTACAGAAGCTCCTACGGAGGCAGAGGGGGAGACGACTCCTGAGCCCGCAGTGGAGGTTGTACCAGAACCTGTTGAGGAACCAGCGACAGAGACCCCACCGGAGACTACACCAGATACCCCGCCGGAGACGCAACCAGAGCCAGTAAAAGAGCCCCAAAGGCCCAACCAGGCCCAGCGGGAACTCTATGTGGATGGTAAGTACACGGTGACGGTCAAGGGTTTTAAGGAAAATTTGATCGTGGAAGTGGCCTTTAGAAATGACCGGATTATTGGCGTGAGAGTCAAGAAGAGCAGTGAAACCCCACGCTACTTACGCCGGGCCATGCCGACCATGGCTGAACGGATTGTGGAAGCCCAAACCTGGAAGGTGGACACCGTTTCCAATGCCACCTTTAGTTCTGACGGTATTCGCAAGGCGGTCCGAAAGGCGGTCCGAAAGGCCATGGAAGACGCAGCTGTAGAAGAATAAATCATTGTCACCCTGAATAAATTAACTGGTTTACGGTATGAATAAGATATAGCAATAGAAACCAGTGAAAGGCGGTGGCAGTATGATTTCAACACCTAAGTTCAAAGTTGGCGAATCGTATACCGTACAAAAAGTTGTGACAGAAGCTGATACAGCTTTGAATTACGGTAGCGGGCAACTGGAAAATCTCTTTGCAACACCTAGTTTGGTGGCTATGATGATCGAGGCCAGTGCAAGACTGTTGGATCAAGGTCTACCAGAAGGTTTTATTTCCATTGGTAAGTCTGTATACGCTGACCATGGCAAGCCCACAGTCTTGGGTGAAACCGTGACAGTAAAAGTGTCAGTAGACAAGGTAGACGGCAACAATGTCCGTCTCAAAATGGAAGCCTTCGATGAAATCGGCTTGATCGGTACAGGTGAGCACCTACGGACAGTAGTCAACAAGCGGAGCTTGCTGGAACGTGCCAATGATCGAGAAAAAGTGCTAGAGAACCAAGATTTCTAATTCACTAGTTTCTCTGCTGCTGATGAGTAACGGCGTGTAAGAAGATGAAGAGTGCTGTCGAATTGGACAGGTTTGTGCCTTGGGTAACCAGGGCACTTTTTATATGCCAATTGCCTATGGTATAGTGAATGAGAAAGCAATGGGGCTGAACCACTAGACAGCAAGTCGAGATAGGTTAACCGGTAGGTGCAGAGAAAGGGTTGTTATGGGAAAGAAAGTCTTTAAACCAGAAAACATGCATAAGTTGGAAAGTCCAGAACGATATAAAGAACTTCCTCCTGGGGAAATTTTAGACTTGATGGGACTTACAGCCGGTCAAGAGGTTGTCGATTTGGGTTGTGGCCTTGGCTACTTTGCCATACCTGCGGCGGGCCTTGTGGGAGAAAACGGACATGTTTATGGCCTGGATATCAGTCCAGAAATGCTCAGCGCCATGGAAGACCGGACACCGGAGGACCTGAAGGGTCGTTTGACAGGCATGCTGATTGGTCCAGAAGGCCCCATAAATGAAGGTCAAATCCTGGTTGGTCGTGACCTAGGTGAGACCCATAGCTCAAACCCAGTGGTACTGCAAGCTGGATCCCTTGACCACGTATTGATTGCAACAGTTCTCCATGAAGTGCCTCATGCCAAAAAGACCCTGGAAGAAGCCCTGGCCCTCCTGAAGCCAGGAGGTAAATTGGCTGTCATCGAATGGATCAAAAAAGAAATGCCCCATGGCCCTCGCCAGTCCATCCGCATTGCAAGGGAAGACCTAGACCACTTGGCTGGCCAAGTGGGCATGACACATGTCCTGTACAAGGACCTCTCCATGCGGTTTTATATAAGTATCTATAAGAAATAGACCAGAGGCCGGACCAAGTGGCCCGGCGAAAGAAACGAGGCAAGACATGTTGGAAAATATTAAGGCAGTTCTCTTTGATCTGGACGGAACCCTGGTGGACTCCATGTGGATCTGGGAGGCCATTGATATTGAATACTTGGAGCGGCATGGACACCAGCTCCCCAAGGACCTGCAAAAGGCCATTGAGGGCATGAGTTTTACGGAGACGGCCGAGTACTTTAAAAATCGTTTTCAGATTACCTCTTCCATTGACGAGATTAAGGCCGAATGGAATGAAATGGCCGAAGACTTCTACCGGAACCGGATTGGCTTTAAGCCCGGGGTTGAAGCCCTGTTGGCAGGCCTGAAAGACAAGGGTATTGCCATGGCCATTGGGACCTCCAACTCCCCCCATTTAACGGCGGCCATCGTAGAGACCCACCAAATGGACCAGTACATGGACCAGGTTTTGACTTCCTGTATGGTAGACCGGGGCAAGCCCCATCCAGATGTCTACTTGAAGGCGGCAGAACTCATGGGGGTTGCCCCCCATGAGTGCATTGTCTTTGAGGACACCCACGCTGGCGTCCTGGCGGGCAAGCGGGCAGGCATGAAGGTGATTGCTGTCCATGACGCCCTGTCAGAAGACTACTTGGAAGCCATTCGAGCCGACGCTGACCGCTATGTAGAGTCTGTGGAGACCCTGGTGGACGAGTGGTTTGGAACAGAGCAAACTGCTTAAAGGAAAAAAATGAGTTGATTGTCATGGAGGTGTAATGACAATCAACTTTTTTTTATGTTATACTATTTCTGTTGAATGATAGAAGGGAGGTGTACGTCGTGTTACAAAAACAGGTGATTTTTGGTGGTATGCAACAATTCAATCGCACCAAAGCTGGCATGATTCAGGCTATGAACGGGCAAGTGCGCCCATTTTTAGCAAAAATCCATACCTGTTAACGACGTCCAACCTATGGCTACGGCCACTCTGGACGTTTTCGTCTAGGGCAACTCCAATACGACTTGACCACTCCTTAGGGAGGGTCTAGGTTCATGTACTGTGCATCCGCCTGAGTAGACGATACTCAGGTTTTTTTGTGCCTACATGTTGAAAAGTGCTACCGGGCCGGTGGCAGGACAAGCCTAAAGGCATGGCAAGAGCACACTTGCACAAGCCTAGCTATCATTCATACAAGGAGAAAAACAATGATCTTATTAAATATTAGCCATGTAAATAAATTCTTCGGTGCCAACGAAGTCTTTTCAGATATAGATTTTCAAGTGGACGAGGGGGAACGAATTGGCCTGATCGGCCGTAATGGGGTTGGTAAAACCACCCTATTTAAAATGATCACTGGGGAAGAAAACCTCAATGAAGGTGCCATCCACAAGGCCAAGGGCGTTCGTATTGGCTGGCTGGAGCAAATCCCAGTTCGGCCGGAAGGTACCACAGCCCGGGCTGTTTTGCTGGAAGCCTTTGCCGACCTTTTGGGCCAGCAGAAAACCCTGAGGGACATGGAAGCCCAAATGGGTGTTGAAAGTGGCAAGGCCCTGGACCGGCTCATGCATGATTATGACATGGCCCAAAAGCACTTTGAAGTGGCCGGGGGCTATGCCATGGAGGAGCAATCCAACCGGGTCATCATTGGCCTGAAGATTGAACACCTGGTGGACCGTCCCTTTGACAAGTTGTCCGGGGGAGAAAAGACCCGGATCATGCTGGGGAAAATCCTCTTGGAAGCCCCAGACGTCCTACTCTTGGACGAGCCAACTAACCACTTGGACGCAGGTTCAGTGGAGTGGCTGGAAGAATATATGACCGCCTATAAGGGGTCCATGATTATTGTGTCCCACGACCGTTTTTTCATGGACAAGGTAACCACAAAGATTGTAGAAATTGAAAGGGGGACCAGCCGGACCTGGAAGGGCAATTATACCCGCTTTAAGGAGCAAAAGGATGAATGGCTCCGCCAGCAGCTGGCCCTCTATAAAAACCAACAGAAAAAAATTAGAGAGATGGAAGAAGCCATCAAACGTTTTAGGGACTGGGGTACCCGGGTGGACAATGAAGCCATGTTTGTCAAAGCCAAGAGCATGGAAAAGCGCCTGGAAAGAATGGAAAAGGTCGAAAAGCCCAAGGAAGACAAGCGGAACATGGGTTTGTCCTTTGCCACCAGTGGACGGTCGGGTAAGGAAGTCTTGTCGGTGCGGGACTTGTCTTTTGGTTATGATCAAGCCTTGGTACGGGGCGCATCTTTTGAACTAAATCGTTTAGAGCGGGCAGCCCTGGTTGGCCCCAATGGGGTCGGCAAGACCACCTTCCTTAAACTCTTGGTGGACCAGCTGGAGCCCATGGCCGGGGACCTCAAGTTGGGTGCCCAGATTAAGGTGGAATACCTGGAGCAGGAGACGGCCTTTGAACGTCCAGAGCGGACAGTCATCCAGCTCTTTAATGAAGAAACCCTCATTGGGGAGTGGAAGGGCAGGGAGAAATTGGCCCGGTTCTTATTCTTTGGTGACGACCTCCACAAGCCGGTTTCCGGTCTTTCCGGTGGAGAAAAGGTCCGTCTGCAGTTATGTCTCATGATGGAGCAGGAGGTCAACTTCCTCCTCTTGGACGAACCCACCAACCACGTGGATATTCCCTCTCGGGAAATGTTAGAACTGGCCCTACAGAACTTTGACGGAACGGTCTTGTTTGTCTCCCACGACCGTTACTTTATGAACCAGGTGGCCACCAAGGTGATCGAGTTGTCGGCCCGTGGGACCAGGACCTATGAGGGCAACTACGACGCCTATAAGGCAGAACAGGAGAGGGACCGGCAACTGGGCCTACAGCGTCAGGAGACCAGTGACTCAGCGGCAGAGGAAAAGGCGGACAAGAACTACCGTTACCAAGACGAAAAGAGGCTGAGGAATGCAGAAAAGAAACGACAACGGCAGCTGGAAAAAGTGGAAGCAGCCATCGCTGAAATGGAAGCGAAAATTGCAGCGGCAGAAGCGAAACTAAATGAGGACGAGGGTCTGCCCTACGACCGGGTGCTGGAACAGTATGACGCCATCAAGGGCTACAAGGCTGAACTGGACCAGTTCATGGAAGCGTGGATGGACCTGCAACAATAGGGGGCCCTAAAGGACCTGACAATTTTGAAAGCTTGGAGCAGTTGATAATAAATCTCATTAAAATCCTATCAAAATACTCAGATTTCCTTTTCTTTTTGTGAAACCTGTGATATTGTAGGTTCGGCATAATATTTACCGCGGCACGCCAATGATTTTTAGTGAATATTGGAGGTAAATATGGCGAAAATGATGGGTCCACGTTTCAAGCAAAGTAGACGTCTAGGTTTGAACGTATGCGGACATCCAAAGGCAATGGACCGGGCCAAGCCTGGTACCAGCCGAGAAGATCGAAAGCTTTCCAGCTACGGACGTCAACTGCTGGAGAAACAGCGTCTTCGTGCATACTACGGTGTGCTGGAGAAGCAATTTAGACGTTATGTAAAGGCTGCAGTGAAGAACTCTGAAATGACAGGTCCTGCACTGGTAAAGAGCCTGGAAATGCGTCTAGACAACCTGGTTTACCGTATGAACTTTGCCAGCTCGATTCGTCAAGCACGGCAAATGGTTGTACATGGTCACATGCGGGTGAACGGTAAGAAAGTTGACCGTCCAAGCTTTGGTGTGAAGCCAGGTGACGTGATCACCCTACGTGAAAAGTCTCGTAAAACAGAAATGTTTGTAGACCAGTTCACGGCAGACAGTCAGTCTCCTTATCCTTACATTGAAAAGGACACAGGGAATTTTGCAGCGACACTTATCCGTAAGCCTGATCGTGAAGAAATTCCAATTCAGATTGACGACCACCTGGTAGTAGAATACTACTCCAAGATGATGTAATCATCGACAAACAGAGAAAGTTTATTGGCCTTGTGGCTTGACAAGTAGACCCCAAGGCCTTCTTTTTCTCTGATTATTGATAATGAGAATCATTACATATCGCTCAACAAAACATTGAGACTTCTCGCCTTTAGAGTCACCCAGGGGAAGCCAAGTAACCCAGTAATGCTCATGATCAACAACTCAATATTGCCTGTATATTTTGCCGTCTTTAGCAACCGTTTTCGGTTTTACCTGTAACGCGTGTTGGTATAGTCGACAAATATTAGGCCACCCCAGGACGGCTTCGGAACCCGGACTGGGGGGCCTTTTTTAATTGTGAACACCCTGTGAATCTTCTTAAGATCTTCTTATTTTCCTTGAACTTTGGTCTCAAAAAGCATATTGTATTATTTAGTTAGTCTCTAGCTAAATAAAATGAGGTGGAATCATGATCACTAAGCTTATGAAAGATATGTACTTTTTAACGGAGGAGCGGATGGACCAAAAACTCAGCAAGCCCTCCTTTCACAACCTACGGAATATGACGGTGTCCCAACTGGAATACCTGGGTGTCATACGGGACGGCGACCAAGTGACGGGGTCAGACCTGGCCAAGGAATTGGGTTATGCCAACTCCTCTGTGACGGTCATGATCAAGCGCTTGACAGAAATGGGCCTGGTTGAAAAGGAACCCAGCGAGGAAGACAAGCGGGTGACCTATATCGTCCTCACCGACCTGGGACGGCAGGTGGTGGACGCCCACATGGTGAGTTTTGAAGAACTGGGCCGGATCATGGAGACGGTTCTGGAGCCCGAAGAACAAGAAGTATTTTCAGCCCTTTTGCAAAAAGGCTTAGAGGCATATGGAAAATCCATTGGAAGTGGCCAAGGCCATATCGAGGAGCATACAACTCCTGCGTCCAATGGACAGTAAGAAAGGTAAGGGAAGCACATGCACGGCGATATGTCATACTTAATCAACTTAGTTACCATATTATTGGCTGCTGGAGCAGGGTCTATGCTCTTTAAACACCTGGGGCAACCCAAGGTCCTCGGCCAGATCCTAGGAGGGATTATTGTGGGCCCCTCCCTTTTAGGTATTGCCCAGTCCACAGAGTTTATTGGCCACCTGTCTGAAATCGGCGTCATTCTCCTCATGTTCATGGCAGGCCTTGAAACCGACTTTGAAGAGTTGAAAAACTCCTTTGATAAATCATCAGCCATAGCTATCGGTGGCGTTGTCATGCCCTTTGTACTGGGTGTGGGGGCCATGTTCCTGGCCAAGGACGCTGTGACCCTGTCAGAGGCCATTTTCGTGGGTGTGATTCTCACTGCAACCTCCATGGGGATCACAGTACAGACCCTCAGTGACCTGGGCCGACTCCGGTCCACCATGGGCATGAGTATTTTCGGCAAGGGCCACGGCAACGTTTGGGTCCTGGTTATGAAGATCGTCGCCTTCTTCATCATGATGATCATTGTCGGTGGCATGATCAAAAAGTTCTTAAAAGACAATAAGGCTGAGATCAGCCGGCTGAGGGCAATACACCTCCTGGCCGTTTCCATGATCCTGGCCCTTGTGTTTGCTATATTCGCATCTGAGCTGGGCATGGCAGCCATCATAGGCGCGTTTTTTGTGGGTGTCATCATCTCCACGACTCAGGTCAAGCATAGGATCAACCATGAGGTTGAGAAGATCGGCCATGGCTTCTTTATCCCCTTGTTCTTTGCCAACATTGGCCTAGGGATCAACCTCATGTCTGTGCTGGAACACCTCCACCTGGCCCTTATTATCACAGCCGTGGGCATCATCAGTAAGATCGTCGGTTCCGGTATTGGGGCAAGGCTGGCAGGCTTTAGCAAGCTGGAGTCTATCCAGGCCGGCATTAGCATGGTCCCCCGGGCAGAAGTAGCCCTCATTGTGGCCAACCTGGGCCGGGCCTCTGGCATGATCGGCCAAGACGTTTTTACAGCGGTCATTCTATTGGTGATCGGGTCCACCGTGGCAACCCCTCTATTACTGAAATGGACGGAAAAATGGCACAAAAAAGAAGAAGGTACCCTCAAGAATCCCAGGGCAGCAACCCTCAGAAGATAATCACCAGGGTGGAACGGGAGTTCCGCAAACAACTGGACAAGATCCAAAGTAATTTTATTCCCTACACCCGCAAGGCCTTTGGCTTCCTGCCCAAACTGGGCAAGCCCCAAATTGTCTCGGCAGGTTGTCATCACGAACCCACCCTGACGGAGTTGGCTCAAGTCACTGGGGGGAGGGTGGTCAGCCTAGACCAGGTTACTGGTTATGGACAGTTTGACATTGCCTGGCTGGACCAAACCCTTATTCAAGCCGGTTTTGTTCCAGCCATGATGGCCATGAAAAAATGGCTCAAGCCCGGTGGCTTTGCAGTCATCCATGACATTGCCCTGGCGACAGCGGAAAAGGTTATGCTGATCAAGCGCTGTGGCTTTTCCCTCCGCCACCAGTTTGCCCTGGACCAGCAAAAATGGCACCATTTACACGATGCGCCCGTCCGTCAGCTTATTACTGACGCCAAGGCAAGGCTACGAACAAGGGCGGCCCGGTCCCGGTTGATTGAGTCCACGGAAAGGGCCCTGGAAACCATCCAGATCCAAAAGGGGACAGACCGGTCCGTTTATTATGTTGTTCAGCTGGATTCAGCCGCCCCGCCGACAATGAAAGGTTCAAGTTCATAAGGAAGTGGAATCTACCCTTCATAGGGGAGGCATTCAAACTGCAGGTAGGGTTTTCTGGTAAGTCATTGCCAGGAAGGCCATCCTGCAGTTTTTCTTTGTTTAAAATTTGACATAATCCTGGATTGGCCTTGTACATTGGAAAGGATATTGATATTGTTTATGAGAATGATTATCATTACATACATCTTATCAATAACAATGAACAAGTAAGAACGGGGGTAACATGGAAAAGGTATTTTTAGAGGGTACAATTGAACTGTTTTTGTCCTTGCTACTAACAGGACTATTGGTCTTTCGGTGGGGAAAAACCATTAGAAAGAACAGGACCAAGTGGTTTGCAGGGGCCTGGATCATTTCTCTGGTAAGCACAGTGGTTGCAGCCATGGTGTTTCTACGGGTGATTGATGTCAGCTTTAGTGCGTGGTGGGTCCGGATGATCCGGAGTATCATTAGTGGCTACCTGCCAGCCAGTATGTTTATTTATGTTATGTTTGCAGGAGCCCTGCCAGCAGGCCATAAACTTCGAGGGCCCCTCATGGCCATTCGTACGGACTTATCTATTTTAGGAACGATTTTCTATCTGCCCCATACCCTGCTGTATGTGGCCCTGTCGGCCCCCTATGGGATTACAGCTTTGATCGAAGGTAACATCCGCCTGACCCAGCAGCTAATGACCTGGACAGGCCTAGTGAACACGGTCCTATTGATCGTTTTAGGTATAACCTCGTCAATCCGTGTCCGTAAAAAAATGAAGCGGGCCACCTGGAAAAAACTACATAAGTGGTCCTACCTCTTTTATTTCATGTGCTTTGTCCACTATGTGACCTTGAGTCTACATGACCCACGACTGGAAAGAACCTTGGTTTACCTGATGATCTATGGAACCTACTTTGTAATGAAAATGAAGCGGGTTAAAGAAGCCAAGCAAGTGCCTCAGAGGGCGATACCTGTATAGGAGCGATCCATGGACTTTCACCGGATGTTACGTTTGTACCTGTCATCAGAATTACAGCTCACAGGGGCTTACAAGATCGATGTGACCCCTGGCAAGGTCCGTACTGGCACCCATACCATGGAAGGGGTTTGTGGCATTGTCATTCCCATACATGGCCAGGCCATTTATCGGGTAGGCGGTAAGGAATATGTACTGGAACGAGGTAAGATCCTCTTCGCAGGAGAAAACCTATCCTTGGACAAGAAAGTGCTAGGGGACCAGCCGTGGTCTTATTACCTGATCCACTACCATCCCAGGTCCCAGGAGACCCAGCGGTCTATGCACCATCCCTTGTACAAGGAACACTTTGTGGTCAACCTGTGTGAGCGCAACATGCTCCGCATTCTCCATGAAGTCCAAGTCTTAACCCAGTCCAATATGGACCAGACCCTTCTCAGCCGGCTGAAAAGCAAACATGCCCTCCTAGGGATTATCGTGTCAGTACTTGAGTATGGGCTCTGCTATCACTGGGACTCAGACCAAGAAAAGCTGAAACAAGTGCAGAAGTACATCCAAAGTCATTATACGGAAACCATCGTGGTGGAAAACCTGTCTGCCATGGTGGGCATGGAACCCAAACCTTTTTATTATCTCTTTAAGAAGCACTTGGGGATTAGCCCCAAGCAGTATCTAACCCAGTACAGGATGGAGCGGTCCAAGGAAATGCTGGCGGAAAACAACACGACCGTGTCCGACGTGGCCAGGATGGTTGGGTATGAAGACGTTTTTCATTTCAGCCGCATCTTTAAAAAGTACGTGGGTATGGCCCCTAAACACTTCCGAGAGCAGTTGGGGAAAACTTCATGAACCTTGGCATTTTGTCTATGTTCTTGGCTCGGGCCGTGTGGTAAAGTAGGGGTGTAAATGAAAACGACTCTCAATAAAGTCATTCCCCTGACTGAGACGCCTTTATTTACACTACCCGCATAAGAATGATCCAATATCATGTGTTCCACTGGTTACCCCTCCCTGCCCTCAAGGTACAATCCCGAACCTTCCTTGCGAGAGGGTGGCCGGAGGTTGTCGACCCGAAAGACAACTTCACAATATTCCAAGAAAGACACCGGTCTCCCCGGTGTTTTTCATTTTTTGTCGGGAGAGTGGCTTTTCAATGGGGGATTTGATAGAATAAAGCCCGATAACCTTGTCCAAGTTTTGATGGACAGGAGACTGACGAGAGGCGTGGGAATCACGCTTGGCATAGATCTGGCTATAGTAGTGTTTGTAAGGAATGAGGAACCATGAAAAAGAAGGATATAATCGACCTAAAAGTGACCGACATGATCTTTCCCTCCAAGGGTGTTGGGGTGGCTGAAGGCAAGAAAGTCATTGTAAAGGGTGGCCTGGAAGGTCAAACCATCCGGACCCGGATTAAGAAGAATCGTAAAGATAAAGCAGAGGGTATGCTCCTGGAAGTGGTGGAGCGGGCGGACTATGAAGTGGACAGCTTCTGCCCCCACTTTGGCCGTTGCGGTGGTTGTGCCCGTCAGACAGTACCCTATGAAAAGCAACTGGAAATGAAGGGTGGCATGATCCAAAAGCTCCTGGCCGACCACGGTGTAACAGGCTACGAGTGGGGTGGTGTCCTGGCCTCTCCAGTGATTTATGACTACCGGAATAAAATGGAATTCTCCTTTGGGGACGAGTTTAAGGACGGACCCACGGAACTGGGCATGCACAAGAAGGGTCGCCACTATGACGTGGTGACCGTGGACCAGTGTAAGATCAGTGGTCCAGACTTCAATGCCATTTTGAAAGCGACCCACGACCACTTTGTGGAACGGGGTATTCGTCATTTTGACTTCATGCGGGGAACCAAGGGCTTCCTTCGGAACCTCAATATCCGCCAAGGAAAGAAGACGGGAGAAATCCTGGTGGGTCTGTCCACCAGTTCCATAGAAGACCACGACCTACAACCTTGGATCGATGCGCTCCTGCGCCTAGAATTACAGGGAGAGATTGTTGGCATACTACAAATTGTCAACGACATGACCGCCAACGTGGTGGAGGGGGACTACAAGATCCTCTACGGCAGAGACTGGTATATGGAAAAGCTCTACGACCTGAGCTTCAAGGTGTCCTTCTACTCCTTCTTCCAGACCAACCCCATTGCTGCGGAGTTGTTGTATGACACAGCCATGGACTATATGGACCACATTGAAGACCGGAATGTTTTTGACCTCTTCAGTGGAACGGGCACCATTGCCCAGATCATGGCCCGCAAGGCCAGCCACGTGACAGCCATCGAGATCGTGGAAGACGCTGTGAAAGCAGCCAAGGAAAACGCCGCCATGAACGGGATCGACAACTGTGACTTCCTGGCAGGGGACGTCTTTAAGGTACTTGAGAACGTAACCGTCAAGCCAGACGTGATTGTGGTGGACCCACCTCGGGCAGGCATTACGCCCAAGGCCCTGGACAAGATTTTGTCTTATGGGGTTAAGGGGATCACCTACATTTCCTGTGGTCCACGGGCATTGGCTGAGAACTTGGCCCAGTGTCAGGAAGCGGGTTATGAGGTGAAGAGGGTGGTTTGTGTGGATATGTTTCCGCATACGCCTCATGTTGAGGTTTGTACGTTGCTAAAAAAAATAAAATAGTGATTTAACTTATTGACTTCATTGTTTTATGATTATAAACTTTTGGGTGAGAGAAAGTGTAGAACACTTTCAACTCGCCCGATTTTGAAACTTCGATTCGATTTACTAACAGGTTAATGAGTTCTCGGTCGAATGTTTCTAATTTAATAACATCTTCAAGTTGAGATTTGATACTGCTAATATCAAGTCTCTCTTTTTTTAGTTCAGATGATAAGGTGTTAAGCTCTTGTTGAAGCTTTTTTACTTCATCATTGTTCATTGCAATAGACTCTTTGTAGTCGCTTTTACTAATGATTTCATCAGCTAGTAAATCAAGGTACTTCTTATTCTTTCGCTTCAAATTATTGATTTTGTTGGTTAGAGAGTCAATTTGCCTTTGAGATTTCTGTTGCTCTTTAAGTAGCTTCTTATCGACATCGATTTTAATGTCATCAGTTAAGAAGCTTTTGACATCTCTTTTGATAAGATTAATCAGTTGTTTTTCTCTGATAATGTCATTATCACAAGCTACTCGCCCTCTTTTGAGCCTAGAACCACATAAATAACCGTGTGTATTAGTTCGCCACCAGTAAGGACTACCGCATTCAGCACAGAATATAAATCCTGTGAATAGGTGTCTGTTCTCATAAGAACGAACTGTCTTACTTTTGCTATTGCCATCTTTAACACGTTTCTTGTGTTCGATTTTCTCTTGCACAAGGTTAAAGATTGCTTCATCAATGATTGCTTCATGTGTGTCACGAACCCAAATCATTTCCTCTTTGGGCACTTGCTTTCTTGTAGCTATACAAATGTCTTTTGACGTTTCTCTGTGTTGAACCAAATGACCAAGATAATGGTAATTGGTTAAAATCTTCTTGACTGTTGTTCCGTGCCAAAAGCGACCAGCATTTGATTTCCCTGCAACTTGTGCGGGTGTTGGATAACCTTTTTTATCAAGGTATCTAGCGATTTTCTCTTGTCCCCAATCTTCAAGGTAAAAAGAGAATATCTCTCTAACTACATCTTCGGTATAGTCATTACGTTTGAATAGCTTCTTGTCCTTAACAACATACCCATATGGTGGAATTGAACCAATGAACTGACCATTCTTTTGTTTTGCTAAAAAGCTAGCCTTGATTCTTGATGACGTCATTCTGCTTTCCATTTCATATTGATTGGCAATTGTATTGAACATCATATTCTTACCCGAATCAAAGGTATCAACTAGATTGTCAATGCTGAGAATTCTAACATCTTTATCAATGGCTTTTCGCTTAGTCCAGTTTGCAATTTCAACATTACGTGCAAGTCTCGAAAGCTCTTTTACGATGATAATGTCAAACTCACCAGTATCAATATCCTTTGCCATTTGGTCAAATGCGGGACGTTTTTCTTTTCCTGTTGCCGTGATACCCTCATCGATATAAAACCTACATAGCTCAAAGCCTTGCTTCTTGATGTAGTCCATAAAAATGAGTTCTTGGTTCTTGATGCTTTCCTTTTGTTCAACTTTATCAGTTGATACTCTGAAATAACTATAATGTACACACAAGGTTAGACACATTTTCAACAATCTAAGTTATGATATAA
>CAYFHQ010000022.1:0-43079 GCA_964342805.1 uncultured Peptostreptococcaceae bacterium | reverse complement strand
CTACAACAGCAATCAAGGCCATGGACCTGACGCCGGCAACAGAGTTTGACATGGGCGGCGAATGGGACTTTGAAGACCTCGAAGGTTTCGAGGACATGGACAATGTAAACCTGGTCATGGACCTAACCGAACTGATCCCAGCCAAGGCAAGTGCCACAGAAAAGACGACTATGACCAAGCTGGCTGGTGAAGCCGAGAAACTATGGAAGGCTGAAAAAATCGACGAAGCCATTGCCAAGGAAGACGCCTTTTTCAAAATCCTAAGCAAGATTGAGTTCCAAGCGTTCAAGTCTGAACCAAAAGTTTCCTTTGACGACTTCTACAAGGACCTAGGCCTTACACCTGACCAAGTCAAAACCCTGAAGCCCCTTTATGAAGCAACTGAAAAAGCCCGTCTAAGTGGTAATTATGAAGCCTACGAAAAGGCCCTAGACGCCCTGTTCAAAGCTGAGGAACCTATCTTTAGCAACATGATCATGGCTACAGAAATCGATGGCGAGGCAATGGAATTGGACTTCGAACCCCTAACATTCGAAGACCTTGCCAAGGAGTTTAAGATGACGGCTGACCAGCAAAAACAACTCAAGCCCCTCTACGAAAAGATGATTGCAGCTGAAAAGGGAACAGACGAAAAGGCCATGACCGCAGCTTCAGACGCCTTCTGGAACAAGGCCGAAAAAATCCTAGACCTAAAAGGCGCTGACTGGACCATGAACTTCGACGACCTGATGAAGGATGTCAAGGTTACACCTGCTCAAAAGACTGAACTCAAGGCACTCTTTGACAAAATCACAGCCGCTGAGAAAACCAAGGACATGGACAAGATCATGGAAGCAGACCAAGCCTTCTGGACCCTCTTTGACAAGTACGTAAAATAGGTAGATTCTTGCCAATTGTTACATTTTCGAAGCATATTGACAAAAACCTTTAAATTTTTGCGAAACTTGGCGAAACATCCGGTTTCACAGCGAAGCTCCTTTTGTAACATGAAAAAGCAAAGCATATCCATTTACATATGCTTTGCTTTCATTATGCTCTTCAACGGATTCCCCCCAAACAATCCGTTGACTATAAGCACACCATGGCTGTCCCCGATCACTCCCACTACTTGATCGGGGATTTTTCTGCCTCAAAATCCTATTCTTATTTCACCTCAAAAGATACGCTCGCTTTGACTTTCCCATTGACCAATACGTCTATCCCGTGTCGACCTGGGTAGTGTTTCCGCGTGGAAAAATCCTTAAAACTCCGTTTACCTGTAACCTTGACCACACCACCTGCTGGCAAGGCTTTCACAGCGATCTTGAAAACCTTGGGCCTTTGTTTGCCATTGGCCTTCATATAGTGAATTTGGTAGTCCACCATGGCCTTTAGGTCCTGGTCCCCCTGGTTCTCTAAAATAAAGACAAAATGGACCTCTTGGCCCCGCTCCACCACCTGGGGTTCTACATGAAGATCATGGACAACCACCCGGACTTGTGGGTCGAAGCCAAGGAGTTTCATGGCCCCCTCATGGCCCTGCTTCTTCAGGGTCCGAAGAGCATGGTTGGCAATCCACTCATAGTCCATAACCCCTTGGGCCTTCCAATCCTCAAGGAAGGTCACCACATGGTCCGGATTGTCCTTGCTTATGTCATTGAGGTTGTTGGCGATGGACCGCTGGACTAGGCGAGTGGGCTCATTCTTTAAAAGGTCAAGTAGGTCAAGGACAGGCCCTGGGTCAGCCTTAAACTTCCTCAAGGGTGACGACAGGGGCAGTCGAGGCCTAGACCCTTCTGACACCAACCTTCTGACATGGACGTTTTCGTCCCTGGCCCACCTATGCATATAGGCCAGGGTCTTTTCTTCGTGGTGGTCTAGGAAGGGTCGAATGGCACCTTCCGACGTGAACCGTTTGGTCATTGCCACAAGGGCTTCCATGGACAAGTCAAAGTCCCCTTCACCAAGTCCATGCTCAGCAACCAACATGGACAGGGGCATGATGATAAAACCCTCATAGCCTTCCAGCTCCTGGCTGGTATTCTCTTCTGGCAAACTCTCCAAGATAATTCCAATGGCTCTATCATAGGGTTGTGGCAGTCTAGACCACAACTCCCGGGCAATCAATTGGGCCCGGTCCAGAAATTGAAGGGGCTCCAAATGCGCATCTACAGCCCCTATGAAGCCCTCCTGGTCAAAGTCAGGGTAAGCTGTCTTGGTACGGCTGGCCTGGGCCACAACGGCCTCCATATTGAACACGGTCTTTAACATGAACTTGTCTTCCATTTGTCCTCCTTTGCTTTATACATATTATACCGACTTTGTAGGAAATACTGGACAGGTGATTTTTACGTGTGGAACACGGTATATATAGGGTAGAGGTGGAAAGGAGAATATCATGGCACAGGAACCCTTGAGCGCAGGAAAATGTGAAGCCTGCTCCATTGATACGCCACCCATGAAGGGGCCAATTGTTCAGGACCTCCTGGGGCAGTTGGACCCCCACTGGAAGCTGGTTGACGAAACCCACATTGAACGACTCTTCCGTTTTAAGGACTTTCAAAAAGCCCTGGACTTTGTCAATGCTGTTGGGGGTATCGCGGAAGAAGAAGGCCACCATCCAGACGTGGAACTGGGTTGGGGACGGGCCAAGATCATCCTCATGACACATAAAATCAAAGGTCTAAGCCGGAATGACTTTATCATGGCGGCTAAGATTGACCTGCTGGACTTGTAAGAAAAAAACCCACCAAGGCTGACTTCCCTAATGAAGTGGCCTTGGTGGGCTTTCTATTTGCTGAGGACTATTGAGGTTCTGTAGCCAGTTCCAATGGCTGGCCCCTCTCCTCTTTCTTCCCATGGGTTATGGCCACCAATGACGGCACAAACACCAGGGTTAAAAGAGTGGAAAAGAGGAGCCCACCCATGAGACCGATGGCCATGGGGCGGAAGGTTTCACCGCCGGAAACAACCAGTGGCACCAGGCCAATGACTGTTGTGGTTGTACTCAGTAGGATGGGTCGCAAACGTCTACCCACCGCTGTCTTGCAAGCCTCCAGGGCTGTTTGCCCCTCTCCCCTGGCCTGGTTAATGTAGTCAATGAGGACAATGGCATTGTTCACAACAATCCCCATGAGACTGACCATGCCCAGCATGGCTGTAAAGGACAACTCCTGGCCGGTGATATAAAGGCTGAAGAGGGCACCTGCAAAGGACAGGGGTATGGTAACCAGGATAATGGCCGGTTGCAGGTAGGAGTTAAACTGGATGATCAAGACAGTCATGATCAAGAATAGACCCACCAGGCCCAGCTTGCCCAGGTCTGCAAAACTATCGGACACCATGTCCGCTTCTCCATCAAAAGTCAAGGCCATCCCCCGCATATCCATGTGGGCTGTTCGGGCTACAAAGGCCTCTTCAATGGCTGCACTGGAATAACCCGGTAGGACGTCTGAGGAGATTTTCACAGCCCGGTCTCCGTCCCAACGGGTAATGTTGGGATAGCTGGACTTGAGTTGGATGGTTGCCACGTTTTTTAGTGGAACCTTCTCCCCAGTGGTAGAAGACTTGATTGCGATGTTTTCTAGTCGTTCCTTGCTGTCCACATTGGACTTGATTTGGAGGGCATAACTCCGCCCACCCCGGCTATAGGAGGAGGCAGCGTTGCCGCTGAGGGCGTTTCTGACTTCCTTTTGAATATCGTACTTGGACACCCCTGCAAGTCCTGCAGTGGCTTCATCTACTTCAATAAAATACTGGTAGGACCGATTGGCAAAGTCCGTTGTAACATTGGTTGTGCCTTCAATGTCCTCCAGGATCACTACGAGTTCCTCAGACAAGGACTCCAGTTCTTCCATGGAGTCACCCAGGAGACGCATTTCGATCGGCGCACCACCAATGCTACCAATGTCCAGCAGTCTGACAGAGGCCTTCCCTCCGATTAGGAGTTCGTCCAGGGCCACCTGAATGGTAGAAGCCACCTGGTCATGGGTCATTTCTGCCCCACCTTCCAGGGGATCAAACTCCACAAGGACCTGGCCCACGTCATTGGACCGGGCTACATTCCGCATGGTCACATAGAATTTGGGCAGACCCTCGCCTACTGAGGCTGTCGTGTGTTTAACCTGGGGGATCATACTGAGGATCTCCATGGCGTCCTGCATAACGGCGTCTGTTGCCAAAAGGTCGGACGGGTTCTCCCCTCTGAGTTCAATGTAGAGGACGTTTTTGTCCGCCTTGGGGAACATGCTGGTCGGCATGGAGGCCGCCAGGACACCTGTTCCTGCTAGGATCACAATGAGTACAAGGGCCATGGTGATCTTATGCTTCATGGCAGTTTCAAAGAGGCCGTCGAAAAACTGGCGTAAACGGCCGAACTTTTCTTTTTTATTGGGTGCCGACGGCTTAAAGAGCAAGTATGCCATGAGCGGGGTGGACACCAACGCACATACATACGATGCAATGAGAGCGAGTATAACCACCGACGGCACCCCAAACATAAAGGTACCAGCTGCGCTATCCAGGAGCAACAGCGGTAAAAAGGAAAAAACAGTAGTTGCTGTGGACGTCAGGATTGAGGTAGCCACTTCGGCTGTCCCCTTAATGCAGGCCTGGAGCTTGTCTAGGCCCTCGTCCAAGTAGTGCTGAATGCTGTCGCTGACCACAATGGCGTTGTCCACCAACATGCCCAGGGCGATAATCAAGGCAGAAATAGACATCTGCTCCAGTTTAATGCCAAGTAGGTACATGGCCACAAAAGTCATGGCAATGGCCAGGGGAATGGTAGTTGAAACCACGACGGCATTCCGCATGCCCATGCCGATCAGTACCGTTAGGATAACGAATACCACAGCCTGGACCAGGTTCATAATAAAATCATTGATAGAGGCTTCCACGTCGTGGGGCGAGTAAACTGCCAGGTGAAAATTGATTCCCTTGGGCAGGTCAGCCTGGATGACATCCAGGGCAGCTTCCACCTCTTCACCCACGTGGACCACATTGAGGGTTTCTGTGAAATAACCTGCCAAGAGGACTGCCTCCGACTGGTCCTGGTAGTAACGGGGCGTGCCGTCATCCACGGCCATTTCCACCGTCGCGATGTCCCGCAGACGCAGGGTGTTTCCCGTCTGGGGAGACGTCAGTAGGATGGTGTTGCGTATATCCTCCAGGCTGGAGTAGACCCCCTCAGCTTGCACGGTTAGGCGGGAGGCCCCCGTGTCTAACTTCCCTGAGGGAATTTCAACATTTTGTACCTTGATCATATTGGCCACGTCCTCAAGGGACAGGGCATACTGGTTGAGGCGCTCCATATCAATGGCAATCTCTATGTTTTTTTCTAGGTCACCGACAATATCAAATCGGGTAATCCCGTCTATTTTCGACAACTGGTCAGCCACGTCATCTGCATAATCAGCCAGTTCCTCCGTGGAGTATCCTTGGCCTGACATGCTGATGATCATACCGGCAGTTTCTGCAATATCCGTATTAATGGCAATGGAATGAATACCGTCGGGTAACTCTTGTTCCAGGTCATCCATGAGGACTCGGAGTCGATCCCAGGAAGGCTCTGGGTCTATGCCGTCTTCCAGCATGAGGATGCCCACGGAAAGACTCTCCTTGGTATAGGTTTCGCTGGTTTTGAAGCCTGGTACATCCTTCATGACGTCTTCCAGCTTCTCAGTGACTTCCTCCTCCACCTTTTCAGGAGATGCGCCCGGGTAGAAAATGCGAATTTGAGCCGCTGGTGCACTGATATCCGGTGTTTCTTGTCGGGGCATCAGGTAGTAACTATAAGCGCCAAAGAGGATGGCGGCGATCATAAAGAAGACGGTTAGTCTTCGTTTTTTTATGGCGTAGCTAACGATCTTTCTCATTGCTGTTCACCGTCCTTCGAAAGGACTTGGACCCCTTTGCCAGCCCGAAGGTTGCCCATGCCGCTGACGATCACTTGGTCGCCGGCTTCGATCCCACTGATCATGGCCAAGTCACCCCTTAACTGGTCGATTTCGATGTTCTTTCGAACGGCAATCCCCTCTTCATGGATGAGGACATAGTCTGTTGACGTGGACAAGATGGCCGTAATGGGTACCCATATGCCCGTTTGAACACCGGTTGGGACATAGACTTCCACCGGGGTTCCGATGGGGAGTTGGCCCGATGGGATAGTGGCCAGGATCTCATATCCCCGGGTCAGTGGATCAGGACTGTCCTTGACCTTAGTCACAGTTCCATTGATATAGCCTTCTTCAACGGGAACCCGTACATTTTGGTCCACATGGACCTTCTTAACATCCTTTTGTGGAACCGTGAAGCGGATGGTCTCGTCCATGCTTCTGACCAAGGCAACTGGACTTCCCACGCCTAGAAGTTCTCCTGGTTCACCTAGAACGTCTGTAACCACACCCTCCATATCTGACACCAGGACACCGTCCTTTAGGAGGTCTTCATGGGTCTGTCGCTGGTAGTGGAGGCGTTCCACCTGTAGGCTGGCCTGCAAAAAGCTGGCCTCCGTGGTCGCCACGTTGGTTTGTATGCTATCCACCTGGTCCTGGCTTGCTGCTCCCGCTGCATGGAGGGAGACAAGCTTGGCTTCTTGGTCCTTCAGGTGGGACAGTTGCTCTTTAACTTTTACGACGTCTTGTTGGGCTGCCCTAATTTGGTCTAGGGTTGCATTATGCTGGGCTTCCAGGTCACCGGTGTCCAAGGTGGCTATCACGTCGCCTGGCGCCACCACTTGACCGACTTCCACAACAACTGACTCAATACGGCCACCACTACGGAAGGACATTTTTTTGGTCGACTCCGCTTGAATGGTTCCAAAATAAAGGGTTTCCTCAATCCCTGTCTGCATTTGTGCTGTTTCGACTGTCACTGGCTTGAGAACCACCGGGGGGCTTGCAACCTCTTGGCTACCACACCCCGCCAAGAGCAGGCTGCAGGTCAAGGCGGTTGTGAGGATCATCTTTTTATTCATCGTCATTCTCCGTTCTTGTTCGCATTGTATACTTGTTGCTATTTCTAGTCTACACGCCATTTTGTCTATTTTATACGAACACGTTCGCTTTATGTTCGTATAAAAGGCCATCTTTGAAAGACGGCCAAGAATTGACAGGTCAGCTAGAAACAAACTACATTTTGTCTACTAAAATAACATAAAAGGTTTGTCGTACCAGTAATCGCAAATGTTCTGTAGAAAAATCACTGTTAAAAATATAGGTGAAGATGTGGCCAGCACTGGTTTCCAGTAGGACTTCTGTGAGAAATTCCAGTTCCAGTTTTGTCTTGAGTTTACCGGCGTCTACACACTGCTGGAGAACATGATTCACCGCTTCTCTTACACCGCCAAAGGGCTGCATGGTGTCCCGTAGTTCCCTGAACTGAAGCTCCTCGCTGACCGCTTGAAAGAACTGGGCCAAGAGGGGTTTTTCAATTCGAAAGAGGGGCTGTAGCTGGACCATGATCATGGAAGTGATCATGTCTGCAAGGGACTCAGCAGTCATTTCTCCATTCCATAAGGAAAGGTAGGAGGACAACTGCTTGCCTTGGAGATTGAGCAGGTCGAGAAAGGTATAGATCAAGAGGTCTGTCTTTTTCTCAAAGTACCCATAAATCGTCGATGTCCCAATCCCAACTTCTTTGGCGATGGCACGAAGACTGGTTTTTTCATAACCATTACGAAGAAAATGAATATGGGCCACTTCCACAATTCGTTTGCGGGTGTATTCTCTTTCCTCTTGGATAACTTTTGCCATGGTCTCTCCTTAACCGAACACGTTCTGATTACAAACCCATTATAGGCCGATCGACTGGCCAAGGCAAGTAAAAAAGCCTTAATAAATTCTAAAGGCTTTCTAAACTGTGTTCCTATTATTCGTCTGGCATGAGGTCTACAAAAACCTGGTTGGACACGTTAAAGCCCTTTGTAGTCAAGGCAATCCGGTCTCCTGTGATGGTAACAAGACCCTCCGCTTCATGTTTGGAAAGTGCCTGGCTATAGAGGTCCATGATGTCTACCTGATACCTATCTAAAAAGGATTTACGGTCAACTCCCTTGTTTAGCCGAAGCCCCAGCATGAGGGTTTCGAAGGCTTCCATTTCAGGTGAAATGCTTTCCCGGTCCACAATCGGTAGGTCTCCATTTTGAATCCGCTCCAGCCACTTGGTGGTTGACACTTCATTGGCAATCCGCTCTCCCCTTATGCATCCATGGGCAGCGATGCCCAAGCCCAAGTAGGGTTTGTTTTCCCAATACACTATATTGTGTTTGGATTCTCGGCCTGGTCTTGCAAAATTAGAAATTTCATATTGGGGAAGGCCCGCTGCTGTCAACCGGTCGATGACCAGTTGGTACATGTCTCGGTCCAAGTCTTCACTGACTTCATGGAGTAGGCCTTGGTCCACCAAGCGGTTCAATTGGGTCCCCTCTTCTAGCTTTAAGCTATAGGCTGAAATATGGTTGGGTTCCAAGTCCAGGAGGGCCCCAAGGGTCTTGTCCACATCCTCTAGAGTCTGGGTGGGTATGCCAAACATCATGTCTAAGTTGTAATTGGTAAAGCCGGCTTCCCGGATCATTTGCACTGACGCCACCACTTCTTCCACTGAATGAATGCGACCAATCAATTGAAGCAGGCGGTTATCCATGACTTGGACCCCCATGGACACCCGGTTGGCCCCAATATCATGCCAGGCCTCCAGGTTCTCTAGGTTCAGGGTACCTGGGTTGGCTTCAAAGGTGAACTCCTTGCAGACAGATAGGTCAAAGGCTTGTTTTAGGGCCTGTCCAATCCCCTCTATATGATGGATCTGGAGGAGACTGGGGGTCCCACCTCCAAAAAAGACTGTATAGACCTGGGGACGACCATAGGCCTTTCCCTGCAGGTGGATTTCCTGAATAAGCCCTTCCACATAGCGGTCTTTTTCTTGGTTGCTACAAGGGGCAGACTGAAAATCACAATAGGCACATTTTTGAACACAGAATGGGATGTGGATATAGAGGCTAATGGCTTCCATGGGTCTTTCCTTCCCTCTCGATTCGACTTTACTTGGTTGTATACGCCAAGTGATTTGACGTTCACATTTAAAATGGTTTTCCATGTTTTAAGTTTGGCGTACAAACTTTAAGTTGGCTTTGCTTGAAGTTTGACATACAAACTTTAAGTCGGACATACTTACTTTAAAAAGAAAACGACAGCGTCAGGCCGTCGTTTTCACATGCCGACAGGATCGACACAAGCTTTTTATTTTTCGTCAAACTTAAGAACCGCAAGGAAGGCCTGCTGAGGAACTTCAACATTCCCCATCTGACGCATACGCTTCTTACCTTCTTTCTGCTTTTCAAGCAGCTTCTTCTTACGGGAGATATCGCCACCATAACACTTGGCCGTAACGTCCTTACGGAGGGCACGGATGGTTTCACGGGCGATGATCTTATTGCCAACTGACGCCTGGATTGGAATGGCAAACTGGTGTCTTGGAATAACTTCACCTAGACGTTCACAGGTAATTCGGCCTCGGGAAACGGCCTTGGTCTTGTGAACGATCATGGAGAAGGCATCGATATTTTCCTTGTTCAGAAGGATATCCAGCTTGACCAGGTCAGACGTCCGGTACTCCTTGAATTCATAATCCAGGGAACCGTAGCCCCGCGTCTTGGACTTCAGGGTGTCAAAGAAGTCATAAATAACCTCATTCAAAGGTAGGTCATAATGCAACATGACTCTACGCTCGTCCAAGTAATCCATGGTTAGCATTTCGCCCCGGCGGTTTTGACAAAGTTCCATGACATTCCCAACGTATTCAGTGGGAACATAAATCTTTGCGTCAACAATGGGTTCTTCCATATTGGAAATTAGGGTTTGGTCTGGCAGGTTAGACGGGTTTTGAATCATGAGTACTTCCCCGTCGGTCTTGGTTACCCGGTAGATAACACCTGGTGCTGTAGCAATCAGGTCCAGGTCAAATTCTCTTTCCAGACGTTCCTGCATGATTTCCAGGTGCAAGAGACCTAGGAATCCACAACGGAAACCAAAGCCAAGGGCAACAGACGTTTCTGGCTCAAAGGCCAGGGCTGCGTCGTTAAGCTGTAGCTTCTCTAGGGCGTCACGGAGGGCGTCATAGCTTTCTCCTTCTGCTGGGTAGAGGCCACAGTAAACCATTGGAGTTGCAGGTTGGTAGCCCGGTAGGGGCTGGGCTGCAGGGTTCTTCACATGGGTAATGGTGTCACCCACCTGGCAGTCACGAACATTCTTCACAGAAGCCGTAATATAGCCTACGTCACCGGCCTGAAGGGTCTTCATGGGTGTACGGGCTGGGGTGAACACACCCACCTCTGTTACTTCAAACTTAGACCCCTGGTTCATCATCAGGACCTCGTCGCCCTTCTTCACCGTACCATTAAGGACACGGCAGTAGGCAATGGCACCCATGTAATTGTCATACACGGAGTCGAAGATCAGTACTTCCAGTGGGGCATTGGGATCTCCACTTGGTGGTGGTACATCCTCAACGATCTTTTCCAGAACGTCTTCAATGTTTAGACCTGTTTTTGCAGACACCATAGGGGCGTCGTCTGCTTCGATAGCAATAAGGTCTTCAATTTCTTCTTTAATCTCGTCTGGTCTTGCACTCGGCAGGTCAATCTTGTTGAGCACCGGTACGATTTTTAGTTGTTGCTCGTCCGCCAAGTATACATTGGCCATGGTCTGTGCTTCCACCCCTTGGGTAGCGTCTACCACAAGGATGGCCCCTTCACAGGCCGCCAGGGACCGGGAAACCTCATAGGTGAAATCCACGTGTCCTGGGGTATCGATCAAGTTCAAGATATATTCCTCCCCGTCCTTGGCTTGGTACACCAGACGGGTTGTGTTTAGCTTTATGGTAATTCCACGTTCTCTTTCCAGTTCCATGGTGTCCATGAGCTGGTCCTGCATTTCTCTTTGTGTCAGCAGGCCAGTCTTCTCAATCAGTCGGTCAGCCAAAGTGGACTTGCCGTGATCGATGTGGGCAATGATACTGAAATTGCGGATTTTGTCCTGTCTACGTTGCGACATTCCGTCTCCTCCTATCCTTAAAAAGCATCCGAATTATTATAACACAAACCCGAGATTTCGTCTTGTTTTTTGCATTACAGGGTGTTATAATCGCTATGTTGACCAAACAAATGAGGAGGTGAATGACGTGGCAAATATTAAATCTGCTAAGAAGCGTATCCATGTAATCGCGAAGAAGTCTATGATCAACAAGGGTCGTAAGACAGCTCTTAAGACTGCTGAAAAGAAGTTCTTGGAAGCTATCGAAGCTGGTGACAAGGCTCTTGCAACTGAGCGTTTCCAACTAGCTGAGAAGAAATTCGCACAAGCAGCAGCTAACAACACTGTTCATAAGAACGCTGCAGCTCGTAAGGTTTCTAACATGGCAAAGAAACTAAACACGCTAGCGTAGCATTTTTACGATGACCGTCATCATCGTTTGCTACAATAGTCATTCCCCAAATAATAGACCATTTAAACTTCGGTTTAATAGTTAGAGCGTGCGTATATCGCACGCTTGTCCGTTTTTTGAAAGGGCTTTTCCTCTTGGAAATCCACTGACGGAATGGCAATCGTGTATACATAGAAAGCAACCACCCAGGTGGTTGCTTTTAGACCGTATAAAACTCCCTCATACTGCGTTGCTGGCTTCAATCCAGCTGGATCACGATCCAGGGATCGCTCACCAACTGGCTTTCAGCCGCGGCGCTCAGTGACAGTCCAAATCTTTGATTTGGTAACTGGAACTAGCCTACTTGGATCTGAGGAAGTTTTCTACAGTCTCCATCTTGTCGACTTTGTCGACAATCTGAAAGCAACCACTTACGTGATTGCTTTTTGTTTGCCATAAACACCATTCATAAGGCAGGCTAAATGATATATGTCCCATTCCAACTTAAACGTCACTGCTTCAATGGCCCTATTGCTGGGCGCACTTTACGAATAGCATTTCCAAGGCCAAGCGTGGGGTCATCTGGCCTGTTTTCATGGCCAATTCCGTTTCCATGCAGTGGTTGAGCAGACGGTGGAGGCGGTCTGCCTTAAATCGACCCACCTGGCCGGCTTGCTTTTTCACCACAAAGGGTGGTTGTTTCAACTTGGATGCAATGACAGATGGGCTATAGCCTGCATCTAGCAAGGCCTTGGTCTTGACCAAGAGGCGGAAGTGGCGGGTCACCATGGCCATGATCTTGATCTCCGGTTCACCGTCACCGATCAGCTTGTGAAGGATCTTGACGGCTTCCTTTAATTTGCCCTGACCCACCGCATCAACCATATCAAAAATATTCCGTTCCAAAGGACGTTCAATCATCTTGTCAATCAGGGCGGATGTGAGTTCCTTGTTCTCCCCACAGGCACCAATCAACATATCCAGTTTATTGGCCATCTCGTGGAGGGTTTTTTCTGACCCATAGTCCAAATACCCCAGTTGCTCAATCAAGTGCTGTTGCTCTCGGTTGCCCACCGCAAGGCCAGCCTCCTTCATGCGCTTGGCCACCCACTTGGTAAAGTCCCGGGTGTCCAGCTTGGCAAACTCAATGACCTTACCAGCCTTTTTCACCGCCTTAAAGGGCTTTTTACGCTTGTCTGGCTTGCCATCCAGGACAAACAGCAAACAGGTGGTGTCTGGCGGGTTTTTCAGGTACTTCACCAGGGCGTCTTCCCCCTGGGCCGTCATCCGGTTCTTTGTGGATTTAAAGAAGGGGGTCGCCTTGACCACCACAAACTTGCGTTCATCGAAAAAGGGCAAGGTTTCGCAGTTCCCCAGGACCTCGTCCACTTCCACAACAGCCCCGTCAAGGACCTGCCAGTTAAAGTCCGCATAGGCGTCCTGAACGTAACGGGTTCGCAACTCCCCCACTCCGTGGTCAATCAAGAACTGCTCTGCACCGTGCAATATATAGATCGGGGCCAACGTCCCCGCTTGTACGTCTTTCCAAAATTCACTGAAACTCATGTTCCCTCCTTGGCGTCCTATTCATTGTACCACGCCAACTGGCTCCAATCCAACCAGGGAAGGACAATACGAAAAGAACCCAGGGCCCAGATATCTATCGCCCCTTGGAGGTCCGTTCGAAAGACCAGGGTTTGACCTTGGGCCAGCCTGTCAACCACCTCCTTGGACGGGTGACCGTAACTATTCTTTTGGCCACAGGATATGGTCGCCACACGTGCCGGGAACCGCTTGAGCAGGTCTGGGGTAGAAGAGGTGCCAGACCCATGGTGGCCCACCTTATAGAGGTCAATGGGAATGGGCGTCCCTGGGAAATCAGCCAGCAGCCCCACTTCTCCTTCTTCTTCAACATCACCTGTAAGGAGGATTTGAAAATCTCCTTCCGAATACAGCTGAACCAAGGAATCGTTGTTCAAGTCCGTCTCTCCGCCAGTCTCCGATCGGTATTCAAACCCAGGTGCAGATTCAGATGCCAATCCAGGAACCTTTGGCCAGAGGGTATACAGGCTTGCCCGGCCCAACTGGTAGCCCTCCCCCGCTTGTAGGGTTCGAAAGACTGTGTTCCGGCCTTCAAATGCAGCTTTCACCTGCCCAATCCCCTCCTGGTGGACCTGGTTGTGGGAATACCATATTTCATCCACTCCAATCGACTCTGGGAGGGCTAGTATGCCATTCAGGTGGTCCGCATGGGGGTGGCTGATAATAGCCACGTCAATATGGTCTACCCCTTGCTTGAGCAAGACGTCACCCAGGTCTTCGTACTTGCCCCAGTCCACCAAAATCCGCATACCACCGGCTTGCTGGATCAGGAGGGCGTCCCCCTGGCCCACGTCCAGGACCCGGACATGGGTGCCCGTTTGACTGGGTAAGAGGGTGATGATGGCACAGGCCATGAGGACAAGTCTGGCAACATGGCCTTTTGACCAGGTCCGACCAATAGACAGGTTGGGTAAGCCCACCAGGGCACCCAAAATGACCAGCCAAATCAACCACCCCTTCCAAGACCAGGCCGCCTTGCTCACCAGGAGACCTGGAAGGAAGCTACCCAGCTTTGGTAGGACCATGAGTCCTTCAATGAGTAGGGAGACTCCAGAAAAGAGGAAGCCACCAACAAGGGGCACCTTGCCAAGCAAACTTGAGACCACAAGGAGGGGGACAATCAAACCACTGACCACCGCTGCCGGGATGTTAAACAGCCAGCCGTAAGGCATCCCTTGACCCGTGTGGAGTAGGATAATAGGGGCCAAAACCAGCTGAACAGCCAGGGGAACCGCAAGGAAGTGGGCCAAGGTAGGCGACCACTTGGTGAGCCTCCTGGTCAACCACTTGCCTGGTCCGAAAATAGCAAACACCGCCCCAAAAGCCAGTTGAAAGCCCATGTCAAAGACCATGAAGGGACTAGCCAAGACTTGAACAAGGCCGATCATGGCCAGACTTGTCAGCCCGTCAAAGGGCCGCTTGGTCAAGGTGGCCCACCGCTGCATGATGACAAAACCCGCAGCCCGGAGGCCAGAAAAACGAAAACCACTGAGGACCAGCAAAGCCAGGAGCAAGCTAGCTCCCAGAAGGTCCCTCAACCACCTGGGTGACTCCAACTTGACCAGTAATCGGTCTAGGCCAAAATAGGCCAAGCCAATGTGCAAGCCCGACACGGTCAGCAGGTGGGCGATGCCCAGGGCTTGAAAACTGGCCTTGGTCTCCTTGTCCAAGGTGTCCTTGACCCCTGTGACCATGGCAAAGGCAATTGGAGCCTGGTTGCCTGATAGGTGGTCGCTAAAGAGGTCATAAAGGTAGGCCTGGAGGCCATGGGACACCTCCAGCAGAGCGTCACCTGGACCACCAAATCCAGGTTCATCTGACCATTCTAGGATGACCACTTTTTCAACTCGGCCCACCACACCCCGCAAATACCAATAGAGGTGCCAGTCCATCCCACCTGGATTCCTAGCCCGATCCATTTGTTCCAACTTTCCAGTAAATCGGACCCTTGCTCCATGTTTGATCGACCCCTCCAGGTCTTCCCGGCAGGCCAGCTTGCCCTCCACCTGCCTCCAGACACCTCCTTCAAGGATGTGGACCTGGTCCACATACCACCGCTTGGACATGGCTGATCGATCTAAGACCACCCGCCCCTTGATCTCCTGTACTGGCCCCGATGAATCCAAGCTTGAAAGCCCCCACTGGGTCAGTTCAGCATGGGAAAAGGCGCCCAAGGCTAGTCCAAGGCACAAAACAAGCACAAGTGGACGCTTCCAATCTTTCTTTACGAGGACCCTAATCCCATACCCGACAAGTAGCAAGATTAGAACCATCATGGGTACTGGGTGCCGACTCCACACCAGCACCCCCAAACACAAGGCCATACAAACCAGCAACCACTGTCTCTTCATCCTCTACTCCACTTCCAATGACCAGCATCCTACATTCAGTATATTGGAATATTTTTCCTTTTTCAACTCTTCCCGGAACAGGTAGAGTTATGGACAAAAAAAGTTCCCTGTGCATATACACAGGGAACCAATTTTACTTGTTGGCCAATACTTTATTTCAAGATCGACTCCAGCTCAGACACATAGTAGCTACGGTCATCTTCACTTTCAATCTTTGCAGCAACGTCCTTACCCTTAAGGATAAACTGGTCTCTTTGCTCTGTGTCACCCAACATGTGGTAGGCACGGGCAATGGCCTCATAGGCAAATCCATAGTCAAAAGGTGTCAGGCTGCCTTCTTCACAGAAACGTAGTCCAGCTTGACCATGTAGGAGGGCACTTTGAGCCTGACCTACCAGGGCATAAACGCGGGAAATCTGCCATTCACCAGTGGCCAATTGCTTGGGTCCACCCACTTCACCCCAGTGGAAACGGGAAGCGTGGGCCTTGTGGATCATTTGAATGGCCTCTTCTTCAGAACGGTCCGTCTTATCGATCAGGTCCCATGTACCATTAAAATTCTCAATTGCCTGCTTCTTGTGCCATTCTTGTACGGTTAACTGTTCGCTCATTTCATTCTCCCTTCAAGATCCCCTCACTCTTTCAACCGAAATGAAGGTGCTTTGTGTATTTATATCGTATACTATTACTAGGAATAAGAACAGGGACATTAATGGACATGTAGGTGACACATGAGAAGTGACATGATCGCACTGGACCCAGACCGGCTCAGTGCCTTACTGCAACACAAAGGCTACAAGCAATACCACATAGCAAAAATGCTAGGCGTCAGCCCCAAGACCGTCAACAGGTGGTGTACAGGCAAGGTTTCCTACGTGAGCCTCACCAATGGCAAACAATTGGCCGACCTCCTGGACTGCGACATCGAAGATTTTGGACCCCTTAAAAGCAATGAAAATGATGCGCTCTACCAGCAACTCTTTACTGACGACTTACTCCTCACCCTCTCCCCCAGTGGCAGCTGGGCCATGCTGGAGAGTATTTTAGCCTCCATGCCCCAGGACCAGATCAGCAACCAGGTAAAGGGAAAACTACTCAACTGGCTTTCCATCACCTCTTGGCGGCAGAGGAAATATGACCAAGGAATGGCCTATGCCTTAGAAGCCAAAGACTTGGGAAGAGACACAGACCTTGAGGACGTCTACTATCAGGCCCTGGCCAACATCGCCACCATTCAGGGTATACAAGGCTACCCCCAGCCCGCGCTGGCGGCTTACTTGGAATGCTATGAACACTTACCTAAAATGGGCACCGCGAAAGACCAGGCCGCCCTTTGCAATAACCTGGCCATGACCTACTTTGATCTTGGCCTATTCGACCAGGCTGCTACCATGCAAGAAAAAACCATCCAGCTCTATTCCACAGGACCCTATCCCTACAATTTGGCCATTGGCTATGCTGTCCTAGGCCTGTGCCAAATCGAACTGGGACTATGGCCATCGGCAGACCAAGCCCTGGCCCAGGCCCTGACCCAGGCCCAAACTTCCAACTTTGTGGAGGGCAAGGTGACCGTCCCCTTGTACCAGCTTTACAGCCAGCTAAAGCAAGGCCAAGTGCCAGCCAGCCAGGCCTATGACCCCTTGATAAAGAGTTTTCTTGAAAAGGCCACCTACGACCCCTACTGCTACCATATTATTGACCTTTACTTCCGTATGGTGGGTCACTTGGATCGGGCTGAGGAAACAATCCTCACAGGCCTGGACAAGGTCAAAGAAGCGGGTTTACTGGGTGGCATACTCCTGAAGGAATATGCCCTCCTGCAAACAGACAAGGGCGAACTGGCCCAGGCCAACCTCCTAAGGGCAAAAAGCAATGCCTGCTTCAAAGAAGCAGGCATCATCAATCGGTCTTGGTAGGCAAGGGTTAATGAATTCTTAGTTGCCAAGGTCAAACGCATGCAAACTTATGAAGCAGATGATTCCGAGATGTTTTCACTTGTGTCAACCTGTTCTTCCTCTAGAGGGGCAGCTTTTTTACTGTCCAGTTCATTGCTTATGAAGAGGACGGTCATCATGGCTGTCAATGGAATAGTTAGGATCAAGCCAACACTACCGGCCAAGGACCTGATAACCTCCGTAGCTATTAAGTCCATGTTAAGGAGTCGAATCATGGGTGTTTCATATGCCATAAACAAGAGAATGAGCGGAATAGAACTCCCAGTATAGGCCAGGATCAAGGTGTTGGACATGGTCCCCATGACATCCTTGCCAACTTCCATGCCTGACCGAAACAGTTCCATAGCCCCCAGTTTTGGGTTGGCTTTATGAACCTCCTCAATCGAAGACGCAATAGACATAGCTACATCCATAACAGCTCCAAGGGCACCTAATAAGATGCCTGAAAAAAGCAACGATCTAAAGTTAAACTGTATACCCTGAGGAATATTCATTAACATAATGGCTTCTTCAGAGGACATACCTGTTAGACGGATTTGACTCCCCACAAAGAAGGCCAGGAGGGCTGCAATAAGAACACCAGAAATACTTCCAAAAATAGCTGCAAAGCTTTTCTTTTTAAAACCGGAAACAAACAAGATAGTTGTAACTGTTATAAGAATGGCACTAATAACAGTTACAGGTACTGGATCTCTTCCTTCTAGAACCGCAGGCAACATAAACTTGATAATCAATAAAACAGTTAGACCAATGGTGATGACAGTTTTAAGTCCCTTTAGACGACCAATAACCAACAAACACAGGACGAACAAGGCAACCAAAATGCCCAGGTAGCCGTCCCGTTGGAAGTCAGTGATAAAAACCTCTGTCTCGCCAGTGTTAAACTGGTCCACTTGGACAATCACCTGGTCTCCAACCTTTACGGGTATATCAAAAACATAGCTTCCCGAAATAATATTTTCTGTATTGATTTCCTGTCCCTTGAGGACACCAGACGTGACCTGTAACTTGACCAACTGCATGATGTCATATTGGACATTTTCACCTGTAGGCTTAATGTTTTTTACATCAAGTACTGTAGCTCTAGCAAAACTTGACGTCACGTCCTGGTCAATAGTTTCGACTGCAAAACTAATACCTGTTACAACCATTACGACTACGATTAATAGAAATGTTATCTTTTGTCTCACTGAATCCTCCGTTCAATCTTAAGGTATAACAGTCCTATTGTATCACCGCCCACTCCAAAGGGCAAGTTCGTCCATTCGGCTACCAACCACCAACTTTCTCCTACCACAAAAAATCCCCTCACATGGAGGGGATTTCAAACGTCATTTTTATGACACCTATTCGTGATTTTAATTAACCAACCGCATATTAGGTGGGGTCAGCATACTTGCCTAGTGGCCCGTTGTATGAATGAGTTTTTCCACATTGGCCTTCAACAAAGCAATGGCAACAGGTAGGCCCAAGGCACCACCAACAACCCCTTGGAAGGTGTTTGGAATAATTGAGGACACTGCATATGCTGCGTCACTGAGAACCAACTCTGTCAGGTAGTAGCCAGTCACAAGGATCAAAACACTTGGAACAACAGCCATAATGTATTTAAGAATCATTGGACCGACAGCTTTGGCGTCCTTCATAACCATGGTCCAAACCAAACCAGACGCCATGGCCATTAGACCCTTAATTACCAAAGTAAAAGGCGCGTACACGCCATAACCAGACAGGACGTCAGCAAGACCCGATCCAAAGCCAGCTGCAATTGCGCCACCTACAGGACCCAGGAGGATACCACTCAATAGAACCATACTATCCCCGATATGAACATAACCGCCACCCGTTGGAATCTGGATTAGCATTGTACCCACTGCACACAGGGCAGCCATAACACCCATCATTACTAGTTTTTTTGCGTTAAATGTATTTCCGTTCATGTATTGTACCTCCGTTACAGTCAAACTCCCTTTATCAAAGCCAGTATAACACGGATTGTACCCCTTAACACGGATAAAAAGAGCGGATTGTATCGCTACAACCCGCTTTGTTTCATTATATATATGGTTTCTTGTCTATTCAACAGGTCCAACCTGCTGAACGGTGAGGGTCATATTTGCCTCTCCATTGCCCACAACAACCCAGGGCGATCCTGCTTGACTCTCCACCCAATCACTGTCCAGGTACTCACCCAGGTAGATTTCAGATTGGAAATCACTCCAATAGAGGGCGCCTTCTCGCTGATAGATAAATCCCCCACCAGAGGGCAGATAGCTAACTGTATCGCCAGATGAGGTCTGTACCGATACAATTCCTGTCACCTGGTCCACCTGACCATGGGCTCCGAAGGAAATCAATCGATCTTCTAGGCCCCAAATGGCCCATTGGTCTCCAGTCACCTTAATGGCCTGGTCTGGTTTTAAGGCCAGATCCTGAGACAGGGGTTGGACTTGAAGGGCGTTATCCGTGCGAACAAAAGACCGAACTTCCTCGAAAAGACCCTGGTTATTGGCCTTGAGCCAGCTAACCCTTTGGCCATCTGCAGACCAAATCAACTGCTGGTGGGCCTGGGCCTGGTCACGAACTGTGTCGAAGTAAACAATTTCTTTTTTAGACAATAGAATATACCCTACGCGGGTGTTCTTAACTGCAGGATCTAAGTCGCCACCATTCCAGAAGAAGGCAATGGTCTCGTCCGTTGGAGACCAGACTGGATAAGCGGCTTCCAGCTGTTTATAATACAATCTAGCTGAATCAGCTCCATACACATCATAGGTGTCCTTGGCCCCCTCTTGGCCCGGTCTGCCTATGTAGAACCAACCACCCTTTGGTGACAGGGACACGTAAGGTTTTAAGGCCGTTTTCAAGTGGTCTGGTAGTGTCTCGGAGACCACTTTTTTCTTACCTGTTTTCATATGGTAGGTAGCCATATCATGGCTATCTAAAACATAGTAAAGGAGCTTGCTGCCGTCCTCAGACACGATAAAATCCGTACGCCCCTCTATGGCTGAAAAGGCAGAGGAGACCTTGTTCTCCTTGCCATCAAGATCCACATGATATAAGCCCCCATCTGCCTTGGTCATTAGACGACCATATGGACCTTCATAAAGAAAAGTCTCTTTGACTTCCTCTTTGGCTTGATCCATGGAAAGGGCACCCGGGTCAAGGCTATACCTGCCTGCACCCAGGCGTTCATGGGTCCCCGTGACCTGGACAAGGGACGGCCCTACCTCTACTCGAATGCCTTCCCCACTAAATCCATTCACATAGACAATCCCTCGGTCCCGGTGCATGTCTTCCGACTGCTCTGCCACAAGGACCAGGTCTCTTTCGATTATTTCCAAGGTGGGCTGCCACACCGTTGCCACAGCAGCTCCCACAATGACAATGCCCCCTACTACAATTGCTGCGATTGTCTTCTTCATCTGTCACTCCATATAAAAAACCGCTGTCCACAGGCAACGGTTTTCATTCCACATCAGGATTAGCCTATTTGCTAACCTTTATTATACTATAAAGTTTTCCCGAATAGGGAGCGTCTTGCTATTTTCGTCCACTCGGATGAAATACTCCCGGGTCATCCGTCGTTGTAGCTTTCCGTCCACAATCAGCTTGTTGTCTTCCAACATTCGAAGTTGGGTACGGTGTTGTAAAATCGCCTGGCCCTTAGCTTCCTGGACACCCTCAATATCAACAACCGTGTTAATCTCGTCTGAAGAGTGGCCCATTAACTGACCTTGGCGCTTTCGACCTGCTTTATTATCAATGGTTGACCAATAAATCCGTTCCGGCTGTTTACGGAGGAGTCCACGTTTAACCACTTCCATGGTCCACCGGTGGATGGCCTTGTGGTCCTTATGGAGGCTGATCCCATTGGGTTCAAAGGTAACGATCACGTCCGCCTCCAGGGGACTGAGGACTTGCGCCAGCCTTCGAATCCCCTCATTGTCTTCCACTTGGTCTAGGGTGCCGTCAATCATGTCCAGGAAAAGCACTCCTTTGGCCCCAAGAACTTCTCCAGCCCGGAGCATTTCCTTTTCTCTGACGATGGACAACTCTTCTTTTTTCACATAATCACGGTCAAACTTGGTACTGGCAGAACCACGGGTCGCACAGATCAAGTATAGATCATGACCCTCCTGAACCGCTTTATAAAAGGTGCCGCCCGCCGAAATGGATTCGTCGTCCGGATGGGCAAAAACACCTACGATTGTCTTTTTCATCTTGACCTCTTTCTCTACTGCCTGCGTTTCCTTTCCAGCAAGCCATTGATATCTTCAGTCATTTTGGAGTCCAGGTCCATGCCTCTAATAATAGCTGACCAGGTATCCTCCATGTGGGCCTCTTTAATTGTACCCGTTTTACGTGCAATTTTCACAAGCTTTTCACTGGCCTTGGCTATATCCTTCTGCCAAGACAGACCCTCATATTCTGGATAGGGAATGTCTCCAATGGGCGTCGCATAAAGTTCCAGAAGGGGACCCTTCCGCTTGCCAAAGTTATACAACCAGAAATAGACCAAGGGGCTGTTGAGCCAGCCCAGAAGGTACATCCATTCCTCCTTGTCTACCGTCCCACGGGGAACGATATAGTAGACATCCGCACTGGCATGGAAGGGGTCTTCCGTATAGGCAAAGCAATTATAACTTTTACGCTGGGGAACAACAATCTTGGGCCCTTGGAAGAGGTCTCGGGTCCGTGGCCACTGGAGGGCAAACCATTTACGTCGCCCCAACTGGACTTCCCGTCTTTGTTCCAGCAGGTCCTTGTATTTGACCAGCTGGGCCATAACCCCCTTTGCCATCAGGTCGGTTTCTTCCATCTGGTCATCCAGGTAATGAATAAACCAGTCACTCTGGCGCCTTGGTGCATAAAGGCGGATATCCGAGTTTTTATAAAAGGCCTGCAGATGGCCAGGGAAACCCGCTTTCTCCTGGGAGTTGTAAATAAAAACAGGTTCTTGGTCAATCTTCGTTTGGTCGGCCTTTGTTTGATCGGCATTCGTTTGGTCGGCCTTGGCTTGACTGGTCCCCATAAGGGCATCTGCCCGGTCCTGACCCAGTTTTCGAACCGCTTTTTTATAGGTCATCCGGTCCAGGCCACTGACAATTCCCTGTTGAATTTTAAAGCGGTCTCCCACCCTTTGGCCGGCTCGGTCTCGGATATACCGTAGGGTATTCAGGTAAGCCGGATTTTCAAGGAGGGCAATGGTGCCTTCCACCGTCCAAACGTCGTCTTGGTCCACCACCTGGTGGTCGTGACCATAGGCCGCTGCAGGCTTCATGAGGCCTGACCAAATCCCCCAAGACTCTGACAACTCGATCTGGGGATCCGGATTAACGATTTCCACTTGGGGCCGTGCTCTCTTGCCCCCCGCTTCCTTGGCCCTGAGTTGATAAATGATATTGTGCTGGCCACGGGCTGACTTAAAGAGGGTAATCTCCCTAAAAGGGATCATAAGAAGAAAGTCGCTCCGCTCACGGAGGGTTCGTCGATACTTTGACGCCCCGTCTGCTGTTACAAAGTAACTGGTAGTTAAAAAGGTAAGGACACCGGTCGGGGCCAAAAGGTCCAGACCCCGAATTGTAAAGTAGTAACTCATGTCCATCTTGCCTTCATAGTAACGCTTGCCAAAGGCATGTTGGCGCAGTCCTCTGAAAATATCAATGTTGCCCTTTTCGCCTATGTAGGGTGGATTGCCAATCACAATGTCAAAGCCACCGGCCTCCATAACCTGGGCCACTGGAGCCAGGTCCAACAAGTGGTCACCCAAAATAGCATTGGCTGACCGCAGGGTCAAATGTTTCAGGTCCTCTAAACAAGAAGCCTGTAAGTAGCCCTTTAGGAGGAGGACCTGTAGGGGGAAGATTTGCAAGTCCACTCCAACAATCCTGTATTGGGGCTCATAGCCACCAGCCTCCAAGGCCGATAAGGACTTGTGCCCATGGGCAAACCAGGCTTGCAGTTCCCGGTGGAAAACCATGAGGAAGGCCCCGTCGCCACAGGCCATGTCCAAAATTGTTATATCCTGAAAGGCACTTAGTATGGCCCTATAGTCCTCAGTCGTCCACGGTGCCATCCAGGCTTCTTCCTCAGCAAATCGACCCCGCAAGACTGCTAGGGGTATACTCGTATGCTGGACCAAATGGCTGACCATGGAGGCCCGGACCATATACCTGGCTGTAGCCGCCGATGTATAAAAACTTCCCGTACCATGGCGAACATCGTCTGCCAAAAAACGGTCAAAGGTTTCTTCTTCTATATGGAGAAAAAGATCCATCTCCTCTTCTGAGAACAAGGAATGGACGGGAGGAACAATGGGACTGATCAAGGCCTTAGCCACGGCCTGCCTCACCTGGGCCAGGGACACACCACACCGGTGGCAAACCGCCTGCTCCAGCAGGGCAATCATGACCTGGGTCATGGGTATATTCAGTTGACTTGCCAGGTTTTGCAACTTGTCCAGCTGACTTGTGTCCACGTCCTCACCTCTTTTTCCTATTAAAAAAGGCTCCGGTAAGTACCGAAGCCTGCGTTACAAAATCACTAATGTCGCTTTCGTATATATTGCCCATATCCAGTTTTTTTCACACCATCGATCGTTTGAATAATTTCATCCACCAACAGATCAATGTCAGGAATCCGTACATCGATCCCCTTCTTCCGCAGGTATTTCATGATGGTGATCAATCGGATATGATACTGGCTTGGATTTTTAAAATACGGGTGCCGCTCAATTAAACGTTTGATTTGCAACCGATCTACGTTCTCAAGTACCTCTTGATTCTTCTCCTCGATCCGCTGCTCTACCTTTTCCAGGTAGTTCATCAGTTGATCTGAAGCGTCCTCGTGGGTTTCCAACAACGACTTAATGTCGTGGATGATGTCGTTCATTTCCAAACGTTCATTATGTGACGTCGTCGGACTGTGTTCCTCGGGTTCGGGAACGTCTGAGACGTCGCCAGTAGAGACTAACATGCTCGTATTTACTCCTTTCAATATGCGAAAATTACAATTTTGGTTCATATATTATGATATTGTACTCGTCAAGGGTTGGTCTGTCAAATCCTACCCTAGGATATCATCCAAATGTAACACTTCATCCTTCAGATAAATGATCCGGTTCCCCATGATTTCCTCCACTTTTTCCTTGGCCCTGTGGAGGTCGTTTTCTGCATTACACTCGATTTCAAGGCGGTTTTCACTGAGGACAATCTCAGCTAGAATCTGGTCACCCTCCATGAGTCTAAAGACCATGGCGCCCGCTTCTTCAAGGGACACGACAAACTGGTCCTCCTTACGGATAAAGTCCGCCGTCTCCAACATTTTTTCTACCACATAAATCCCTTGGTATAACATGTAATCAGACGCGTCCTCCCATTCCTCACTTTCCGTTTGGTCAATAATGGCCATAAAGCGGTAGAGGACAAGGCTTTGGTGGGTCATAAAATGTTCCATATCCACAGGTTCAAAGTCCCTGCAATAGTCATTGTATTTTTCCATGATCCCCTTCACCAGCATGGTCTCATAGGCTTCTGGAAGCATTTCTACATCCTCTGAAAGCATCCATTGGCCCTGGTCATCGGGGTAGAGACGTCCAACGGCAAGACCTTGGAAACCCTCTCCTACAACATAATAGTCCTTTTTGGTGAAGACATCCTTGACCAGTTGTTTGCCCGCTACTTCCATTGACTTGAAGGCCCCATAAACAGAGTCCTCAAGTAATTTCAGCAGGGGCGCATCTTCTGCTTGAAGACTATTGCGCTTCTGGTAGATATCAAGGATCGACTCACCACTCTTTGTTCTGAAGTCGTGGAGAATCCAATCTGTAATTCCCCTCACAGAGTCTTGGTCGTCCAGTCCATATGTGAATGTTTTTTTTGCTTCTTCTAATAGGTTCTTTTGCTGCTCTTTCATGAGCCAGTAGAGTACTTTTTCGGCCATTTCAGCCACATGTTGCTTTTCCATATCGTTCACCTCATGCTCATTGTAACATAGCCCATTGCGGTTTCCCACGGGAAAAGGTATGCTAATCAATAATACCAGTTTAGGAGGACGACATGACACAACTATTATTTCTTGAGGACCCATACCTGCAGACCTTCCAGGCCAAGGTAGTCGACTGTCAACCCGAGGGGGACCAATTTGCCATCGTACTGGACCGAACGGCCTTTTATCCTGAGGGCGGGGGTCAACCCTGGGACGTGGGTTCACTCAACAACACCCCTGTTGGTGCGGTTATAAAAGAGGGGAAGACTGTCCGCCACCTCTGTCCCACGCCCTTACATGTCGGGGATATCGTACAAGGTCAGCTGAACTGGCAACACCGACTGGAACTCATGCAACAGCACACAGGCCAACATATGATCTCCTCAGCAGCTTGGAAACTCTATACAGCCAAAACAGTGGGCTTCCACTTAACTTTAAGTAACCTGACCATTGACCTGGACAAGGCCCTGACCCCCACACAAATGAAGGCCATTGAAAGCCAGGCCAACCAGTGGATTTGGGAAAACCACCAGATCAAAGCCCACTACCCTTCCAGCGACGACCTGGAATCCATGAACCTGCGGAAAATGCCCAAGGTCAAGGAAGATATTCGGATCATAGAAATCGAAGGCGTTGACCTGACCCCTTGTGGGGGGACCCACCTTCACCGAACGGGAGAAATTGGCCTGATCAAGATCAGAAAGACAGAACGCTATAAGGGAGGCACCCGCCTTTACTTCGCTGCTGGCATGCGGGCCCTGGAAGACTATAGGGAATTGAATCAAATCGTTGGAGACCTGGTTGCCGAAGCCAAGGTACCTGCCCAGGACCTGGTTCAGACCTTTGTCAAAAACGCAGACACTTTAAAGGAAACAAAAAAATCATACCGGCTCTTGCAGACCCAACTGTCCCTAGTAGAGACCAAGGACCTCCTCCATGGGGCCGTTGACCATCCGGAAGGCTACAAGATCATTCGCAAGGCCTTTGACAACCGTGACATGGGTGCCCTACGGGCCATGGCCAATAGCTTGACCAAGGACCAAGCCTGCGTTGTGCTCTTAGGTACGATTGAAGACCAATCTACTAAACTACTCTTTGCCCGGACCAACAACCTCACCCAGGTCGACGTCAAGGAGATTTTCACCCCAGCCATTGAAGCCCTAGGGGGCCGAGGGGGTGGCAACAGCCAATCAGCCCAAGGTGGTGGGGGTCACCCAGAAAAATTGGCAGCTGTCCTCCAGGACGCCATGGACGCCCTACTCGATATATAATGAAACCCATTGAAGGCCCGGGTCAGGTCCCATCCACTTAAGTAAGGACCTGGCCAGGCCCAAAATGAAATCATACAAAAAGTTCTCATTCTCCCATGGAGATTGAGCGCTTTTTTTCTTGCTTTTCCATCCCAAATGCAATACACTAGATTGAGTTGAGCCTACATAGGCCTTTTTTTGTGAATACACCATGACTCACCCCTCATTTTGGGCACGTCTGTGTTGAGTATAGAATTGTAGCATACGCGGATATGACATCCGCAGGAAAGGATTCAAATGAAATTTTTAGATTACGGATTATCTGAGCCAGTGATTCAAGGGATTATTAACATGGGGTTCGAAGAACCAACGGAAATCCAAGCTCAGTCAATCCCCGTAGCAAAGACAGGCCGAGACCTGATTGCACAATCACAAACTGGTACAGGTAAAACCGCATCTTTCACAATTCCAGTATTGGAAAATATAGATCCGGATGACAGAAGCCTTCAGGCTCTTGTCCTTTGCCCTACTCGAGAACTGGCTGTACAGATGTCAGAAGCCATTGCCAAGCTAGCTTCTGGCTTCAAGGGACTTAATGTAGTTCCAGTGTACGGTGGTGAAAACATCGGTGTTCAGATCCGAAAAATTCGCCGTGGTGCACAGATTGTTGTCGGCACTCCTGGCCGTACAAGAGACCACCTGAACCGTGGTACCCTACGGGCAGACGACGTGAAGACCCTGGTACTGGACGAGGCAGATGAAATGCTGAAAATGGGCTTCAAAGAGGAGCTAGAATCTATTCTAGAATACCTTCCAGAAGACCGTCAGACCCTATTATTCTCTGCAACAATGCCAGCTACTGTACGCCACCTGGCCAAGCAGTACACCAATGACCCTGAGCGTATTAAGATCGAAGCTAAGGGTATTACAAATGAAGATATCGACCAGAAGGCTTACCTGGTTCGTTGGAAGAACAAGGTAGAAGCCCTTAACCGTCTGATTATTTCTGAGAACCCACAGCAGTGTCTTGTATTCTGTAACACCAAGCGTGCTGTAGATGAGCTGACAGACGAACTGCAGCAGCTCAAGCTAACCTGTGAGAAGATCCACGGTGATATTCCACAGCACCTGCGTCTTGACGCAATCAACCGATTCAACCGGGGTACCATCCGCGTGCTGATCGCAACGGACGTTGCTGCCCGTGGTCTGGATATCGTTGGTGTAGACGCCGTTTACAACTACGAAGTACCTGGCCATCCAGAAGTTTATGTACACCGAATTGGTCGTACAGGCCGTGCAGGTCGTAAGGGTCTGTCCTCTACACTGATTTCCCGTCGTGAAGTGGACGATTTTGAAGCTGTTCAGCGTTATATCAAAATGAACATTGAGTTTTCCAAGCTTCCAACCCTATCTGACCTTAACCAAGCCAAGCTAAACCGTTTTGAAGGTGACCTGGTTGCCCTTTGTAAAGAAGAAGCAGAGCAGCGTGCCCTTGAAATGATCGACCGTCTGGTTGAGAAAGGCTATGACGTGAAGGAAGTTGCAGCCCACCTGGTTGCCATGCAGCTTGACTTGGATGACCGTAGCGAGTCTGACCTATCCTTCCACCTACACCGTCGTCAAACACGTACAACAAGCGCTGTTAAAGTCAATGTTGGCCGTAAGCACGGTGTTGAGGTTAGAAGCATTCTTGGCTTCTTCCACTCCAAGTCTGGTATCCGCAAAGACCAGATTGGTGACATTAAACTTCGTAATGAAGAAACTATCCTATGTATGAATGAAGAGACAGCTAAGAAGGCGATCAAGGCTCTTAACAACCGTACATGGGGTGACAACAAGCTACACCTGGAGTTTATTACCTACACGGACGACCGTGAAAGAAATCGCGGGGGTCGTGGTGGCAACTTCAAGCGTGGTCGTGGCAATGGCGGCCGTGGTAACGGTGGCCGAGGCGGCTACAACCGTGGTGACCGAGGCGGTCGTGGCGGTAAGTATGGCGGCGATCGTAAGAACCATGGTCGACGTGACAACCACCACAGAGACAAGTAATCAAACCAATGATAAAACCCCTCAACCAGCAACTAGGCTGGTTGAGGGGTTATTTTTATGTTTGCATTTCATTTGTTGTATAGCCGAGTCATGCCTAACGTGGGGTCAAAAAGTTCTGCCCATAATATATGCCAAATTCGCCACCAAAGGCTACGCCACTACCTAGGGACTCAAAGTCTCCCAACATATTGGTTCGGTGGCCCTTGGAGTTCATCCACCCCTCCACTGCTATAATGGGGGTCGGCTGGCCAGCTGCTAGATTTTCACCTGCCTGGCTATAAGTGAGGCCTGCCTCGTGCATGCGATCAAAGGGGGACTTGCCCTCTGGGTTGACGTGGTCAAAGTAGTTCTTTTCAGCCATGTCCACACTGTGGGCCCTGGCCACCAGGCCAGCTTGCCCATGGTTGGTCAGGGGGCTGAGACCCTGCTTGACCCGCATGGCATTGGTGAGGTCCAAAACAAGGACTTCAAAATCGACTCTCAGGTCTTCTGTCTTGGCCCGGTCCAGGTAGGGGCTTTCCTCAACCGCCTTGTCCACGACTAAGACTGAATTAAGCTTCCACATATCATGCTGGTCATAAAAGTACCAGGTATAGTGGTCATCCGCCTTGTAGACGTCTGCAAAATCTATGGTTTCCAAGTGGATCACATTGCCTCTTTTGATCCCTTCTTCTGGCTCCCCCAGTTTGTTTTCGACGGTTTCTCTGGTTGCTCCCTTTGAAAAGCCAAGTTCAATCCCCTTGTCAAGGTCTGTGGTATAGACCGCTTGAACCAGGCCGTCCCCTATGCCCACTTGGTAATACCCTTCATAGGCCTGATGGTAGATCCACCACTGGAAGCCATAAGCGCTTTCCACCACTTGCTGTGGCGTCCCAAGGACCTCCTGAATATGGTCCACGGTGTCTCCCAGGGCCACTTTGGATATGGGCTTGTAGGTAGGAGTTACAAGGGCACCAGGAATAATATTTACCGCATTGAGGCTGGGGTCCCAAGTCACTGCTGCACCAAAACTTTCAACCACTGCCCGTACTGGCAGGAAGGTCCGGTTGCCCACGATCTGGGCCTGGGCGTCAAGGCCATACCAGACCTTGTCCTTGGACAAGCGTTTTTCACCTATGGGGACCCGGACTTCTATACCGTCATAGACAGCAACCGCCGTTCGTGTATCTGCCTCCCAGCTGATGGTGGCCCCAAAGGACTCCAAGACCCTGGCAAAGGGGACCTGAGTCCGGTTGTTTGTGTCAATAAAGGGCAGGCCTGAATCCGAATCAAAAACGAGAGGCTGGCCATCGAGGAAAATTTTCACCTCCGCCGCACCAAATCCTATGCCAGTGCTAAACAGTAGCAAGCAGATAACCAAACTTGCGGTAATGCGCATCTTCCACGTTTTCATGACCAACCTCCTCGTTTACAGGTCTACCCTACAAAGTCAGGTTTTCTTCGATTGTGTTTTTTACCATTTGGGCCAGGTCAACGGTTTCCGTCGACTTGACCACGTCAACCCCAATGGGGTCACCTACCACCAAGGTTACCTTGGCGGGCCTTACCAACCAGCTTCCCTTGACCATCATGTCCTTGCTGCCGTTGATGGTTATAGGTACGATGGGGACACCTGCTTTTGTTGCCAGTTTCATGCTCCCTGGTTTAAAGTCACCCAGTTGGCCATCGGGACTCCGGGTTCCTTCAGGAAAGACCACCATGGAGTAGCCCTCCTTCATGTTTTTGGCCCCTTGGTTAATGGCCTTAACCGACTGTCTAACGTTGGACCGGTCCATGAACACACAGTTCATGGCCTTCATCCAGTCGCTGATCAGGGGCATGGTTTCCAGTTCAATTTTTGCTATAAAGGCTTTGGTTTTGTCGATATGTCCCAACAAAACGGGAATATCGAAGTTGCTCTGGTGGTTGGCCACAAAGAGGACAGCTGTGTCTGTTGGGATCTTGTCTTGCCCAACCACGGTTACCTCACAGTCGCTTTTTGAGGTAAGGGTCTTGGCCCATGACTGGATCTTCTGGTGGACCACCTGGTCTGCAGCCGCCACGTCACCGGCTTCCTTTAATTTCTTGGCCTTATTCAAGACGGGTTTTGCCGTTAGAGCACCCCCGAAAATATTCACATAGGTACGAATAGAACGAATCATCTTATCTCCTCCTGATTTTTCTTCTTTTATTATAGCAAAATCAAGTGGATTTGTATGGTGGAGTCAGGGATGTCTCCTTCACTACCACCGCCGGGTCCTATCTTGCTTATGCATGTCGACTTCCTTGGACCCTCGTCTGAACCTACCGTCCCATTACTAGTTTTGACCCGAAGGCGATGACGAAGCAGACCCCATTAAGGAGGACAATAGCGCCCCCAGTGGGCAGGTTAAAGCCGTAGGACAGGAAGACTCCTGCCAGGACACAAAAAACCGACACAGTTGCAGCGACTGCCATGGCCCCTCGGAAGCTCTTGGAAACCTGGAGGGCGGTAACTGCAGGGAAAACAATGAGGCTGGAAACCAGCATGGTGCCCACTACCCGGATGCCCAGAACAATGGTAATGGACGTCAGAATGGCGATCAGGTAGTTGAGCCATTCTACTTTCATACCACTGATCTTGGCATAATTTTCGTCATAGGTGATGGCAAAGAGGTCGTGGTAGTAAAAAACAATGATCCCAATGACCGTGGCAGACAGGATAATACTTAAAATGACATCCAGGTCGCTGATCACGAGGATACTACCAAACAAGTAGCTAAAGAGGTCGATGTTAAAGCCCTGGGCCATGGAGGCGATGACGATACCAATGGCCACTGATAGGGAGGACACCAAACCGATGGCTGCGTCCCCATGGAGGTTGGCCTTTTCATTGAGCTTTAAGATCAAGAAAGAACTCAGAATCACCAAGGGTATGGATAAAACTAGAGGCGGAACCGACAGTAAGAGGGCCAGGGCCACAGTTGCAAAGCTGACGTGGGCCAGTCCGTCTCCGATCATGGAGAACTTACGCAGGACCAAAAATACGCCCAGGAAGGCACAGGACAAGGCAATCAGGCTGCCTGCCAAAAGTGCTTTTTGTATAAAACCATATTGAAGTGCCTCTAAGATCATTTACCTGAACCTCCTAGCCTTTGATTGTCTAAACGCCCAATTTGCTGTAGGGGTTCACAGTCATCTCCTTTCCAGCACATTCTGTGTTGGGTTTCAAAACCAAAGTAACCGGTCATGTCATCGGACTGGCAAAACTCCTTGTAATCTCCAAAGAAGATCAACTGCTTGTCCAGGTAGAGCATTTTATTGGTGTACTGACCAATGGACCCAATGTCATGGGAAACCAATAGAACGGTCACGTCAAAGTGGTTGTTCAACTCCCCTATCATGGTATAAAACTCGTCCCTGATCTTTGGATCAAGGGCAGAGGTTGGCTCGTCTAGGATCAGAAGTTCTGGGTCCCCAACCAGGGCCCTGGCCAAGAGAACTCGTTGCTGTTGGCCACCGGAAAGTTCCCCGATCTTCTTTTCCTTTAAATCCTCTATGCCCAACTTGTTTAAGGTATGAACAACCTTGACCTTGTCCTCACGGCTGAGGATTTTTGGAAATCTCTTTTGGACCAAGAGGCCCATTTCCACAATCTCCTTAACCTTGGCAGGAAAGAGACTGTCTGTGGTAATAGCCACCTGGGGTAGATAGCCAATTTTTGATCGTTTCATGGCCAAACCATTGCCGTATGAAACGCTCCCCTTGTCAGGCTCAAGGAGACCCAGCATGGCTTTAACCAGGGTGGACTTACCCGACCCATTGGGGCCTACAATCCCCACATAGTCTCCCTTGTTAACTGCAAAACTGATGTTTTCAAGGACCCGATGTCGGCCATAGGACACCTGCAAATCCTTCACTTCTACTATTTGTTCCATGGTGTCCTCCATTACGACAGGGTACATTCCGGGCAATACCCATACATGACTAACTTATGGGATGTTATTGTATACCCCATTTTTTCTTGTAAATCCCGCTCATATCCATGGAGGGGGCAGCCAGGTAGTTCGGTGATCTTCTGGCAACCCACACATATGATATGGTGCTTGTGCTCTTCTCGTTTCAATTCGTACAGGGCCTTGTTATCAATTTCCAAATGGGTTTTAACAGCAATTCCATTGTCTTCAAAGGCACTTAGAATACGATAGATTGTGGACAGGTTGAGACTGGCTTCCTCCTGTCTGCCAAGATCATATAAGGCGTCTGCTGTTAGAGGTTGCTTGGCGTCCATGAGAAGGGACAATACCAGCGCCCTCTGTCTAGAATATTTTACTCCATAATGCTTTAAAATGTCTCTCGCAACCTGTAGCATTCCTAGTTCTCCGATCCCAAGCCCTCTTTCAAGTTCTTGATATTCTGCTTCATGATTTCCACGTAAGTCACTCCGGCTTCTAACTCGGCCTTGGAGACATTATGGGCACCATGGAGTTGCAGCATTTGCGCACCCGTTTCTTCTGCAATGATTTTTGTAACCTTGGGATCTACCAGTTCCTCATAGAAAATCGTTGTTACCTTCTTTGCCTTCATGGCTTCGATGAGCTGGGCAATCCGCTTAGGTGTTGGTTCAGCGTCAGGAGCAAATCCCTCATAAGGGGATTCAAAGGCTAGGTTGTAACGGGCTAGAAAATGACCAAAGGCAAAGTGGCCACCTGAGTAGACCGTGCGGCTCTTCAGGTGTTCCAATGCTTCCTCTGCTTCATGGTGCAAGTTGTCTAACTCTTCTAAATATGCCTTCCCATTTTCCTCGTAGTAGGCAGCATTTTCAAGGTCAAGTTCCACAAGGACTTCTGTTATATGATACGCCATGGCCATGGCCTTCACTGGGTCTTTCCAAATGTGAGGGTCTGGACCACTATGGTCCTGATCTCCGTGTACTTCTTCGCCCTCTTGGAATTCATTAACCTCTTCACCGACAAGCGTCTCTTGGCCGTAGTCACTAGTTAGGTCCTCATGGTTGGCATCTGCTCCTTCAACAACCTGGAACAAGTCTACCACTTTCACCGTGTCAGATCCTGTGTTTTCAATCATCTTGAGGGCCCATGGTTCCATGCCTTCCCCTGTATAAATAAAGGCGTCTGCATTTTGAATGGTTACGATGTCCTGGGGTGTTGGTTCATAGGAATGGGCCTCCACACCTGGGGGTAGCAAGAGTACAGGCTCAACTCGGTCTCCGCCTATTTGTCTTACAAAATCGTATTGGGGAAAGAGGGTGGTCACGACAACCAATTTGTCCTGGTCGTCTGCTTGGCCCTCTGCTTGACCCTCTGTCTGCTCGTTTGTTGCTGTGGGTTCAGTTGACGTTCCTGTCTCTGTTGTGGTCTGTGCCGGTGCGCACCCAGCAACAAACACAACCATCGCCAAAAGGATGATCCATATTGTATGCTTTTTCATAATTGATACTCCTTCTCAATTAGTGTCCGATCTCTATTATTGCGCAAATGCAAGTCATTTGCAAGTCTATTTCCTATATTCCCATCTGACATTTATTTAATCACTCGAAAGCGCCGCCATAACAAAATATTAAGAAGTTTAGGATATTCTTAAAACACTGGATATTCGGGAATAGTATAATAAGGAAGACATCAACAGAAAGAGGGAGAATCATGTTTAAAGAAAAGAAGGGTTTTATAGAGTATCTGGTGCTGTTTTTCACCGGTGTCTTGATTACCGCCATGTTGATCATGCGGTCAGAAACGATTGTTGCATCGGTTTTAAAGATTTTCACCATCCTCACGCCATTTTATGTAGCTTTTGGCATTGCCTACATACTAAACCATCCCATTAATGCCATCCAGGAAAGACTAAAAATCAAACGTGCCTTCGCCATCCTTGTTACCTATTTGGGCTTAGTCATTTTGGTTGCCCTATTTGGTCGTTTACTCCTACCCCAGCTTATTAGCAGTACTGTGAGCTTGGCCAGTGAGCTGACCACAGGAGCCAGTCACATTGGCCCCACCCTGTCCCAACTGGATTTCGGTCCCCTGCAGCAAATGGTGACAGACAACCTGGCCCGTATTACTGAGTACATGGGGAATTTCACAACCTTCCTCCTGGACAACCTCACCAATTTTTTTGCCACGGTAACGTCAACCGTTATGAACATGGTCTTTGGTATTATTATTTCCATTTACATGCTCTTGGAACGGGACAACATGAAAAAGCTATTCGGCAAATTGACGCGGACGCTCCTGAAACCAGAACATGCAGAGCCTTTTATTGATTTTGCCAAAGAGGCCAATAACATTTTTGGTCATTACATCACAGGCTTGATTGTAGAAGCCTTTATCATTGGCTGCTTGGCCTTCCTGGGTCTGTCCCTACTAGGTGTGCGCTACGCCATTGTCTTGGCCTTGATCATCATGTTAACCAATGTGATCCCTTATGTGGGCCCCTTCATTGGTGCAGTACCAGCCATTGTCACAACCCTATTGTATGACCCTATGTTGGCCCTTTGGGTAGCCCTCTTCATCGTAGTTCTCCAACAGGTGGACGGCAACTTCATTGGACCCAAAGTCATGGGGAACTTCATTGGCCTGTCACCCATTTGGATTATCCTTTCCATTACCATCGGTGGTGGTTACGGGGGCCTCATGGGAATCCTGCTGGCCATCCCTACAGGAGCCATGCTAAAGATCATCTTAGGCAAACTCCTGCAACGGTTGGAGGAAAAGCGGAAAGCCCAACAAGCATAGTATGGTATACTATAGAGACAAGCATGACTTTAGGCATACCAGGTGAAAGGACTTTCAATGAAATCAGCACAATACTGGATTGAACATCTGCAAATGATTCCACATCCTGAAGGCGGCTACTATTTGCGCCCACACATCTCCACAGAATCCTTTATCCGAAAGGATATTCCAGGAGTCTACACCTCTGAACGGAAGCTGTGGACCAGTGAGTATATGCTGATTGAAGCCATGCAAAAGCAGTCTTTCCACCGGGTTCGGTCTGACGAAATGTGGTACTACCATGCTGGTGCCCCCTTGAAAGTCCATGTCATCGATCAGGATGGCCATTACCAACAGGCTGTCTTGGGTTTAGACATCAGTGAAAACCAAAGACCACAATACCATATTCCGAAGAATAGCATTGTGGCCTTAGAAGGGGATCTTGATCTCTATTCATTGATTGGTGTCATGATCTCACCGGGTTTTGACATGGATGACTTCACCCTCTTTAGCAGGGACGAACTTGTCGCGCGCCACCCCCAACATAAGGAACTGATCGAACAATTTACAGAAGTATATTAGTCATTTGACCCCGCAGTTCACCCATGGACTGTGGGGTTTTTATGTCTGCTTTGGCCATGGCTTGCCTTAAGATTTTGGTAACTGCTTCCGCGTAAAGGCATCATCGACCGGGTTCATTTCAACAAGGTACTTCCAGTACTTCTTGGGCATATGGCCCCTTTGTAACTTGGGGTTGGCCCTTTCTTTAATGGAGATGTGCTTGAAGTAGGTCCGCCATAGCTGTTGGAAGGTGATTTCACTCTCATGGAGCTGAATCACTTCTGGCGTGGTCAAGGGGCGCATATGCCAGGTCTGACCGTCACAGACGGCCCCCTGCTCTCTCCCCATGTCATGGAGGATCCAGGCTTGCCCCTTCAGGCGGTCAGCAAAATGTTCCCCCAAGATAGGAATGATGTTGTAATCAGACTCATATTGGCTATATAAAACGCCTGACTCAAGCTCCACAAACCGAATAAGACCCACCATCCGGTGGCCTTCCCTGCCTACCTTTCGGTAGCACGCCCACATGGGCGTTACCGCTTCATTTGTCAAATACTCAATGGCACGGCTGCCCACCTTGAAGGCAAATCGGAGAAACCTATAAATGTAGGTTCCCCGGTCCTCATGCTCAGATAAAAAGGCATAGAGGACCATTTGCATGGTGTCCTCTCCTAGCTTGTGACCAATGGCACTGAGGACTTTTTGCGCCTTAACCTGGTCGGTGAAGACCATCTTGGTCGTGTCTGTCAACCTTTGCTGATACTGGTCCACTGACACAATGGCCTCTGGTTTCCAATCCTCATAGTAGCCTTGATAAACCGCCGTTAACAAGCCTTCAAAGGTTCCGTCAAATACATAGACATTCATGGTCTCACCTCCCTGGTAAGTAAATACGACTGTCCCCTAAGGCTTCTGGGTAAAACTCAAAGAGGGACAGTTGGTCATTGAGGCCCTTCAATCTAGGGTCAGCCAGGGCCAAATGGTTTCTCAAAACAGCTTCATTGCCATGTAAGCTAGTAAAGGACTTGCCCTTACAAAGTATGAAATACTTGGCCCGCTTTAGGACGACGCCCATTTTTTTCAGGTCATCATAGTCCAACCATGCATACCGCCTGGCCTTAACAATCCTCCTGGCCGATGTGGGTCCAATCCCAGGTATCCGTAAAAGAAAGTCTAAGTCTGCCTTGTTGACTTCCACCGGAAACAAGTGCAGGTGACGAAGGGCCCAGTCACTCTTTGGGTCAAATCGCAAGTCAAAGTTGGGTCGTTCTTCATTCAACAACTCCCCCGCGTTAAAGCCATAGAATCGCAGGAGCCAGTCAGCCTGGTAGAGCCTGTGTTCCCGCAAGAGGGGGGCCTTAACTGTGTCAGGTAGAACTGAATGATTTTGCACTACGGGAATATAGGCCGAATAGTAAACCCGTTTCATGGCCATCTTGTCATACATGTTTTCACTAATCCGCATAATGGCATAGTCACTGTCATCGGTGGCCCCGATCATTATTTGGGTCGTTTGGCCTGCTGGAACAAAATTGGATTTCTCCCTCTGGCAGATGGTCATGGCCTGCTGGTCCACCAACCGGTTCTGAATGAACCGCATGGGGCTTAATATCTGTCCATGTTTCTTTTGAGGGGCCAAGAGTTTGAGACTCGATTTTGTGGGAAGCTCCAGGTTAACACTGATTCGGTCAACCAAATGGCCTGCCATCTCCACCAGTCGCAGGTCCGCTCCAGGAATGACCTTGAGGTGGATATAGCCGTTGTACCTATAGGTATGTCGGAGGATTTTGATCATCTCGATCATTTGCTCCATGGTATGGTCTGGACTCCGGACCACTGCAGAACTGAGGAAGATCCCCTCAATGTAATTCCGTCGGTAAAAGCCCATGGTGACCTTGGCCAACTCTTCTGGGGTAAAGGTTGCCCGCTGGAAGTCATTACTCTTTCGGTTCACGCAGTAAGCACAATCATATATACAGTCATTTGAAAATAATATTTTTAATAGAGAAATACACCGACCATCCTCCGTCCAACTATGACAAATCCCTGCCAGGGCCGTGCTCCCCAGCATCCCATCCTTGGCCTTCCGGTCTGCACCACTGGACGAACAGGACACGTCATACTTGGCACTCTCAGCCAAGACTCTAATTTTATCTTGTAGTTCCATGTCCCCACCTCCAAATCGAACATATGTTCGTATTGAGTATATACCCTCAGGAACCGTTCGTAAATATGTTATTGGAACAAAAAAAGGTGTTGCTTTACAGGACCTAAATCCGTCAAAACAACACCATATCATTATAGCTTACCGTTTATTGATCCAGACTCAACTAAGACAGGTCCCTAAGCCTTTTTCTCTAGGATCGGAATCCAGACTTCCGTTTTGTAGTCAGGAGCAGTAGTGTCACCTGGGTAGTAGATCTCCAGTTCAGGCGCATCTGCATGTTCGTATCCGATCGCTGGGAACCACTCACTAAAGATATTCTTCCAAACCTTCTGCAGTTGGTCAGGCAGGGGCCCAACCGCCTCAAATACTGCGAATGTCGACGCAGGGATATCTAAGACAACTGCTCCAGGGAGTTCAGGAAGCTCTGTCCCCTCCACGGCAATCATATGCTTGAAGTTTTCCTGTTCGTCGTCCATATGGTGGCAGATCCCCATAACACCTAGGTCCTTGGCCCCCTTGGCAAGGGCCTCAAACTGCCCCTCCTTCATGATATCCTGCCAGAAGGCTGGTACTTCAATGAAGTTCTTTCCGTCCACGGCTGAAATCACCCGGTCCACCCCCACCACTTGAAAGCCATTTCGTTTAATGATCTTATAACCATTCGTTCATCTCCCTTCACCATTACATGGAATGAAATTGGAGGAATCGCCTTCAGAACCGTGTCACCCAAACGGGCCTCAGTCGGTGTAACACCATGGAGTTTTTTGAAGGCCTCGGCGAAAGACTCTGGTGTTTCATAGCCGTACTTGAGGGCAATATCAACCACTTTGTCTGAACCACTTCTCAGTTCCTTGGCCGCCTTGGTCAGCCGTCTACCCCGTATGTGCTCAGCGAAGGTCATGTCCGTCAAAATGGTAAAGAGCCGGATAAAGTGATACTTTGAGGACAAGGCTTGAGCGGCTACGACTTCCGACCGAATGTCCTTATCCAAATTGTCCTCAATAAATGTCAGTGCCTTGTTCATGTTCTGAAACCAATTCATTTTCGTCTCCCACCTTTACTTTATCAAAGGCCCCGCGAGGAGGCCTGTCATTTTGTGCCAACTTTGGACAGGTCACAGAATGGGCAAGTTATCCCCATGAACAGGTCACTCGAGGTCATGGTCTTTCCCAACACCCTATTGGGAATCTTCTACATTCTACCTCCCCATGTAAAAGTCCTCTTCTACATGGAACAGGCTTCACACCCGCACTGAGTTTACTGCAAGAAAAAACTGCCCCAAGGGCATGGCCCCGGGAGCAGTTTGGTTTAGATCCATTATTCATGTAAAACACATTTTAGAAATCAAGGACTCAACATAGCCTATAACTCGCCAGCCTTCACACGGGCGATCAAGTCTTCCACTTTTTCCTTGATCATATCTCGTGTCTCTCTGAAACCATCGATTGGACCCCCTGACGGATCGTCAAGGCCCCAGTCCTCTGCATGGTTGTTGGGGACAAAAGGACAAACCACGTTACAACCCATTGTAATCATGATGTCCAGCTCGTCTGGGATGTCTGTCAGTAGCTTTGGTTTATGATCACTCATGTCCACGCCCGCTTCTTCCATTACTTCTACAGCCAGTGGCTTAACTTCAGGATAATCTTCTGTACCTGCTGAGTAAACCTCTAACACGTCACTCCCTAGTTTTTTTGCCCAACCCTCTGCCATTTGAGACCGGCAGGAGTTGTGTACACACACAAATGCTACGACTTTTTTCATGGTCTTGCCTCCTAGAATATCTTCTTTATATTTGTGCCAAAATGAATGCAGCCAATAGACCGCCTATTACTGAAAATAAGATGGTTGAATAGGACCGTTTTAGGCTAGCACCTCGAACAATGGCAGCCGCCAAGAGTCCGATACCTGCAGCCCAGGCCTGGTCCACCCACGCCCCAGACTGAACGATTAAGCCCACCCCGTGGTTGAGTGTCCAGCTGGTGCCTACAATGAAACCACCTGCCATCCAGCCCCCAATTGGGCCCCAGACTTCTACCATTTTCCCCCAACAAAGAGTTATCAAAAAGGGAAATATAAATGCGCCTGCGAATGTTGGTATCACCCATAAACTCATTTTATTCCTCCTCCAAATCCATTTGAATAACCTGGCCTGCTATGCCGCCTAAGGCCCCTCCCACAAGGACTACACCCAAAGTCGGGAGGCCTTCAATCAGTGGTTCTATGGACATGGCTTTAAAGACGGGCAAAAAGGTCCCACAAACAGCTATAGCCACTGCCATGTCCACCCAGGCACCCTCTTCCGGATTGTGAAGAAGGCCAATATGATGATTTAAGAACCACATGATCCCAATAATAATGAAGCCGGCAAACCAGCCACCTGCTATCCCGTAGGCGTCGGCAAACTTGCCCCATACACTCATGACGAATAAACCAGCAATGGCTCCACCAATCATGGTACTGATCTGTTTCATCTTAAACCCCGTTTCATACAAACTACTCTTTCAACCTATCTGCTTCCCAACCTAGTCGGACATGGACTCATTGTCATCGTCATCCACTGGGTCTTGGGAGATCACGTCACAGGGGTCGTTTTGCTTGGTCAGACTCCTGAGAACCGGAACCGTCAACAAGACGATAAAACTGGACAGCTGATAGCTGACGCCTATTCCCACTGTGTTGGACAAGTAGCCCAGGACAGGCTGACCAGCCACACCACCTGCTGAGGCCACTAGGGAGTCAAAAGACACAACTGTTGCCCTTTCTTCACTGGGAACCAAGCGGTGGAAATAGGTTTGTTTCACTGGACCCGATAGACCCATAAAAAACGCAAACAAAATATAAGCTGGAACTGCTATGAAGAAGGACCCGCTAATGCCCACCATGAAGATTAAAATTGCCATAATCCCGTACACCATCTTAAGGTAGGCGGACCGCTTCTTAAAACGCTTGACAACCGTCGGCACTGCAAAACTGGCAACGGCCATGGCCAGAGAAATAGCCGCAGAAATCAGACCTGCCACCCAAACAGCGCTGGGGTCACCATAGAGCTCTAGGAAATAGGGTTGCCATGCATACCAACCCCACATCATAAAGGTACCAAAGAGCAAACTCAACCGCATGAGGCGGTTAATGGAGGCTTGCTTGACCCCATACTGGATGCTCTTGTCCCAAATTTTCTTCATTTCGGGTAGGACAGTCTTCCGGGTTACGGTCTTTGGCTCGTAGCCAATGTCCTTCATATAGGCCAGGGCGATAAAAAAGACAATCAAGACGATGGAGGCCCGCACCACATAGGGAATCCTCAAATTAATGGTCCCCAAGAGGCCGCCGCTGACCGTCCCCACCAACATGGCAATGGCACTAACGCCTGCCCCCTTGGAAAATACACCTTCTAGGTCATAGTTCTTGTTGACCGTATGAAGGGCGTCCACCACCCAGGCCTCAACAGCCCCAGAGTAGAAAGTAAATGAAATACCCAGGACTACGGACATAAAAATGAAGAGACCTAAGTTCTGCTCCACCTGGGCCGCAAACACATACCCCAGGGTGCCCAATAAAAGGACCACGGCACTGGCTAGAAAGCTGGTTCGCCTACCCAGGGTGTCCGCTACCACCCCAGTTGGGATTTCGAACAAGGCCATGCTGGCCGTGTAAATCCCGTTGACCAGGAAAACCTGAAATATATTAAGTCCTGACGACAAGAGGAACAGGGTATTGATCCCCCATATTAATGAAGCACTCAGGGTAAACAAACTGGAAATCAGTAAGTACGTTCGAATGATCTTGCGTTCCATATGAACCTCCTCAACCACTACCCTATTCGTACCCATTTATTGGGACGCCACTACATCCCCTTTAAGAAGTCAAAGACCTTTTGGTCTTGAATGGCATAAGGCTTCCAGCCAACCACAACAGCCCGTTGATCTGTAAGCTGGTCCACCTCTTCAATCCACTGGATTTCAGCCCGTGACCTGGCCTCAAGAACCGGGTTACTTGTCCCAGAGGCATGGAGGCAGCTGTTGACTACCCACCAGCGATTGGTCAGTCCCGCCCGCTCTAAGTCCGCCTTGAGTCGCTTGGCTTCTAGGACAGGGGTAGCGTCAGGATGGGTGACAATGACAACCTCGGTCTGGCGAGGGTCTCTGATTCTTGGCAGAAAGCTTTCAATGTAAGCTGGCACGTCCCCCTGGCTCCGTTCAATTTCCCTATGGTGGCTCTGGGCTGCGTCCAGGAGTAAGAGGGTATGGCCCGTTGGCGCTGTGTCTACTACCACCACAGCGTCATCGGCCTGCTCTACAATTTTGGTTAGGGCCCTGAATACAGCAATCTCCTGGGTACATGGAGAAGACAAGTCCTCTTCCAAATAGGCCCGGTCTGCTTCAGAAATCTCTCCAGCAGCTGCCAGGACCTCTTGGGTGTAGTCAGCCAAGGCACGTTTTTCATCTATAAAACTGGTCGCTATCAAGTCGCTTGCTGTGATCACATGATCCAAGTGGGCAGCAGGGTCTGTAGTGGTCAAATGAACATTTTTTCCCTTTTCCGTCAAGCCCAGGGCAATGGCAGCCGCCACTGTTGTCTTACCAACGCCTCCCTTACCCATGGTAAAAATGATGCGCTTATTCTCCAGGTCCATTTCATCGACCAGGTCTTGCAGGTGCCGACCCCGTCCTTGGTCAGCAGAACTAGGGCTTTCCAAAGGTCCACCGGACTCCGTAAACAAGCGACGGGCAGAGGCAATGGTGTTCACTGTATATCCCCTAAGGGGAACCTGGTACTGGTCCACATGGTCAAAGTCCTTTAGGTGGGCCGCCAGGGCTTCTACTTGCTTGCTTTCATAGGCTCTGGCAACCGGATCATCTCCCGCTGCTAAAACCCCATTCACAATGAGCCGCTGGTTGTTGATCCCCAGGGCACTGAGTTCATCCATGGCCCGCTTGGCCTCCAATAGAGGGGACACCTCAGGTCTTGTGACCAGAAGCAGGGTCGTTTTTTGACCATCTGCAAGGGTTTCCACTGCCATCTTGTAGGTCCCTTGTTGTTGCTCTAGGCCTGATAACTGGCCGAGA
>CAYFHQ010000021.1:0-44555 GCA_964342805.1 uncultured Peptostreptococcaceae bacterium | reverse complement strand
TATATCATAACTTAGATTGTTGAAAATGTGTCTAACCTTGTGTGTACATTATAAAAGGTGAAGTGGACTCCTACTTCGGTGGCGTTCATGCCATACTTCGTGACCAGGCAACTGGCGAAATGCATGGTGGTGCAGACCCCCGTCGTGACGGTAAAGCCCTAGGTTACTAAGCTTATACGCTACATACTATTGCAAATATTTGAGTAAGCGTAATGCGGTAAATATACACCCTATTCGTGTGATTGTTATGAGGAGGACCACTACATGCAGTGGCAATTGATCATTTTTTTAGTGATGATCGGCGTATTCATGATCGGATGCTTCAAATTGAAGCTTCCGGTCGGGATCGCCATGGCACTGGCTGCAATCTCCGGCGCACTTGTTGCCGGAGAGGGCATTCCAGTCCGTCATCTCGTTGAAGGCACCTTCGGATATCTGGACGCGATCCTCGTGATCTCCACGGCCATGATCTTCATGAAGGCCATACAAAAATCAGGGACCATGGACGCTATCAGTGCCCTGATCATCAAGAAGTTTCATCATAAGCCTGTCTTGCTACTGGTATGTATGACCTTTGTGGTCATGTTCCCTGGTATGATTACCGGATCATCCTCAGCAGCGGTTATCACGGCAGGAAGTTTGGTTACACCTGTACTCCTGGCCATGGGGGTCCCCATGGTGGAAACAGCAGCCATCATTGCCATTGCTGGCCTACTGGGTATGATTGCCCCACCGGTCAACATTCCGGTTATGATCATTGGCGGCGGTGTGGACATGCCTTATTCAGGCTTTGAAGTGCCACTTTTACTGTTGACCTTCCCAGTGGCCATTTTCACAACGATCTTCTTGGGTGCCAAGCACGTCAGGGACTTCAACGTGGACCAGTTAAAAGGAACCATTGACTTTGAATCCCACAAGCAGTACGGTTTCCGCTTGTACTTGCCTGTTCTAGTCTTACTGGGACTCATGATTGCAACCAAGGCCCTACCGACCCTTGTTCCCAACCTGGGATTGCCTCTGATCTTTATCATAGCCACCCTCTTTAGCGTCACAGGGAAAAAGTTCAATATCCTCCAGGCATCAAAGGAAGCGGTCCATTCGGCCATGCCTGTCCTGGGTATTCTCATGGGGGTGGGCATGTTCATCCAGATCATGACCCTGACCGGGGTAAGGGGCTACATTGTTGTCAACTGCCTCAGCATGCCACCGGCCATGCTTTACCTGGCCATTGCCATTGCCATTCCACTATTTGGTGCAGTATCGGCCTACGGTTCAGCTTCAGTGCTGGGCGTTCCTTTCTTATTGGCCCTCTTGACCAAGGACCAGATCCTAACGGCTTCGGCCTTGTCCCTGGTAGCTGCCCTGGGTGACCTTATGCCACCAACAGCCCTGGCTGGCCTCTTTGCAGCCAAGGTAGTAGGGGTGGAAAACTACGGAGACGTTCTTAAAAAGACCGTAGTTCCAGCAGTGATCATACCGACCATTGCCGTATTGTTTATCATTTTCTCGAAGCCTATTGCTTCGTTGATCCTATAGGAGGCAGACATGATGACATTAATCTATCGTGGTATCGTTGCATTGCTACTCCTATTGGTGGTATGGAACATCCTAGACGAAAAAGACATCAAACAACAAGCCCTATCGGCCCTGGTGATTATTCCCTTGGTCCTCCGGGTGCTCATGATTAAGTAAGGAGAGTAGACATGAAAGGTAATCGACTGACAGCTTTGATTTTCATCGTCATCGCCCTGAGTGCTGCTTTCTATGCTGGCATTGACTTTAATGGGAAGCATGTTGATGAAGAAATTTACCCAGGCATGGGTGTAACCAGGGTGAAAATGCTCAGCGAGTATTTCCCTGGCCTAAAGGGCACCCCAGGTGACACGGAAATCTATGTCATGGAGGGTGAAAAAGAGGGCGGTAGTATGCTGGTCTTAGGGGGAACCCACCCCAACGAGCCCTCGGGTGTCGTATCAGCAGTAATGATGATCGAGCAGGCCAAGGTGAATACAGGAACCCTCTATATTATCCCAAGTTCCAATCGGTCCGCCTTTACCCATAACGACGCAACTGAAGGATCACCAAACACCTATACCATTGGGGACAGAACCTTTAGATACGGCTCGCGGGCCACGAACCCAGTCCACCAATGGCCAGATCCGGATGTCTATGTCCATGCATCGGGTCAAAAACTCTCGGGTTCTGAGACAAGAAACCTCAACCGGTCCTATCCGGGTCGACCTGACGGGACTCTGACAGAGAAGATCAGTTATGGGATCACCCAACTGATCAAGGCAGAAGACATTACGGTAACCGTGGATATGCACGAAGCCTCACCGGAATATCCGGTTATCAATGCAACTGTTGCCCATGAACGGGCCATGGGGATTGCCTCCTCAGCGGTCATCAACATGCAACTGGAGGGGGTGGACATGGGCCTAGAACCTTCGCCACTTAACCTCCGTGGCCTGACTCATAGAGAGTTGGGGGACTACACCAACACCTACGCCCTTCTAATGGAAACAGCCAATCCCGCCCAAGGGCGATTGCGTGGCGCAACCAACGAGGACCTGGTCCTCACGGGTATTGACCCCCTTTATGTTCAAGCCAATGACCATGGAAAAGTCTTCGTAGATTTTGACGAAAATGGCCATCCACTCCGCCAGCGGGTTGCCCGTCAAGTAACAGGCATTGTGGAGTTTGCCAAGGCCCTTACGGACCTGGAGCCCCACAATACCCTTATCATTGAAAATCTACCAACCTATGACCAGCTCATGGATAATGGCCTGACTGCCTACCTGGCACCCCAGGGCAGCGACCAAAGATTTGCAACAGGGGACAAGTAAAACTTGTGGAAATGCAACATAGTCCCAGGTACTTCGGTATAATAAATTAGACTCGTGGAAACAAACAGGAGGAAACCATGAACAAGCAAATGAAGATCGCGGCAACGGTACTGTCGCTATCCCTATTGATAACAGGCTGTGCGTCTGCACCAGAAAAGGCAGAAGCTCCAGCAACACCTGCAGCCAGCGAACAAGCAGTAGCAACGGAAACAGAAGCCCTCAACTATGAAGGTATTGCAGAGGGACCCATCCTGGTAACGGCATTTGGCCAGTCGGCAGATGTTGCCATGATGAAGGCCCTTCTGACAAAGGCTGAACTGGACTTTGAATACAACCCAGTGGCAACGGCTGAAGAAATGGGAGAGGCCAAGACCATCATTATCGCTGCGGGCGCATCGACTAAGGGCCTTGGCGCAGCGGGCATTAAGCCAGAAGACGAACTGGCTCGAGCAGAGGCCATGATGGCTGCTGCCAAAGAAAAGGGTATTACTGTGATCGTTGCCCACCTGGGTGGTACAGCCCGTCGGGGTGAGCTGTCTGACCAGTTCATTGACATTGCCCTGGCAGACGCAGTTGCCATTGTTGCTGTTGCTGAAGGCAACGAAGACGGCAAATTCACTGATTTTGGTGCATCCAATAGCATTCCTGTGGTTCTAGTGGACTCCATTTCAAAAGTTGTAGAGCCCATGCAAACCATTTTTAAGTAAGCCATTGAGTCAGACTTGAACACTCAAAACATAATCCTCTGGAATCAAGCTCGCCAGTTTTGGCGGGCTTATTCCCGTATAATAGGAGAACGAGACATGAGAGAACATCAACCTCAGACCCTAAGGGCACTGCTTCTTGTCCTCTTGGTCTGTATGAGCCTGGTCCTAGTGGCAGCCTGCAGCCAGGAAGACCCTAGAACCATGACACAAGAGGTCTTGCTTGAAGGGACAGACATGGCCACCAAGGCCTATACCTATGACACTGGCCTGCCAGGAAAGACCATTGTTGTTGTGGGGGGAATCCATGGCAATGAAACGGCTGGGTTCCAGGCGGCAGAAGTCCTCAACGAAGACCCATGGAGCCTAATTTCAGAGGGCGTCATTCACTTTATTCCCTCAGCCCATACCCAGGCCATCGCAGCAGACCTCCGTTATCCCAAAGAAACCATGGACCTCAACAGGGCCTTTTTGGGCGAGGGGGACCACCAGCCGACCCTTGATCTGGCCAAGGCCATTCGGACCTGGGTGGTGGACAAGCAACCGGACTTTGTCATTGACCACCATGAGTCACTGGATAGTTACAAAAATGGGCGTCTAGGCAACACCCTGATTCTTGCAGACGCAGGTGAAAACCTCTTTGAAGGCCTAGTCATGGTGGACCTGGTCAATCCACTATTGGACGTGGACCTGCCCTTTATCATGGAGTCCAGCCCACCTGTGGGGAGTTTCAACAAGACCCTATCAGAAGAAGACGGCCTCTTAGTCGTGACCATCGAAACCAACCGCAAACTGCCCCTGGAAGAACGGGTGGACCAGCAGTTGATAATCGCTAAAGAACTCATTCGACACTATAGCCAAGGAGACTAACAACCATGGACATGGTCTTAATCCTAGCCCTGGGCGGCCTTGTGGCCTACCTGGTCATAGACTTGCGACAACTTCAAAAAGCCAGGTCATCCATTGACATCCTTATCCATGTTAACGGGATCAGGGGCAAGACCACGGTGGTTCGTATGCTTGACGGTATCTTCCGCCAAGCGGGCTATAAGACCTTTTCCAAGGTGACGGGGACCCTGCCAGAAGTCTGCGGGGTGGACGGCCAGCGCCGGCCCATTGTCCGCAGACGTGGAGCCAGGATTGGAGAGCCGGCAAAAATCATCCGCCAGGCAGCCTCTGAAGGGGCCCAGGTCCTCATTCTGGAATGTATGGCCGTCAAGCCCCTCTACCAGGGGAAATCAGCCCAAATGATCCAGGCCGACTATGTCCTGATCAACAACGTTCGTCTGGACCACGGGGAAGACATGGGCCTCAGTCGACAGGCCATAGCAGAGAGCCTGGCAGAGGTCATTGTTAAACCTTTAAGTGGGTTTGGGAAACCCATCCACCCAACCATCCTGGTTGGAGATACGCCCCACCGCAAGGTTTTCATGCAAAAGGCAAATGACCTGGCCCTGGACTGGCGTCTTGTGGAATCGGAACCCCTTGTGCCTGAAGCAGTCAGTCATGAACACCCGGACAATGTTGCCATGGCCATGGCTCTTGCCGATCATCTGGGCATTGACAGGGATCTGGCCCTTACAGGACTTTCAAAGCGGGTAGGTAACCCCAGACAAACCGATGTAGTAGCCTTTGGGGGTGGCCATTGTGCCTTTGGCATGACCATCAACGACTTGGACTCAACGGAAAGCTTTTATAGGAAGCATGTTGGTGGCCAGTCCAATGAAACCACAACCTTGCTCTTTAATGACCGGGCCGATCGGCCTGTTCGAAGCGGCCTCTTTCTCCACTGGATGGTGACAAAACCAGTGGGACGGATTTACCTGGCCGGGGACAGGACCCGGTGGAATCGAAGAAGGTTAAGAAAACTGGGCTACCGGGGGGAAATCACCCTGGTCCAGACGGTTGAAGATATTGATTTTAAAGGAACCCAAGTAATTGCAGTTGGCAATGTCCAGGGGTTTGGGCACGTATTATGGGAGGCCCTCCATGCTTGAAGCCTATTTCACAGTGGGCATTTTTATCAGCCTATTATATGACGAATGGATGGATGTGTCCCCAGGGGGCTTGATCACACCGGCCTACTTTGCCTTGTTTATGGACCAGCCCATGCGACTGGTCAGCACGGGGGTCATTGCCCTCCTCACGGTGGCATGCCTCCGCCTACTAAGCCAATGGATTCCCCTTTATGGAAAGCGGCAGTTTGCCGTCGCTGTGGGCCTGGCCATGGTTATCAAAACAGTAGTCAATGGCCTGTTAGCTGTCACAGTGGGAGACCTGGTGGTTCTAGTCGCCATTGGGCATATAATTCCGGGTCTTCTAGCCAATGAAATGGAAAAACAGGGAATCGTAAGAACCCTACTCCATACGGCCATAGCCACCATAGGTATTTATGGGGTCTTACTCCTCTTTCAAGGCCTAGGTCTAGGTTTAGGTGTTGGTGGTGACCAGACGAGCCTGGTCCAAGATTTGACCTTTACCAAGACGGCTGACCTTCTGGGTCTAGACTACAGTGGGATAACAACGACCCTGGGCAATGAGCGGGCCAAGCGGACCGCGGTTAATCCCAACTTTGCTGCAGTAGTGGTGGACATGCTGGACCAGGCCGGGCTAAAAAGGGGAGACCCAGTGGCCTTGAACCTGTCGGGTTCCTTTCCAACCCTAAATGTAGCGGCCATCATCGCAGTGGAGGAAATGGGTTTGGAACCCATGATTATATCCAGCATTGGGGCGTCCACCCATGGGGCCAATAGACCCGGTTTGACTTATTTAGATATGGAGGACCGCCTCCATTCAGAAGGTTTGATTTCCAGTCGGTCTCTTTGGGTCAGCCCAGGTGGAGACGGGGACATGGGGACCAATATGGACCAGGACCTATTACTGGATATCTATCACAGGTTGACAGACAAGGGCTACCAGATCTTCTTGGCACCAGACCTAGACCAAAACCTAAACATGCGGATGGACCATTATCAGGGCTCCAAGGCCCTGGTCAATGTGGGCGGTAATTTAATCTCCCAAGGGTCATCGGACTTAGGGCACTTTTGGTCCTATGGATTGATCCAGCCCACAGGCATGTTAAACTACACCGATAACGGCTTGATCGGCCAATTTTTAAGTAGAGACCTACCAGTTGTCAACATGCTACAAATCATGGACATAGCAAGTACCTATGGCCTGGCGATAGACCCTGAATGGATTCCTCCTGTCGGAGAGGGGGGCGTCTATCAAGAGGTGGCCTACCCAAGGAGCAGGGTCTTCTTCTTGCTTTTACTGTTTGGAATGGGAGTAGGGATTCATGGATACCAAAGAAGAAAACAAAACAAGCGCATACTCATTGAAAACCTACATCAGACCCTTAATAGTGGTACTGGGTCTATTCACCATCGCACTGGTTCTTCCCAAGTTAGTTAATGTTGAACGGCTGAGTATTTTCACCAACCTCTGGGAGGGGGCCAGCAATGCAGACCAGGGTCTTGTGATCGTGGCTGCCTTTAAGCTGGTGCTAATGAACTCCCTTCGGGCAGTTCCCCTCTACATGGCGGTCTTCTACTTGGTGGAAGAAGGCCAGAAGCGGGCGAGGAGCCGACGGGAGGAGTTTATCTATATTGTATTGGCCCTGTCGTCTATTCCATTGGTCTATGAGTTGATCCATGGCATCCACCAGGTGCGGTACAACTTCGGCATGCCAGCCTACCTGATCATTGGGGTGATCTTCTTTTTTGCAAGACGGGACTGGCACCATGTGACCTTTCTGGTCAAGCTCATGTTTATTACCCTCTTGCTTTTGGGGTTCCAGTGGCTGGATATTATCCCTGCCCTGTCTCCCTATGGTTTTGGCCTAGGAGAGGTGTCCAGGGATGTAAAAATGGTTGCTGAGGTGATTGGGGCAACCGAGGCCCTGACCTTTTCAGCCATAGTCTTCTTTCTGATCTTTTTCTCTAATGGCATGATGATCCTCAAGATCATGACTGACCAGTCTCGGATCTTACAGACTGCTGAAAGGCAAAAAGCCATGGAGGCCCAATTGACAGAGGCGCGGATACAGAACCTCAAGGCCAGGTCCATAGAAGAACAGCAGCACCTGGTCCATGACTTAAAAAGTCCACTGACATCCATCCAAGGCCTGGTGTCTGTTTCGGAAATGATGGTGACTGAACCCAGGGTTAAGGACTATATGGGCCGGGTTTCAAGGTCTGTCGACCAGCTCAACGTCATGATTTCTGAAATCCTCAATGAGAACAAACAGCAGGAAGTGACGGTGGTAGGCCTCTTCGATGACATTATGGCCCAGTTATCCTCCCTGCAAGGGATTGAACAAATCGTATTCCACCAAGCCTGTGTGGATGAAGTTATATCGGTTAATCGCATCCGGTTCTCTAGGATGATCATCAACATCGTCAGCAATAGCCTGGCAGCCCTCCCAAGGGAAGGTGGGCAAGTGCGCATCGGTGTAGAGGGGTTTGGGCAAAGTCTGCGGGTTGTCATAGGGGACAACGGCTGTGGCATTGACGAAGAATTAATGGATGAGATTTGGACCAAGGGCTTTAGTACCAAGGGGTCTTTTGGTCTTGGACTGACGTATATACAAAGTGTCGTGGTCAACCATGGAGGGGATATTACCATGGAATCGACAGTGGGTGAGGGGACGCGGACGACCTTGGTCTTCCCCTTGCTGGCGGCTGACAAGGAGTAATCGGGGGACATATGGCAAAGATTTTGATTGTAGATGACAACGCAGACATACGATTTGCGCTCCAGCAAATATGTGAGTTTAAGGGCTGGCATTCGGTGGTGGCGCCGGATGTGACCACTGCCGTTTCCGCCTATGTTTCAGGGGGGATTGACCTGATCCTCATGGACTACCACATGCCTGTGCTCAGCGGCCTTGAGGGGGTTAAGCGCATACGGCAACGGTCCAGCACAGTCCCCATTATCATTTTAACAGTGGACGAAAAGCAGGAGGTGGCCGACGCCTTTATGGAAGCGGGGGCCAGTGATTTTGCCCTCAAACCAGTTAAGGCACCAGACCTGGTGTCTCGGATAGCTGTCCACCTAAGGTTTGCAGCTATGAAGGGGCCCGGTAATGGCCCGCTTATTCAAGAGGGAGATGGCAAGGACCAGCCTCAGGAAGACCAGGGCTACAAGGCCTACCGGAAGGGGATCAGCAAGGGGACCCTGGCCATTATTGAAACCTTTTTTAGGAACAACACAGAGGCCTATACCATCGACGATATATCGTCAGAAACAGGCCTGGCCTACCAGACGGTCCACCGCTACCTCAAACATTTGATTGAGTTTAAGGTGGTCCAAACGGAGTATCGCTACGGTAAGGTGGGAAGACCCAAGCAGTATTTTTGGTGGGTGTAAAGGTAGGCTACCCCAAATGTGACCCTTTGCTTTCTTTTTCGTCTATATAGGTAGAAGAGGAGGGAACTGCCTGTGGAAGCGCATTTTGATCAATTATGGCACACATTTAGCAAGGAGTTGGGCAAGTATATCCAGTCCAAGGTCAACAACCGCCATGACGCTGAGGACATCTTACAGGATGTTTATGTAAAGATATTTCGAAACCTGGACAAGGTGGAAAAGAAAACGGCCATCCGGTCCTGGCTCTATACCATAACCAAAAACACCATTATCGATTTCTACAAAAAGAAGAAGGATCACCTGGTGACCCCGGAACGGATTTTAGAGATCGAGGACGCCTTTACGGAGGAGTCATTTGACGACGGTAACATGAACAAGGAAGTGGCTGACTGCCTGGATCAGATGATCTTTGATATTCCAGACAAGTACCGTGAGGTCTGTGACCTGTATGAGCGGAAAAACCTTAAGCACAGTGAGATTGCAGACAAATTAGGCATCTCTACGTCTGCTTCAAAGGTACGCTTGTCCAGGGCCAAGGCCAAGATCAAGGAGAACATCCTCAAGTGCTGTGACCTTGAGCTGGACGCCTATGGTAATATCATTGACTACACCAGCAAGTGTGAGGAAGACCCAGTCAATCATGTAAAAAAAGTGAGTTAAGGTAATAAGAAAGTCTGATGCGCTTTACCCCAGTGGGTGGGGAGGCATCAGACTTTTTTACTTGGCCTTGACGGTGTCGTGTCCAGCCATGGGGAGATGTGGTTGGGTAAAAGTTGGGGTGGACTGCCTGAGTTGCTTGCTTAAATCATAGCGATCATTTCGATTTCTACATTTACACCAAGGGGGAGACGGGCTACTTCCACGCAGGCCCGGGCTGGTTTATGGGAGGTGAAGTATTGGCTGTAGACTTCATTGATCCTTGGAAAGTCGTCCATGTTCTGAATAAAGACTGTGACTTTTACAACGTCGTCTAGGGTTGCCCCGGCTTCAAATAGGATGGCCTTGGCATTTTCAAGGCTTTGCCGGGTTTCTTTTTCTATGGTTTCATTGATGTGTTTGCCTGTCTCTGGGTCAATGGGGAGCTGGCCAGGCACGTAGATGGTTTTCCCTGCCTTGATGGCCTGGGAATAGGGACCAACTGCTTCTGGTGCGTTTTCTGTGAAAATGGCTTCTAGTTTCATGTCGATTTCCTTTCTAGGGACGTTAAATTTGATAGGTGGGAAAGACGGTCGTTAGAGACCGCCTAGTCCGTGGACAATCCGAGGTGGCAGTAAAAATCACCCAGATTGATTTAACTGGCTTTGCCTTGAGTCTTCGACTCATTTTGCCAGTAATCTGCATTTTGGATACCAAGGTTTGATGGATTAAATGCCGGTTTGTCAACGCCTGAAGCTCTTTGTGACTCATAGTCCTTGAGGGCTAGAATAGCTGGTTTGTGGAAGACTAGGATTACGAGAATGTTGATCCAGGCGCTGACCCCCATGTCCAGGTCTGCAAAGCCCCAGATGACACCGGAAGTTTTGACAGAACCATAGAAAAGGGCTCCGATTACAAAGAGTCGAAGGATGGTTTTTGCCGTCTTGTTTTCACCCTTCATGAGGTAGACCAAGCTGGTTTCCCCATAGTAGTAGAGGGCGATCATGGTGGTAAAGGCAAAGAAGAAGACAGCGATGGCTACAAAGATAGATCCCCAGCCATTAATTAGTGTGTCTACGGCCATTTGTGTGTACACAGGGCCTGGGTCAATGGCCCCAATGTGGTTGACGATCATGGCCCCATCAGGTCCAACAACATTGTAGGAGTTGGTAATCAGGATCATGAAGGCTGTTGCTGTGCAGACAAATAGGGTGTCGATATAGACCGAAAAGGACTGAATGAGACCTTGCTCTGCAGGGTGGTTGACGTTGGCAGCTGCTGCGGCGTGGGGGGCAGTGCCCATGCCAGCTTCATTGGAGAAAACACCTCGTTTGACCCCCCATGAAATTGCGCTCCCCAGCATACCAGCGAATAGGGGATGGGCATTAAAGCGCTGGTGAAAATGAGTTTAATCACTCCAGGTAGGGCCTGGATATTGGACACGATCAAGAACAGGGCAACAAAGATGTAGGCAATGGCCATAAAAGGCACAATCCGTTCTGCCACTGAGGCAATTCGCTTTAAACCACCAAACACGATGATGGCGAAGGACACGCTAATAAAAATAGCCGTAATCGTTGGTGAAAGACCGAAGGCCTGTTGTAATGACGAGGCAATGGTATTGGCCTGGGGCATGTTGAGACAGGCACCAAAGGCCAGCATGGCCACAAAGGCAAAGATGGCCGCCAGGGGCTTGTTATTGAGCCCTTTTTCGATATAGTAGGCTGGGCCTCCTCTGAACTCGTTTCCATGTTTTTCTTTGTAGATTTGGGCCATGGTTGACTCAATAAAGGAGGTTGATGCGCCTAGAATGGCCACAAGCCACATCCAGAAGACTGCGCCAGGTCCACCTAGGCCTATGGCCGTTGCTACACCGGCGATGTTGCCAGTTCCCACCCGGGAGGCCACGGACATGGCCAGGGCCTGGAAGGATGACACACCTGCGCCGTCATTATTACTTTCCATTCCGCTGAACATGAGGCGGACCATCTCCCCCAACCTGCGGATTTGCACAAAGCCCGTTTTGAAGCTAAAGAAGAGGCCACCACCCAGTATGAGGGCCAAGAGGGGCGTGGACCAAACGTAACCATTCAAATGGTTAATCAGATTTTCCATGTAAAACTTCTTATGATATGAATTCTGTTTTTTTGTTTGTGTGAATCGATTCATAAGGTAGACGAGGATGGTTGGGGGAAGGTTACAGGAAAATTTTAAATGCAATATGTGTTAATACTATCTTTGCTATTCACTCTTTTTCGTCACTAATATATAGGGAGAAACGTGACGAAGATATTGGAAATAAATTGTTGACTAAATCGTCACAAAAAATGTATAATTAATGTGACGAAAATAATGGAAATAACCGTGTAAGAGGTGTTTTATGAGGAATATCACGATTCATTTGATTGAAAATCGAATAAAGTCTGCGGAAAAAGGTCGAATTTTTGTTCCGTCAGACTTCTCCGATATCGCAAGTGATGACGCTATAAGAAAATCCTTATCTAGATTTACAAGAGCAGGGATTTTAGATCGTGTGTATCGTGGGATATACAGGAAACCTAACTTTAATGCTTTTTTGAATCGGGAAATTCCGGCAACTCCCGATGAACTAGCAGAAGCGATCGCTAGATCAAAACACTGGACGATTGGACCTGAGGGAGAGCGCGCGCTAAACCAACTAGGTCTATCGACTCAAGTTCCCGCAAACTACCGTTACATTTCTGATGGTCCCACTAAGTCATTGATTTACGAAGGCATTGAGGTAAAGTTCATTCATCGATCTAGTCGCAGTTTGTGTGGAAATACACGCAAGACAATTATGATAATGGAGTCATTAAGAACAATAGGTCGTGAGCGAATTGATCTGAGTATAAGAAGAATGATTTATAATAAATGCACCGAAAATGAGCTAGTGGATTTGCTTCGCGCTTCGAAGACAGCGACCAGCTGGTTACGGACAGAGATTAATAGCATTTTGGCATTAAAGGAGTTTGCTGGATGATGGATATAGCAAGACAAAGCGATGAGAACCGCACCGCCTTATTCAAACTGACTGCTGTTGAAGCGAAGTTGAATGAGGCCATTATTGAGAAGGATTTTTGGGTGTGTTGGATGTTGGAGGTTTTGTTTCATCACAGCTCTTTCTCAAATGCCTTAGCGTTTAAAGGTGGGACTAGTCTTTCAAAGGGGTATGGAATCATAAAAAGGTTCTCAGAAGATATTGACCTAGTCTTAGATTGGAGAATACTGGGAAATGGAGTGAAGGAGCCTTGGGCCAATCGGTCGAATACGCAACAAGACAGGTTTAACAGGGAAGCAAATATGAAAACTGCGGTCTTCCTTAATGAAGTGTTGATGCCTCACTTAAATAACTTAGTCAGTGCTCTTGGAATTTCAAAATACCGATTTTATATTGAAGAGAATGATAATCAGACCATTCGTTTTGTTTATCCCCAACTATTTGTTGACGAAGCGCTGGTTCAAGAAATTCGACTAGAAATTGGAAGTTTGGCTGCATGGACCCCAGTTACCGAAAGGATGATTAAGCCAATTGCAGCAGAGTATAGCCCTCATGTATTCAAAAACTCAGGGACACTCGTTAGAACAGTAGAGGCCAAAAGAACTTTTTGGGAAAAAGCTACTATATTGCATAGTGAAGCTCATCGAAGTGGATCGAGAATTCCACTTAGATACTCTAGGCACTACTATGATATGTACCTTCTTTATCAAAGTGAAATTAAGAATAAAGCCTTCAGCGATCTTGAGCTGTTGGATAAAGTTGCTGAATTTAAGACGAAGTTTTACCGTAGCAATCGTGCTCGGTATGATTTGGCAAAAAAAGAGACTCTACAACTTCTTCCCCCAGAGTCAAGTCTCGATGATATAGAGAAAGATTATCAAGGTATGCGTAGCATGCTTTATGAAGAACCTATCCCTTTGGAGGAGATTTATTCTGGTCTTCAAGCGATGGTTGACGAGCTTAGAAAATTGCCGCAGACACTATAAAGCTATGACTTAAAGCGAAACCACCTCGAAAGAGGTGGTTTTGACTGCTAAAGCGGTTATCACTGGTTTATGTATCATTTTATGCAAATGCTCATGTAGCAAAGTGCTTTAGAGGTTCTTGAATACTTGTATTTCTCCTCGACCATCAGCCTGCTCGTAGCCCAAGTCCCTGTATAGGCTGATTGCAGGCGTATTCTCAATATCAGCAGCTAGAAAACTCTGGGTAGCTCCCTTGGTTTTCCCCCATTCCAGTCCAGCGTAAGCAAGTGCTCTAGCTATGCCTTTTCTTTGGTGGTTGGGGTGGACAGCCAATTCACGGAGCCAGGCCACGGTCTCCTTGCCACTTGCGTAAGTGGCCATCATACATACGCCCACCATGGCTTCCCCCTCAAATGCTGCAAAAACAAGGTGGTCGTCCTCTTGTAACCATTCTAAAATGGCTTCTTGGTCTTCGCCATCGAAACCTCTTGATAAACCCTTACATGACTTGGTGACCCATGCGGCAGTCTGGGCTTCTTTATCCTCAATTTGACGGATGTCTGTCCCTTGCGGTGGAGTCCACTGACAACCCATCAGGTTCTTGATCCAGAAGTCCGTAAACTCACCGAGGACTTTGTATCCTTTGCTTTCCAGTCCCTGGACAAAGTCAGGTGGAATAAAGTCTAGTTTTACTTCCTTGCCTCTGAGATCAATCGAAAGTAGGTTCAAACCTTCGATAAGGTTTTCCAGAGAATGAGCTGCCCAATGGACTTTTGTTCTTGCACCTTGTTCTTCTGTAATTAAGACATAGTGGTCTCCCTCAATAATTATTCCAGGATTCTCAGGTGTTACGTATTGAAGGCTATGGTAGGTAAGGCCTTTTGCCTTTGTCAGGAGTTCGTTCATGGTTAGTCCTTTCTCAACGAGTTCGCGAAAGTACAATATTACTAAACTCTAGATTTGAATAAAGTATAATAATATTAAACTTGAATTGTCAAGTTGTGTATATTAACATTAAACTGACAAAGGATTTACAAGATGGAGGAGCATATGGGCAATAGACCTTTAGGTCAGACCATAAGAAAACTTAGAAAAGAAAAGGGACTGACACTGGCTCAATTGGCTGGGCAGTCATTTACAAAGGGGTATATAAGCCAGGTGGAACTGGGGAAAGTGGAGCCATCTTTTAAGCTGTTAACCCATATAGCAGACCAATTGGACCTCAAGGTGGAACAATTACTTAGTCATGGTGATGACGACGACTTTACCCTGGCCAAGATGGAAAATGACTTGCTGGGTGGGCGGTATGACCAAGTTGATGAGTTGGGCAAGATCTTATCAAAAAATAGGAGTGGTCCCATAGCCATTAAAGCCAAGCTGATGCAGGCAAAAGCGACTTATCATTTAGGCAGGTATGGAGAGGCTCTTGATCATGCAAGTGACGTATTACAGTCTGTTCAATCTTGGAGTCAAAGTTATCAGCTGGAGGCCTACGCCCTCATGGGTCTGGCCTTATTCGCCCAAAAGGACTTTAAGAGTGTGATCGCCCACTATGACCGGGCATTTACCTTTGCCCAAGAAAGTGGCCTGGGTCATTCGGACCTATTAGCCAACATGTATTTAAATCAGGCAACGGCCTATCAGATTCTAGGGGACTACCAAGTAGCAGTGTCTACATATGAGAAAACCCTGGATTTTGCCAAGGAACACCATTGTCAGGAAACCGTCTTAGACGCTTACATGCGGTTGGGATTTTGCTATTACAAGCTGGGCAACCTAGCCACAGGGAAGGCATATATTTTTGATGCCTTGAGAATCAACAAGGTTCTTGGCATTCAGTTGCCCCAAGCTGAAACCCTTTTGATTTTGGCTTATATACTCATTGATGAAGAAAATCATAAGGCTGCAATACAAGTCTTAAGCAAGGCCTTGGATCTATTTCGAGAGGTCAACCGACAAGAAGGGATTGTGGAAAGCCTCTACCTCCTGGCTAGTCTTTACCAAGAGACACCTCATAGAGACAGGGGGAAGGACATGCTACTAGAGAGCCTTAAACTGACTCGGACCCATGGTATGGAACACTTTGAAGCAGACTTGATTAAACGTATGGCTACAACCTGCATGGACTACGGGCTTCATGAAGAAGCAAATGCTCTATTTTCAGCCCTCTTGGACCAGTAGTTGTTAACAAGCAACGTATAACCCAGTTAATTAATCGATAAGGCAACAAATAGAGATGGTAAACAAGGCATCCTGAAGCCCCCCCTAAAGTTAGATTTTAAGTCTAACTTTAGGGGGGCGTTTTTTGAGTTCCCAATAATCTTCATTTTTCAACCAATAATCTTCAATTGCTTCGTCTCCAATCCTCCTATACTCGTAAGTGAAAGCAATCATTGTGAAAGCATCACTAAACTGAAGATTTCCTAAGGAGGACAAGATGAATAAAGTAAAACTCGGCAACAAACCCATGTTATACCCCTATCCAGTGGTTCTACTGGGTGCCAATGTCAATTATAAGGCCAACTTCATGGCCCTGGGCTTTGTCGGTATTGCCAATATTAATCCAGGCATGATCGCCATGGGTGTGGCTAAAAACCATGTGACTACCCTAGGTATTCAAGAAAACAAAACCTTTTCCATTAACCTGCCCAGTGAGGACATGATCAAGGTAACCGATTATGTTGGACTGGTTTCTGGTGACAAGGTGGACAAGTCCAAGCTGTTCAATGTCTTTTATGGGGAAACGGAAACAGCACCTATGATCGATGAGTGTTCCCTCAACATGGAATGCAAGGTGCTAGAAATTCTTGATCTGGGTGGCGTAGACTATGTCATTATCGGTGAGATTATTGAGAACTATGCTAAAGAAGACCTGCTGACAGACGGCAATCCAGATGTGAAGAAAATGAAGCCCATGGTCTTTTCCATGTTCGACAACAAGTACTTTTCCATTGGTGACTACCTGGGTAAGGGATGGTCCATTGGTCGGGAGTTTGAATGATAGGAGGAAAGATAAATGAAACAAATGATATGGATCGCAGTTTTAGCAATCGCAGTACTGGTGACCGGTTGCACGCCAGCACCTACACCAGAAGTAACCACAGCTGACTTTGAGCAACTGTCCAGTTTGGTGGACAACCTCATAGCTCAGAACGTGGTGCTTGAAGCCCAAGTGGTGACCTTGCAGGACCATAACGCAGTGGAAAAGGTGGCCAACAATCTTTTTATCCAAACGGATAATATGGATTGGGACGCCCTAGTAGCCGATGTCTTCACAGAAACAGTCTACTTTGACATGACTTCTGTGGGCGGGACGGCAGGCGACGTGTCTTCAGCAGATATTGTGGCTGGATGGGACCAGGGCTTCCAAGTCATTGAAGCTGTCCAGCACCAGTCTGGCAATATGCAAATTGATGTGAGTGACCAAACCGCAACCGTATTCCAGTACGGAACAGCCACTCAATATGCTACAACAAACTCAGGTAACAATACCCGGACCTTCTTTGGTTCCTACGACATTGGCCTTGTAAAAGACAATGGCCAGTGGAAGGTCAATGCTTTTGCCTTTAATCTAAAAATGATGGATGGCAATGTAGGGCTTGAATAGAACTACCCCCGGAAGGCTTTTGGTGACTGACCAGAAGCCTTTTTGAATGTCCGGCTAAAGTGGCTACTGTCACTGAAGCCCAGGTCATGGGCAATCTCGGTGATTTTTTTGTCTGTTTGGGACAGGAGCAGCTTGGCTTTTTCGATCCGCGTGTTGAGGATGTGCTGGTAGGGGGTCATGCCACTATACTTTTTAAACTCATTGAGGAAGTGGAACTTACTGATATTCAGCTCCCGAGCCAGGTCGTCAATGGTAATAGAAAGGGCTATGTTGCGGGCAATAAAGATGTCGATGGTGCGCATCTCCTCAGGTCCAATGATTGAACTCAAGTTGAGGTTTTGAATGAGGTCGTCATAGTTGGAAAAATGCTGGATAAAGTAGTTGGCAAAGAGTTGGAGGGTATGGTCCACAAACCAGGCCCCATTCTGTCCGCCATTTTGGACTTCAAAAAGGAGCAAGTAGAGCAGGTATTCTAATGTCTTGTCTTGGATGTTGTAGTTGTTGAGGAAGGTGATCCCCTCAGGAATAGTGCCATGGAAGCTTTCATACATGCGTTCTGGTGAAATGTTGACAATGAGGAAGTTGCAGGGCACGTCAATATTGTGGGTGAAGGGTGTGTTTGGCGGATTGATCCAGAGGTCACCAGGTTCCGTCTGTAAGACAACCTCATTCCCAGACTTAAGGGCACTCCAACTATAGGTGTTTTCCATTTCAATGGCAAAGTAAAAGTTAGGTGTTGTCACATCCTGAGGATAAAAATAGGGGGAGGTGCCTCTTTCCAACAATAGGCCTTTCCAGCCTAGGTCCTTGCTGGAGGTTTCGATTTGTAGTGGGTCGCCACAGTTTGACCGGACCTTGGTGACTTTATGGTAAAAGGGGATGGATGTCTTCATGTTTTTTCTCCTTATGAACAGGTTTGTTAGTGCAAGTATAGCTATTTTGTTTGTACCCATCAATAGAAAACAGCCACCACTGGAAGGATTCACAAGAATGTTCATGGAGGTGGCCAATTATGTTCAAGTGTATTTTCATCATTGGGAATAGAATGAGGGTAACAAAGGCAGTTGCTGTCATGGCAAGAGGCGCATTGAGGTAAGTTTAGAAGCTGAAGTACCTATAGAAAAGGAGAACAAACATGAAACATACAAACATTGAAAACGTACAATTTGAGTCCAAAGGTAAACAACTCGTTGGTCACCTCTACCTACCTGAAGGTTATGACCCTAGCCAGTCGTACACAGGTATTGTAGTCACTGGTTCTTGGACGACTGTAAAAGAGCAAATGGCAGGGGCTTATGCCAAGCGATTTGCTGAAGAAGGCTTCCTAGCCCTGGCTTATGACCCAAGAGGCTTTGGTGGGAGCCAAGGGGACGTCATGTACTATGAGAGTCCTGACATGAAAATTGAAGACGTGAAAAGTGCAGTAGACTTCCTAGAAGCTCGTCCAGAGGTTAAGACCATTGGTGCCTTTGGCGTGTGCGCTGGGGCTGGCTATACGTTGGTAGCTGCTTCTCAGGACAAGCGGATTGCCAAGGCAACTTACGAAGAAAACGGTGAGGTGGCCTATATCCCTACCATTAGTACAACAGACGAAACGGCTGCCATGTTTGGTCCCTACGACTACTACCTCAACCCAGAGCGGGGTGCCATTCCCCAGTGGAGTGCTGACAAGTTCGCAGTCATGACCTGGGAAGACTGGTTGACCTACAATCCCCGTCCAGCAGCTAAGAAACTGACAACACCGACCCTTATGATCCATTCCGATGGGGCTGTACTGCCAGACTATACCAAGCATTTCTTCAATGAAATCCAAACGGACGACAAGAAACTGATTTGGGTAGACACGGACATTCTACCGTCCCCCTACCACCAGTTCAACTTCTATGACCAGGCTGAGGAAATGGACTTGGTTGTAAGGGAAGCGACAGCTTGGTTTAAGAAAGCCTGAGTCTCGCAAGAGCGCATCAAGCCAATATTATGGTCTCAAAATCCCACCCTTCTCCATGAAGAAGCGGTGGGATTTTCCATTTGTGCTATACTGAGTCAAATAAGGGGGGACGATATGCGATATATGGAAGACAAAAAAAGAACCTATGAGCAAGACATTATTAAACACCTGCGGGCCCACAACAATCTTTTTGTAGGGGACAGGGAGGTGGACAAGCAGGTGGTCTATGCCTTGGAAGAGGGCCAAGTGGTGGGCGTAGTCCACACCAACCTCTTCTGGGACTGGGTTTCCATGGGCAAAGTTGTTTACAAGGACAAAAGGACCTTATCCACTATGTTGGGTGCTGTCGATGCCTACTACGGAGACCGGGCAGTGGGGATCAAGAAGTTTTCCGACCAGGAACAGTTCTTAGCCGACCTAAGAGAAGCAGGGCTCCGAGTAGGAGGGAAAACAGCTGGCACGCCAAAGACGCCCGTCTACACCATGGTCAAGGCAGGCCGACAGGCCTATGAAGTGGACAGTAGGCTTACCATAAGGACTGCTGAAGACCCCATCGATTCCTACGAAGAGGCCGCCGAGGCCATAGATATGTCTGACAAGTTTAAGAGTACTGCCGACCAAGCCAAGTCCCAACCAGAGGAAGAGGATACCTACAAGGAAGTCTTTTTCGTCGCCCTAGACGGGGACCAATTTGCCGGAGGCATTTATGCAGAGATCGAAGACGACTCCATGTACATAAGTCGCCTAGCTGTGGACCCTGCTTACCGGGGCCACGATATAGGGTCCAAACTCATGCAAATGGCAGTGGACCGGGCAAGGGACTTGGCCCTATACAACATAACTACAGGGACCTGTTCCTTCCAGGCCAAGGACTTTTATATCAAGCTGGGTTACCGGATTGTCTTCACCAAGGACAATGATCCCAAGGGCTATGCGTCTTATAGTTTGGAGAAGAAACTACAAGGTTGATCTATCGTTAAAATAAATAAAACGTTACAGAAATATTACAGATTCCCGTAAAATATTCCCTCCACCTCAACCTTGGGGTATATTCATGGAGGCGAACACAAGAAACCAAAGGAGGTGACCCATGTTTGAGTTACAAGCCAATCAATTTCACAAGGTAAAGCCATTGATCAAAGACCAGTGGAGCAATATCGAAATCCGGTCCGTCATAGCGGGCTATTCCCCAGGCTGGATCTTCGTAGACGATGACTTGCAACCAACCATGGCCATCGTCTGGTCCAAGGGGATCGAGGGCATGTACTTCCTAGGAAGACCGGCCCGACCTGAAGAGTTTGACACAATCAACCACTTCTTTGACTACCAACTGATCCCGCGGATGAAACGACAGGGATTGACAGATTTTGAAGGCAGCGTCCTGGGTCAAGAATGGCCGGACCGCCTGCGTCAAGTCTTTAGTCACCGAAACATGGTGGAGTCCATCCAGTTGGTCTACACCAAGACCTTTGACCATGAACAAACCCAAATTGATCTGGAAAAGACCAATGAGGCCCTGGAGGCCACAGGAAATGGAGACATATCCAATGTCCTGGCTGCAGCCATTCAGGCGTCTGCTGCCCTGGTCCTCCCAACAGGCTACCACTTGGAAAAGGTGTCGGGTCAATTGCTGGATAGGGAAGGCAACCACGACTTTCTACTGAACAACATCATTACCTGGTGGGACAGTGTGGACGACTTTCTGGTAAATGGGACAGGGTACGCTGTCTATTATGACAATGAAGCAGTCTGTTCCTGTATCACAAGCTTTATGGAAGCGGGTGAAATGGAAAGCCACATTGAAACCCACAAGGACCATAGGAATAGAGGCCTGGCCTCAGCAGCAGTCAGAGCCTTTGTGGCTGACTGCCGCCAGAATAGCCGGGACCTTTACTGGGACTGTATAGAGACCAATGCAGGCTCAAGGGCCCTAGCCAACAAGTTTGGCTACAGCTTGGACAAGTCCTACACATTATTCGAGTTTACGCTGTAACCCTGTCCAAAGCGGACGGGTGAACATAAGGATATGCAGATCGCCTATGGTTACAGGCCCTGCATACATCGCGAGGCGAAAGCCAAACCATGAAAAGGAGAATCATATATGAAAAAGCCGAATGTTTTATGGATCTGGACGCAAACCGGGATGAAAGGTGCAATGCGCTAACCACCATTGCGTCATTCATCCAGATAGAAAAGGATGAATGATTGACCAAGATTAAAAATGTGGGCATCTTTGCCCATGTAGACGCAGGGAAAACAACCCTCACAGAGCAGTTATTATTTGCAGCTGGTGCCATTCGAACCATGGGAACCGTAGACACGGGCAACACCCATACGGACACCTTGGATTTAGAACGGGAGCGGGGGATATCCATCCTCTCTGCGCCGATCTCCTTCCACCATCAGGACCAGAAGATCAACATTCTGGACACTCCTGGTCACGTGGATTTCGTAACCGAAGTTGAACGTTCCATGCTGGTTTTGGATGGTGCGGTCCTGGTCATTTCAGCCAAAGAAGGCGTCCAGTCCCACACCAAACTCCTCTACAATGCATTGAAACGTAGAGAAGTTCCAACCCTGATCTTTGTGAACAAAATCGACCGCATGGGCGTTGACATCGTCGACGTCCTCGGCCAAATTCACAGGGACCTTAGCCCCTTTGCCTTTCCCCTCCAACAAGTATTGGAAGTGGGGTCAAAGGAGGCGGCTGTTGGCCCCATCCTAACCAGTTGCCGGGAAGATCTCATTGAGCAACTGACGCGGATTAGTGATCCGCTATTGACCAAATACATGGCAGAAGAAGACATTGGAAGGGGAGACATTGCTGAGGCAGTGGCGCATCTCACCGCAGGTGGGAAAATGGTTCCAGTCCTCTTTGGTAGTGCCATGCACGGGGTAGGCATATCCCCGGTTTTAGATGCGCTTTGTGACTTTCTGCCTTGCTTCACCCCATGTAATGAGGAGGTGGGCGGCATTGTGTTCAAAGTGCATCGGAACCATGTGAAGACCAAGGAAACCTATGTCAAACTGACTTCAGGAACCATTGAAATGCGGAAGTTTGTCGGTGAGGACAAAATCACTGGCATTACCAAGCTTGTTGATGGTCAGAAGGTAGGAGCAGGCAGTTTAACAGCCGGAGACATTGGTATTATCAGCGGTTTACATGCTTTATCAGTGGGGGACACCTTTGGGGTGCAACCGTCACTGGAACAATTGAATCTTTCGAAACCATCATTGAATGTGCGTATTATGGCAAGTCGACCTTCTGAAAGGCAGGCCTTGCTGGACGCACTGGTGATACAAGCAGAAGCCGATCCTTACTTGGATTTCCAACTGCATGAGACCAACGACGACATTGATATCAAGTTGTTTGGCCAGGTGCAAATGGAGATCATGAAAGAGACGTTCAAGCGGAAGTTCAAACTGGACGTCCAGTTTGATGACCCATCGGTGATCCACCTGGAGACGATCAAGGACAGTACGACGGTGGTATACCCCATGCGAAGAAAGTCTGTGCATCCCTTTGCGTCTGGGATTGGTCTGCGAATTGAACCATTGCCCCTTGGAAGTGGGGTGGAGTATACGTCAGAGATCACAACCGGTTTCTTACAACAGTCTTTTCAGAACGCAGTTCGTGAAGGGGCTCTTGAGTACATCGACCAAGGACTGATGGGCTGGGAGTTGACGGATATGAAAATTACCTTGATGGATTATGAATATAACAGTGTGGACAGCACACCTCGGGACTACCGAGACCTTGCCCCACTGGTCCTCTTTGAAGCCATCAAAGAAGTAGGAACAAGCTTGTTGTGGCCCATTAACCACTTCATATTGGAAGTGCCAACCCCTCAAATGGGCAAGGCCATAGCAGACCTATCGCAAATGAAGGCAACCTTTGGTGATCCTCAGATTACTGGTGATAAATGTGTCATCGAAGGTGAAATCCCAGTGGAAACCAGTTTGAATTATGGTCCGGACGTACAGAAATACACCTCTGGCATGGGGCACTTTGAAAATCGCTTCCATGGCTATCAACCGGCACCGGAGGGGTATGTTTGTAGCCGGGACAAGTTCCGACTGGACCCAGGGAATAAAGGAAAGTACTTGCTGGCGAAAATGAGCGCCCTCTAAGTGGTGCAGACCTAATGGGGTCTGTGTTACAGACGTGGTCCGCAAGCTTTCTTAAAGAAAAGACATACAAGGAAAGAAGCCTATGGTGGCCAGACGTGGTTGCCATGGGCTTTCTTGTGTTTTTGAAGGCTGTGGCTAGACCGGTCGTCTAGTGGTATACTGGAAAGGGCTTTGGGTATAGACTACATAGCTTAATGAAATAAGGGAGGCATCATGAAAGTTGAAAAGTTAGCAAAACTGGAAGACGCGTTTCTTCAGGAATATCCCGACGGATTTGATTCACCAGACTTATTAGCCATAGGTAAAAAGCACAAGATGGGCAAGATGCAGGAGTTTGTGGAAGCGGAGTTTAATGAAGCAGCATTTACCGATGTCAACAAGGTCTTTGAGAGCTTTGTCAAATTGATTTCCAAAGCTTCTCTGGTTTCTGTTTTTGAGAAGACTAAGTTTCGTAATATTGCGCCTACCTTCACCATGGAAGAAAGGACCCTCCTGGTGGAAGGCCTTAAGGAGTTTTTATACGGCGACCAGGCCACGGGTTTTTCCATGCAGGTGGACGTCCTAACCCGGTACAAAATGGCCAAGTGGCCCATTCTGACTGTTCTAGGCTTATACATGCACCCGGGTGAAGAAGTATTGGTCAAGCCAACAACTGTCAAGGGTATACTCAAGTATTTTGAAGTGGAAGACTTTACGTATACGTCCAAGGCCAACTATGAATTTTATGCCCAGTACAGACAGCTGGTCAATGACATAAAGGAAAAGGCCAGTGAGCGACTGGACGTGGACAATGCGGCCTTTTGTGGTTTCCTTATGATGTCCATTCAAGAACCAAAATAATAACAAGTCAAATGATTGTAGCGTTCTTCATTAAATTACCAAATGGAGAACGCTATTCTTTTGTTATAACATTGGTAATTTTGACGGTGTAAATATATGGAAAAGAGATATAATCATCATGATTACTACAAAAGTTGTGTCTATATTCATTGAACGTCTTCACAAATTCACATAAAATATAGGGGTGTCATGTCAGAAATTCAGGACCATGGTAACTAGATAAAAAGAGTGGTTTGTGAGTGGATATGGCATTTGGGGAATTACATAAATCGAATGTGTTGTGGAGGACCGAATAAGAAAAGACAGAAGAGTGAAACTGCTCAGCATGACCTTGGTGTGGATTATGTTGTTGCAACTCATTGCACCCATGGTAGGATCGGTGTCATTTGCTGCTGATCCCTATGCCGTGTCACAAGGTGGATTCACTATCGTCCATGATATGCTGGACGGCAGTGACAACAAAATTGACAATGTCAGTGTGACCTACAATGAGGCCGTGAAAGTCAGGTTGAATTACTCAACAGCGGCCCTGACTACCATGTTTTATGACACGGTGATCACCTACCAACTCCCCGCTGGGGTTGAACTGGTGGGCACAACTGAAAACGTCCAAATCGACGCAGCCCATACCATATACAAAGACAAGGATGGGGCTGTTACAACGGATAAGACCAAGGTTAGAACCATCGAGTTCTTACCAAGAATTACATCTGAAGGTGTGGATGGCTACAATAACGTAGCCAAGGACCATCGGATTCTAAAGGACGGAAGCGCAGGCCATGTGGATATTGTATTTAAGTTCAAGTATCCAAGTCCCTATCCCAACAACACAACAGTAAACCTGAGTGGTAGCTCAGTTGTGTGGCGAACAGCGGCAGACAGCAATGTGGCCCTACTGACCCTCTTGCTGGTTAACCGGACTATTACCTATACCCTGGTGGGCGCTTGGGAGATCCGCAAGACAGCTGATTCAAGCAATATTACCATTCCCAACGATCCTACCGTAACAGAAGTCATGGCAGACTATACCATTGACCTCTTCAACGGTAATATCAACTTGAAAGATGTTGTAATCACGGACACCATACCAGCCAATGGTCGGGTGGTGACTTCCTCTGACACCTACACAGAAAACGCTGACAAGGTGACCTGGAATGTTGGAGACGTAGCCGCGGGAGCAACCAAAACCATTACCATCCGAATGGCCTATACCATAGACCGTGATGGTGACTTGAACGACGACGGGGCAGCTGCGACTAGGTCAAGAACCAATACCGTGGTGGTGACAGGTTCGCCCATTACCACACAAAATGACGGTTCTGAGGTGAGTGCTGGAATCGCCCAACCCTTTACCAAAGACACAGACTCGGCGGTGGTGAACTTTGACGCTTCCACGGCAACCTGGAAGATCGCCATCACACCAGACGAGACCAAATACATAGCCAAAAACCCTACCATTACTACAATCGATGCGGACTACCGGATCACCTTGAATGGCGGGGACGTAACGCTTAAAAATTCAACAATTGTCTATACCCTGCCACCCCATGTGACCTCCGTTGTGGATGCTGCCGGTGGTACAGTGGACAATCCAGCCAGTCCAACAAAGATTACTTGGACCTATGACACCCTAGCCGTTCAAACCCGTACCTGGGACGTGACCCTCCGTTACCTCATTGACCGAGACGGGGACGGGAATGACGACGGGGTTGCCGACGGTCGGACGCGCCAGAGCCAGGTGGACATTACAGGTTACCCCATAGCAGGGGACGGGTCTGCCCAGGGTACACCCCTGACCTTTAATCCAGGGACAGACACGGCGACGACTACCTTTGCTGAAATGGATGTCAACTGGAGAATGAACAAGTCTCTGCGGACGGGTACTTCCTATACCTTGGCCAACTTCAACAGTGACCAAGTTTCAAGTACGGTTACTTACCGACTTCTTTTGGATAACTACGGCAGTGGCACATCGGTTAACGACAACTTACAGTTGGAGTCGGTGACATTCACAGACACCCTGCCGGCCCATGCGACCTATGTGGGTTATTCCAAGAGTGATAGTGGGATCACAGTACCCCCAACCATCGCCAGTCCAAACTTGACCTTTGTCCTGACCAATATCCCGGCCAACCATGAGCCTTATATTGACGTGGACGTGACCTATGCCATTGACGGGGACCTTTCTGGCAATGGTGTCCAGGTGGGCAATACACGGACCAATACAGCCAATGTATCTGCAACCACCGTGGGTGGCGGAGCCATTCCATTTAAGGCAGGAGACAATAGCAACGGAGCAACTCTTTCTTTTGTAAAGGTGTCTGATCCCAATCCGTCAATCTCCATTGATATTAATGGTTATACCAAGAAAAGCTACACGCCGGCCAACTTTGATTCTAAGGATTCATCTACCTATCCGGGGGACCGTTTCTATGACCATGGAGACACCATCGAGTATGTAGTCAAGATGAACAACAAAAGTGCGTCAGGCAATGAACTCTTAGCAGACAAGTCCGAAATAGAAATTGGGACCATCCCTACAGACCTGGACTATTCAACCCTTGTTTTGGGGACGGCGACAGACGCAGTCAACTATGATGTGATTCTTGTAGGAGACGGCGTAGCCACTCAAACGGTTTCTGGTACCTCCAATGCCCAGCAGTCCATCGACCTGACGGCCCTGGCACTGGGTGGAGAAAACCTAGCAAAGATCCGTATTGTATTTAAAGGCAATGTGCCGGTGAACTTTGAATGGAATACCATTACCCTAACAGGGACGGTGAAAAATTCTGTTGCCAATGAAGCGGACGTTCGTAATGACGTGAAACTCTCCTACCGTTTTATGGAGTTTGGTGGAGCGGACTCGTCCTTACGGTCAAAGACAGACCTTGTCTACTTCAAGGTCTTCCTCAATGCAGCATGGATTTCTTCTTTTGTGAAGACGGACGTAACAGCAGGCAGTCCTTACTATACCAATGCGACAGTGGACTTCAAAATTGATTTGCAAACCAATGCCTACTTTGCTACAGCAGACCTGAGCAACCCGATTATTATGGACGTGGTTCCAGGTGTCTTCGATCGAGACACCTTCCAGTGGACCAATGAGGCCACTTGGGACGCTGACAACCCAGGTATCCCTAAGCCAACCGTTACGGCTACCCAGATATCGGGTACAACGGACACCCTTTTGGTTTGGAAGTGGGCAGCACCTTATGACTTACCTGAAGGAAAGTCCCTAACTTTCAAATACAAAATGAAGTTCCACTCTTATGCGGAAGTGGGTACCTATAGCAACCGCATTTACGTGACGGCTACAGGCCTTTACTACTATATGAACCCAATTACCACTTATGACGACTCCACCAGCAACTATGATGGCAATGGGGCAACTACGACCCTTCATAAGGGGCTTAACGCCATATTCACCATTGGCCAGACCCCATCGGTGGTAACAACCAAGTGGGTCAAGGGGGAGTTGGACAACGCCTACACCAAGTACAGTGACGTGGGTCGAACCACACCAGGTGGTCAGGCTGACTACCGGATAGAAGTCTTTAACTCTGGTAACGTCCCAGTGGACAATATTGAGATCATTGATATCCTCCCGGTTATCGGTGACACAGCTGTACTAAACGCTGGCAGTGGACGGGGGTCCTTATGGTCTCCTTACCTGATTGCCCCACTGGCAACCGGCCAACGACAGATTGTAGAAGATATGGATGGCAACCAGTACAATGTGGATGTTTCCGTGGAGTACAGTACAGCCAAGAATCCAAAGCGGATGAATGCAGTGTCCTCGGAGATAGGGACAGAAGACCCCAACTGGTCAACGACTTTCCCAACAGATATTACCTCTGTTCGGTCTCTGCGGATTAAGCTAAACAACTTCAAGAAAGTGTCTGACGGGTCTGCAACAAGCTTAGGAGCAGGCTACAAGTCAACCTTTGATTTTAAGATGCGGGCCCCAGTGGGTGCACCCTTGTCAACCAATCCAACCACTCCGGACCCAGACGCCCACGAAGCGGCTTGGAACTCCATGAGTGTTACAGCCAAGCAGGTCAGCAACAACTACCAGTTGGTCCGTTCTGAACCCAACAAGGTAGGAATTATTGTTGTAGGTAATCCTCAAGGGGAAATCGGTAACTTCGTTTGGTATGACCAAAAGAAGGACGGCATTCAAAATGACGGTTTTGACACGGAGTATGCAGGGATCAACGGTGTTGAAGTTGTCCTCTACAACGACCTCCATGTGGAGGTTGACCGAACCAGAACCGGCGACAACCATGAGGGCAAACCGGGTTACTACTTATTCACCAACCTGCCCAATGGGTTCTACTATGTGGAGTTCATCATTCCAACAGACTATGAAATCACCTTGGACAATGTGGACGACGACGCCAAGGACTCTGACGTAACCCTAGATGGAGGCAAGTACCGAACACCTCTGGTGACCCTAAGTGACGGCAATAAGGTCAACCATACCTTGGATATGGGCCTCCATGCCCAAGCTGGCAAGACACCAAATGTGTCTGTGATCAAGGACGTGAAAACCCTGACCTACGCAGACAACACAGTCAAGAACATGGCCACAAAAGAACCTGCCAATGTGGGTGAAACCGTAGCTTACACCATAACGGTGCAAAACACAGGCAACATGCCCCTGACCAATGTTTATGTGGAAGACCAAAAGGACGACTTTGCCTTCGACGCAACCACCAAAGCAGCCATTACTTCTGACCCCAACCTCAACCTGGTGACAGTGGGCGGGGACGACAGAGCCATTCGAATTGACCGGATGGAGGCCAATGCATTCTACGTATTCACCGGAACCTATGTGGTCAAGGCAGCCGATGACAATGGCAACAAGCTGGACAACAAGGTCCGGGTCTATGCCAATGAAATGTCCAACCAAGTTGGGACACCAACCTATGTTGAGGACAATGATGATGTGGATGTAGCGTCTTTTGGTGTGGAGAAGACGGTTACCCATATTCAGCGGGCAGGAACCAGTTATAAAACCGCTGTTGATTCATCGGCAACCGACTTTGGGCTCCTACCAGGCGATAAGGTATTCTATGGCATTAAGGTGACTAATACAGGCAGTGTAGAGCTGACCAATGTGACTTTCACAGACACCATTAGTGTGAAGGAAAAAGGAAATCCCACCCGAGTGGACCACAATATCACCGTGCCTGCTATTGCTTCGATTCCGGTTGGTGAGTCAAGAACTGCAGAAGGTTCCTACTTACTGCCAGCTAACTTGGAAGACAACTTAGTAAATACGGTTGTTGCCTCTCCAGATGAAGTGAGAGAAAGCAAGCAGGCTACTAATACTGTGAATCTTAAAGGGTTGAACATCCAGAAAACAGTTACTCTTGTTAATGGTAGTGCACCATCCCGTACGGGCGAGGGCAAGGCGATTGCCAAAGTTGGAGATGTGATCACCTATGAGATCCTCTTAACCAACACCGACGATGTTCAGACATTCACCAATATCGTTATGACAGATTTACTATCTACGATTGCATCTGGTGGTGCGACTAGAGCGCTTACCTTGACCAACAAGGATCCTGATCCATCAGCACCATCAGCATCTACCCCCTTTGACTTGGCGCCTGCAACGTCGCAGACCTTTACGGCTAGTTATACAGTCCAAACATCGGACATCGTTGAGGATGGTTCATCAGCCGTAGTCAAGAATAAGGTAACTGCCCAGGGGGACGGGACGCCATTGAAAGAGTCGGAAGTAGATGTGGAACTTGCTGCTCTCAAGGTGACAAAAACACCCGACAGACATTCCTACTATGCTGTGGGAACAACTGTGAACTATACTTTCAAGGTAACCAACTTAGGGACGATCGATTTAGACGACGTGCTCGTTGTTGATACCAAGGCAGGGTATTCCCATATCATACCGACCCTAGCCAAGGGACAGACGATTGAGTTAACAACAGCTTATTCCATTACACAGGACGATGTGAATGCTAGGCGTGTTGATAACGAAGTTGTTGTAACAGATGACAAGGCCGGTGAGGCAAAGGCTAATGTAACCATCACTTACTATAAGCCTTCCTCAGGTGGAGGGTCATCCAAGCCAAAGCCAAAACCAACGCCGAAACCGGAACCAACACCTGAACCTACTCCGGAACCAACACCAGTACCTCAGCCGGAGCCAACACCAGCACCAGAACCACAACCGATCCCCTCTATTCCACCTGTCTATGTTCCAGAGCCTGAAGAAGAGGTAAAGGAAGTGGTCAAACCTCCAGTGAGTGGAGAGGTTGAAATTAAAGAGGATGGATCGGTCATATACACACCATTTGATGACAAAGGTTATGAGGATAGTTTTGAGATTTCTGTAGAGAAGGATGGAAAGAAGGAAGTTATCCGAATTGACATCCCTGGGATCCAGATTCCTCTCGGTTTGGAATTACCTCAAACAGGTCCATATGACCCTCTTTATTTCTTACTGAGTGGTTTGATGGTCCTTGCAGCAGCAGTCATCATCCGATTCAAGCGATAGTCAGGAAGTAAGATGTCAAAGCAGACAAGAAATGTTGTTAGTATACTATTATTTGTGTTGGGATTGGCCATTATGGCCTTTCCCTTCGTTATGAATGCCTATGTGGATTGGAAGCAAGTTGATTTACTTGAACAACAAATGATCCATCTCAAGGACATGCAAGAGGTGGAGCCTCAAGTTACAAGTCCAGTTGAACTTGAAATCATTGAAGAAGGTGATGAAGTCACTGTTCTTGTCGATGAGGTGGCGTTAGACGCACCTGGGAACGAGGTGCCTGACGAAAGTCACCAGGATGTCCAGGAGGAAGGTTCAAACACGAGTGTACCTCCAGGTCAACTCTATGAGGACCAAGGTCATGTGGAGCAAGCGCAAGACGTCCAAGTTCAGCAAACGGAAGTAAGGAATAGTCAGAAGAAGTCGTCAAAGGCGTATCCCGTTGAGGGGCTGTTAGAAGTTCCTTCGATAAACTTAAAAATGCCCATTTTGAAGGGTGCCAGCCTGGAACACCTCAATGTTTCTGCTTCTAGTCTTGACCACACGGGCAAGCCATGGGTCGGTGGTAATTATGCAGTTGCAGGCCACAGGAGTATGGAGTATGGCAAGCATTTCAACCGGTTGAATGAAGTGGCTGTCGAGGACCAAATCACAGTAACAGACAACGAAGGACTTGTGTATACCTATAAGGTGATCAGTACACAAATAGTCCATGAGCGGGACGTTTGGGTTCTCCAAAACCGAGGAATCAAAGAAATTACCCTCATCACCTGCGACCCGGTCGGTGTCAAAAACCCCGATACCCGTCTGGTGGTCATTGGAGAACTCCAGGAGCAAAATTGAGTAAGTTGACCCATATGAGGAGACAGGCCTCCTTGCAAAAGGGGACACAAAAGTCCATAAGAGAACTTACATATTACGGAATGCTAATACTAGCATTCCGTAATTTTTTTACCCAACCACTGGTTTGAAGTGGTTATTGGGGGGGTGTTATGGTATAAACTAATGGAGAGGTGTACATTTCAGCGAGAAGGACTCCGTAAATCGCAAACCCACCGCGAGGTGGGGACGCAAAGCTATAGGGTCTCGCCCAGTCGAGACAGCCAGTTGCCGAAAGAGAAGCCATTGTCGCGAATGACTTTTCTTTCCCATGTAAATCGCAAACCCGTCGTGAGGCGGGGACGCAAAGCTATAGGGTCTCATGGTATATGAGATAGCCAGTTGCCGAAGGGAGAGAAGCTGAATGTTTAAAAAGCTTATCTTAATCGCACTACTACTTACAGTTTTGAGCTTCTCAGGACTTGTAGCAGTCAGTGCAGACACGGATGTATTCGATTTCACCCAGGTGGAGGAGGGTACATTCACAATTCAATACGCTGCTCCAGAGCAGCAAGTGTACAAAGTACTCGTTGAAAAAGACGCTAAGCGGTATTTTTATGACTACCAGGGTACAGAGGCACAGTACTCACTACAAATGGGAAGCGGTACATACACAATCGGTCTATTCAGACAGGTTGAAGGTACTCAATTTGAAGCTCTCGCATATGAGCAGGTAAACGTTTCATTGAAAAATGACAAGGTTGCCTTCTTGGCTAGTGCACAGCTAGTGAACTGGTCAGCAGACTCCAATGCTGCGCAACTTGCCCAGTCAATCACAGCGGGTGCAACCACAGACCAAGAAAAAGTAGAAGCCATTTACGATTTTATCGTGAATAACATTTCTTACGATTTCAACAAGGCCAAAACGGTTCAAAGTGGCTATGTTCCCAATCTGGACATGGTACTTGTGGACGGAAATGGCATTTGTTACGACTATTCCTCACTTCTAGCTGGTATGCTTCGAAGTCAGGGGATCCCCACTAAGCTTGTCATGGGCAATCAGAGTGGTTCCTCAGTATACCACGCGTGGAATGAAGTCCTAGTCGATGGTCAGTGGAAGCTGATCGACGCTACAAACGATGCAGCTGCCATCGCAGCGGGCATGGATGTAGACATGTTCAAAGCACCAGCAGATTACATTGGTACGCAAACATATTAATACTTATACCTCTCAAACAAAAAAATGCCTTGATCCCTCGACGGTTGTCGAAAGGGTCAAGGCATTTTTGATTGTATGGGTCTTGTAAAGTTCAGCCTATCCCGTTAGCTCCCCATAGGAAAGGGGCTGAGAACCTGCCTGTGAACCCTCTTCACCAAAAACGGTAGGTGGCGTCCGGTCTCCCATGGACGTGTAGGAACGAGGCGCACCAACCGTCTTGTAGGCTGGCCGGATGATCTTTTGGTCCGAAGCAATCTGCTCCATGCGGTGGGCGCACCACCCTGCGATCCGTGCCGTGGCAAAGAGCGGGGTGTAGAGTTCAGGCGGAATGCCTAACATTTCATAGACGAAACCTGAGTAGAGGTCCACATTGGCGGCGATATGGACATGGTCCCCCTTGCGTTCCTGGATTAAGGCCTTGGTCAAGCCTTCGATGTTGGCATAGAGGGCAAACACGTCCAGGGCGTCCTTTTCCACGGCCAGTTCCCAGGCTTTTTGCTTGAGGAGTTCAGCCCGGGGGTCGCTGAGGGTGTAGACCGCGTGGCCCATCCCATAAACCAAGCCCTCTCCATTATAGGCCTCTTTATCTAGGATTTTTGCCAAGTATGCCTTGAGGGCAGTAGGGTCCTGCCAGTTGGGCACATGCAAACGGATGTTGTCGATCATGTCCCGGACCCTGTTGTTGGCACCCCCGTGCTTGTGGCCCTTTAGGGACCCTACTGCAGCTGAAATGGCCGAATAGGTGTCGGTCCCCGATGAGGAGACCACATGGGTGGCAAAGGTGGAATTGTTCCCACCACCGTGCTCAGCATGGATCACCAAACAGAGGTCAAGGACTTCCGCTTCAACAGGGCTATAGGCATTATCTGGCCGGATCATATGGAGGATATTCTCCGCTGTGCTCAGATGAGACTGAGGCTTGTGGATGAAGAGGCTCTGGTCGTCAAAGTAATGGGCCTTGGCCTGGTAGCCATAGGAAATAATCGTAGGGAATCTGGCAATGAGCTCAATACTTTGTCGGACCACATTGGCAATATCCGTACGATCGGGTTCGTCGTCATGGGAGTAGAGGACCAAAACAGACCGCTGAATTTTGTTCATGATGTCCTTACTGGGAATCTTTAAGATCATATTTTCCGTAAAACCCTCAGGAAGTGACCGGCAAGAGGCCAGTACCTCCTGAAAGTCCCGGAGTTGTGAGGTGGTGGGCAGACCACCGAAGAGGAGCAGATAGATGGTTTCCTCGAACCCAAAGCGTCCTTCCTGCAAAAATCCTCGGCATAGGTCATCCAGGCCATAGCCCCGGTAATAGAGGCGTCCATGGCAGGGATGTTTTTCCCCTTGGACCATGTCGTAGCCAACCACGTTCCCCACTTCTGTCAGGCCAACTAAAACCCCAGTGCCATTGGCATTTCGAAGCCCTCTTTTTACATTGTATCGCCCATAGTGGCTGGTAGGAATGTGGCTGCTTTCCTGGGCCAAGGCCACCAGTTCATCTTGTATTTTTGTTTTCCTTGTGCCATTCATTGGCCCCCCTCATTTCCCAGCCCTATGCTGAGACTGTCTCCTTCATTTTCCCAATGATAGCTTCCACAAGGGTGTCAGTATCCGCATTGCCACCCAGATCACGTGTCAGTACCCGTCCCTCCTGAAGGACTTGGTTGATTGCGTGACGTACCTGGTCTGCTGCTGTTTGTTCTCCAATATAGTCCAGCATCATGGCCCCTGATAGGATCAAGGCAATGGGGTTGGCCAGTCCCTTGCCGGCTATGTCCGGTGCAGACCCGTGGACCGCTTCAAATATGGCCATGTCCCTGCCGATGTTGGCACCGGGAACCAGTCCCAGTCCGCCAACCAGACCTGAGCATAAGTCAGACAGAATATCCCCATACAGGTTCATGGTCACAATGACCTGGTACTGGTCTGGATTCATGACCAACTGCATGCACATGTTGTCAACAATAACTTCCTCCATGGCGATCGAAGGAAAATCCTTTGCGACAGACCGAGCGATATCCAAGAACAAACCATCTGTTTTCTTTAAAATATTGGCCTTGTGGACTACAGTTACTTTCTGCTTTTTGTTTTCAAGGGCATACTGGAAGGCCCTTCTGATAATGCGCTGGGAACCTGCAGCAGTCACCTGCTTAATGGCCTGGGCACCACCGTCTATCTCACTTTCTATGCCTGCATAGAGTCCTTCCGTGTTTTCACGGAAAATGACCAAATCCAAGTGGTCATAACGGCAACTCTCAAGGGGCAGGCTGGAAACAGGCCGAATGTTGGCAAAGAGATCATACTTCTTACGGAGCTGCACATTAATGCTCCTAAAACCAGCACCAACGGGGGTCGTAATGGGTCCCTTTAAAGCCAGCTTGTTCTTTTCAAGACTTTCATAGACTGCGGGTGGTACCAAGTGACCGGTTTCCTTATAGACCCCAGCTCCTGCGTTGACGATGTCCCATAAGAGGGGGAGTCCTGTCGCGTCCAAGACCCGCTTGGCAGCAAAGCTGACTTCCGCACCTATGCCGTCCCCTGGTATTAAAGTAATTGGATACATCCTGTCCCCCTAACCGGCCGTAGTGGCCTTAATATCGTTCAAATACCCACCAGCCAAAAGGAGGTGTATATCCCGCTTACTCCCCTCAAAAGCCAGTTGATAGCTTTCGCCTTTTGTTATATTGACCACAGCAAAAGATGCGCCCGTAGCCAGGCTGTCGTACAGTCCTACCAGTCGTAGAACGTCCCCTTCATCAATGGCGTCATAGTCTCCTTGGTTCATGAAGGTCAGGGGGACAATTCCGGAGTTAACCAAGTTGGCCTTGTGGATTCTGGCAAAGGATTTGGCTATGACACTCCGTACGCCCAAGTAGAGGGGCACCAGAGCAGCGTGCTCACGGCTGGACCCCTGGCCATAATTATCGCCGCCAACCACAATACCACCCCCGTGGGACTGTGCAATGGTCTTGAAATCATCCACCAAGGTGCCGAAGCAGTATTTGGACAACTCGGGAATGTTGGACCGGTAGGGCAGTAGTTTCGCCCCAGAAGGCATGATGTCATCCGTGGTGACATTGTCTCCTGTTTTGAGGAGGACGGTGCCCTCAAGGGTGTCTGCCAAGGCTTCGTTCACTGGGAAGGGGTGAATGTTTGGCCCCATGACCACTTCCTTCCCTGTGGACTGGGCATCCGGGTAAATGAAATAACCTTGATGAACAGCAAACCGGTCGGGGACCTGGATTTCTGGAGCAGTCAGCTGTGTATGGGCAGGATCGGTGAGGTAGCCTGTCAGAGCGCTGACCGCTGCCACTTCTGGACTGACCAGGAAGACCTGGGCTGAGTCTGTACCACACCGTCCCTTGAAGTTACGATTAAAGGTGCGCAGGGAAACCCCATTGGTCTTTGGGGCTTGTCCCATGCCTATACATGGACCGCAGGAGGCTTCAAGAATCCGTGCACCTGCCGCAATTAAATCCCCCAGGGCCCCTTGGTCGGCCATCATTTTCAGTATGTTGGAGGAACCCGGAGACACCGTTAGGCTCACATGGGGTGCAATGGTCCGGCCCTTTAGTATGGCCGCGACCTTCATTAAATCTGTGTAGGAAGCGTTGGTGCAGCTCCCAATGGACACCTGGTCCACCTTGGTTGCTGGAAAGGCAGAAACCGCGTGGACTTGGTCAGGACCGTGGGGGGCGGCTGCTTTTGGAACTAGGGTAGACAGGTCAATCGTTAGGAGGTCATCATATTGTGCATCGTGATCAGCACTGAGAGGGACGAAGACCTCCCTTCGTCCTTGCCGTTTGAGGAAGTCCAGGGTTTGGTCATCACTGGGGAAGATAGAGCTTGTTGCCCCCAGCTCGGCTCCCATATTGGTAATGGTGGCCCGGTCTGTAACAGAGAGGGTGCTTACACCAGAACCAAAATACTCCATTACATACCCAACCCCGCCCTTGACTGAGAGATGCTCCAATACGGTCAAAATGACATCCTTGGCACTACACCAGGCAGGGAGTTGTCCAAACAGGTGGACACCATAGACCCTGGGTGCCTTTAGGGTATAGCTGCCGGTTGCCATTGCGGCGGCAACGTCGAGGCCTCCAGCACCAATGCCGACCATCCCAAGCCCACCTGCGGTGGGGGTATGGGAGTCGGAGCCAATGAGGATGCTGCCTGGTCGACCAAATCGCTCTAGGTGAAGTTGGTGGCATATGCCATTGCCGGCCTTGGAAAATATGATCCCGTATTTGGCAGCGGCAGACTGGATGAATAGGTGGTCATCGGCATTTTCAAATCCAGATTGCAAGGTATTGTGGTCTATGTAGGCCACGGAACATTCTGTTTGAATGGTCTCAATGTCCATGGCCTCCAACTGCAGGTAGACCATCGTACCGGTGGAATCCTGTGTGAGGGTTTGGACAACTGAAACCTTGATTTCTTCACCGGCCTGCAGTCTCCCCTCGACCAAGGCATTTTCAAGGATCTTATATGTTAGTGTTTTCCCCATTTTTCTACACTCCTTTTGTTTGTTGTATTATTGTATACGATTATAATTGTGTGATGTATACATGTCAACAGAGCCACCGCAAAAATTTTGAGGAAGAAAAGGATTTCCTTCAAAATCTTCATATTTCAGCGCTTGCAATCCCTTAGGTGGCGTGTTAACTTATCTCTTGGTGAGTAAAAAAACGGCTGGAATTCAGCTAGAATCAAAGATACAGAGGGGTTATTACATATGAGCACAATCATTTTGGACGTCAATACCACAGCACTGGATTACAGTGCCGCTTCTTATAAATTTGTACAGCTGTTTCAAGCGCAAAAATCCTTTAAGCGTTGGATCACCCTTATGCAGGAAATTCCCATGGTTGAAGGGCATACCTTTGAGAGTAAAGCAATGATTGCCATGGGGGAACTTGAAAAGGAAGAACAGGTCTATGTTGTGGAAGAAGAAAAGCAACAGCTGTTGGACTTGCTGCTCCAGTCTCCGGCATATGAAAACACAAAGCAGATTTTGACCATGCTTCGCAATACAGGTCGTGAAGTCGTGGGCATGCTCAACACGGAAAACAAGCATGCCATCAAGCAGTTGTTATTCTCAGGACTTGATGATGCTTTTGACAGCATTGTCTGTGCTGCAGATGATGAAATGGCTTCTGTCATAAAGGATTACTCTGCAAAAAAGGGCAAAACAATACTGGTAACAGGAAACGTAAACCGTAACCCGCTACCAGCTGGTAGTCCAGTACAAGTAATGGATATCGCAGAGGTATTTACCCTGCTGACGGAGAAGGTGGCGTAGGCGCATCTTTGTCCGTGTCTTTATAAATGGGGATGTCAATGGTGATCCGAGTGTACTCGTCAGGGACACTGGTCAGGTGAATACACCCATTTAAATCCCGTACCACAATGTTATAGACAATGCTTAACCCTAAACCGATGGCTCCATCGGTTTTTTTCGTGGAATGAAAGGGCTCAAAGACCCGGTCTAGTTCCTCTTCTTCTATACCACGACCATTGTCTTCATAGACAATGCGAATGTACTTTTCCTGAATCCGTTCCACAATCACTTCGATTAGGCCGGGCTGGGCAAGGTCGAAGCCATGGAGGAGGGAGTTTTGCATCAGGTTGCCAATGATCTCGTGAATCCATGCTTTAGAGCCGAAGATCAGGGTCCGGTCTCTGGGTTTAAATTTCACTTCATAGGTTTGTTTGGTCAGGTTATGGAGGTCGTCCTTGGCAATTTCAACGGCCGTCTCCACCGTGTCCGCCAATTCAAAGGCTTCCTGGTTGTTGGAAATCTTCGAAATTTCCAGGATCTTAAATCTTGAAATTATGCTGGCGACCCGTTTTAGATTCTTAAAAATCAAGGTGTTCACATCGGTCAACCGGTCCAGGTAATCACCAACGACACCTGGGTCTATGGGTCCTTTTCCATGGAGATCTTTTACCTTGTCCAGTTCGCTTAGTTCATAGGTTACGGAGGTTATACAGTTGCCTATGGGGGTGTTGATTTCATGGGCGACGCCAGAGACCAACTCTCCCAAGGCGGCATATTTTTCTGACTCAATTAACTGGTCCTGGGTATTTTGCAGGGTCACCAGGGAGGCTTTCAGTTCCTCTGAGGTACTTTCCAGCTCCATTGTCCGTATGCGAACCTTTTCTTCCAGCATGGCATTGATCTGGTGTATATCCTTGGTCTTCTGCTTGACCTGGTGCTGGAGGGACCGGTTCCAGACAATAATGGAGAGAGAGGCCAGTACAATGACGACGAATACAATGGAAATATTGCGGATTTGATTTTGAGTGAGGGCGGGGGAAAAATCCACGGATATCCACCGGTATTGAATGCTGTCTTTTTCTGTTTTGGGTATGGCCCTCAGGGCCTTTTCGATGATGTGGTAGAGGGGTTCTTTGTCCTTGGTTACGCCAAGAGACAACTTGTATTCGAAGGCAATTTCGCCGGCGGAGATCAGGTTGGTTAAGTTCATATCATTGGCATAAAAACTCCCTTGGCCGAAGTCCACCACAAACCCTTCAATATTGCCAAAGGCCACGTCGGCCAGACCCTCCCTGACCGTGTCATAGGTGCGCAATTCTATGGCCGGATAGATGATTTCAAGAAACTCGTGAACGGCATAATTTTCAATGACACCGATTTCGTAGCGATCAATGGCATTGGGATCAACGTTTACTGGGTTGTTCTCATTGACCAAAATAATGTTGGGCGCGTTAATAAAGGGGGAAGTGAAATAGAGGTATTCACTTCGCTCTTTTGTTTTTGTGCCCAGAATCATATCCACTTGCCCAGACCGGGCCATGTCTAAGGTTTGGGTCCAGCTTTCTGTGCGTACTACTTGAATATCTACGTCGAGCATGTCTTCCAGGAGGTGGACATAGTCAGACATGATTCCTGTAAACTGGTCATCGCGGAAAAACTCATAAGGGCCAAACTCTGGGTCAGGGGCATACCGAATAACAGGGTGGTCCTTCAACCATTCCACTTCCTCATCGGTTAAATACAGGTTTGATTGGGGTGCTGCGAATCCGCTACATAAACCTAGGGTAATGACAATGACGATCATCCAAGCAAGGCTTTTCATGGGCTTTTCCTCCTGGGTCATATATACCCATAATGGGCGGTGAATCAGACACCAGTAGAGATTTATTGAAGCTAAAACGATTTCCTGAAATAAGAAGTTGCATCCTGTTTTCAGAGGAGTATAATGGGCTGTGGGCATTTGTTAAGTCGATTGTATGCAAGTCTGTGAGCGGGCTGTAGAGGTTGACAGTAAAGGTGCTTAACAGTCCCCAATCTATAGAAAGGAGGAAAACCATGAGAAAAACCCTAGTAGCAAGCATACTCATTTTCACCGTGTTGTTAATGATGACCGGTGTGGTCCATGGCCATGACAGCCATGACCCGAGTAAATGGATGAAAAAGAAAATACGTCAAGAGGCGGATGCTGCATTTTATGGCATACCGTCTGTTAACCCTGTCCAAATCAATGCAGAAGTGGTCCAGGAAGAAATGGAAGTCATGCGGAGCCGGTTTTGGGGCATCCCCGTTCAAACGGTTCCTTGATAAAAAGAAGGAGGAAGAAAATTGTCTGATCAATTAATGATTGCCATCGCAATCTTTTCAATCACCTATATGTTAATCATGACGGAAAAGCTACACCGAACCGTTGTTGCGCTCTTTGGAGCGGTTTTAATGCTAGTGTTCAGTGTGGAAGCACAAGAACAGGCAGCCAATCATATCGACACCAATACCATTGGTCTCTTGATCGGTATGATGATCATTGTAAGCATTATTCGGCGGACAGGTATATTTGAGTACCTGGCTATCCATGCCGCCAAGCTCGCCGGAGGAGACCCTTGGAAAATCATGCTTTTATTTTCCCTTATTACAGCCGTGTCCTCGGCCTTACTCGATAATGTGACGACTATATTGCTGATCGTTCCGGTCACCATGGTCATCACATCCACCATGGAGATCAACCCCATACCCTTTGTGGTTGTGGAAACCCTCATGTCCAATATCGGGGGGACAGCCACCCTCATCGGAGATCCACCCAATATCATGATCGGGTCTGCCGTGGGACTGGGATTTATGGATTTTGTTTGGAATTTAGCGCCAATCGTCCTCGTAATCATAGTCGTTAATCTGTTGATATTGAAGTTCCTCTACAGGAAGACCTTACAGGCTTCAGATGAGCAGAAAAAGCGGGTCATGGACTTGGACGAGTCCCTGGCGATTCACGATATAGTTTTATTAAAAAAAGGGGGCTTGGTAATGGGCCTAACCCTCTTGGGCTTTATCCTCCATTCTTCCTTGGGGTATGAGTCTGCAACAGTGGCCCTCTTCGGAGCGTCCCTGTACTTGCTGATCAGCAAGCTGGACCCTGAGGAGATCCTGCTGGAAATAGAATGGACCACCATCTTCTTCTTCGCCTCCCTGTTTATCTTGGTTGGAGCCCTGGAAGACGTTGGGGTCATAGAAATGTTAGCCGGTGGCATGGTTCAGATGACCGCTGGAGACGTGGGCTTGTCCACCACTGTGATTTTGTTTGGGTCATCCATAGCGTCGGCATTTTTGGATAACATACCATTTGTGGCAACCATGATTCCCTTGCTCCAGGACTTTGGCCTACAAACTGGTCAGAACATTTCAGTCTTGTGGTGGGCACTGGCCCTGGGTGCTTGCCTTGGGGGCAATGGAACTCTTGTAGGTGCCTCTGCCAACGTCATTGCCGCAGGGATCGTAGAAAAACAAGGCCATAAACTGTCTTTTAAAGAGTTCTTCATGGTGGGCTTTCCCCTCATGTTAGTGTCCGTAACCATTGCCTATGGCTATGTTGCCATTCGGTACTTATAAGGAGGTTGTCATGCGAAACAAATATCTAGGTGCAGAATTACTGCAACAGTCCATGAAACTCAAGCAAATGGGTGCCGAGGTGGCCGTGATCAACAGTAAGCTGTGTTACGTGACCTTTGACGTGTCGGGCTTTACGGTTTCCTATGTCTATAATGTCAACAAGAAGGGCAAGTATTTTCTGGAGCGTATTCGCCCTTACTCCCTGCCACTGAAGGAGTTTGAGTCTGAAGACGATGTGATTGCCATTATTGAAATGGACCTGTCCCAGTTCAAAAATGCCATCAAGAGCCACAATATCGACCAGTTTATATCGGTTTCCCGTCGCTTAGAGCGGGTTTTTCATCAGTTTGAAGACTTGTTCCTCTACTACAATGTGCCAGAAGATGAAATGAAGCGTCTGGAAGAAGAGGTGGCAGTCTTTGAAAAGGACATCGCAGGGGTCAAGGAAAAGGCCCAGCGTGTCTTCCATGAAAAAGAACCAGAATTTTTAAAGTAAAAGCCCAAGGCCTATGAACAGGTAGGTCTAAGGCGCATCTGACAGGGGGTGGAAGGCCATTGAGCGTGACTTTATGGTTTCCATGCCCTTTCTTTATGCTTTCTTTAAAGTTTCTTGGAATGGAGTTTAAACCTGGGGGTTACTATGGTTTCAGAAGGAGCGGCACAGCCCGCTAAGCCATACAGGAAACCTACAGGAGGAAACAAAATGAACAAGATTAAATTTTTATATGACCTGGCACAAGCCATGAAGGAAGTTGAATTTGCAGGACACGCCATGAACATGCGCCTAGCAAAAAATGGAGACCAGCTGGCATCATTCGAAAAATCAGGCAAGCAACATGAAGACGGTGATTTCGAAATGAGCTGGAAGGGTGAAATGGCCGGTGAAGAAAAGCCCTTTACCTTTGAAGGATCCCACAGAATGTCAGAAAAGCCCCACCAATTCCACGGTGGTAGATACGGCCGCAGACATGGACGACGCCATGGCAAGGGCCACCACCACGGAGAGGGTCACCGTCATGGCGGTGGTCACGGCCACCATGGTCACCATGGTGAAGAATGTGGAAAGGGTCATGGCCGAGGTCATGGATACGGATACGGCCACAAGGGTATGGTCCACGGCATGATGCACATGTCCAAGTGGGACCGCATTAGCTTTGCACTGAAAATGCTAGACCGTCTAGAGGTTACTGAAGCAGACCAGGGCTATAAGATGAACCTGGCCCTTGAGCTGAAAGACCTGCCTGAGCAAGTGGTGGAAATGATGACTTGGAAGATGGCCCATATGAAGGAATGTCGGTCCAAAATGAAAGAGTGGGACAAGCAAGAAGCCTTCGCTGACAATGAAACAGAGGGCGACGAAGCGCCTTCCATGAAGGGATTTGGCAGGGGTAAGGGCTTCCATAAGCGGGGCCACAAAATGATCATGAAGAGTTTGATGGACATGGATGAGCTTCAAGATTTGCGTGTCAACATTGACGTTCTTGTGGGCGAAAACAAGCAGCCTCAACAGGCGGACATCCAGTTCAATGTGGTCTACAAGGATGAAGAGGGTCAAGAGCAAACCTTGACGTGCACTGTCAATGGAAAGGCTCTATAAAATAGCCTTTGGGTAGGATTCTGATACCCTTAACCCTTGATGGCAAAGCAAGACAATATGATCTAACAAGACATTATGATACAGTAGAAGGAGACAATCACTGGTGAAAAGAGTGGTTGCCAACTTGAAACCTAAGCGACAACTCGGGCAGGTCCCTGAGTTGTCGCTATTCCACTTTGAGGAGCGACCATGGATAAGAAGATGGAAAAGAAAAGAAGACAGACCCCAGGAAACGACGGGGTTCATAGCCAAGACGACTGGCATAAACAAGGGGCCAGACAGGGCCTTGCTCACCCCCACTATGATCAAGAGGGGCGAGACAAGCATCCCCATGATGTCACTGAGGACAATGACATTCACCTTCATGGCCATGGGCATCAAGACCATGACCACCACCACCATGGACGGGGCCGTGGACACCGGTCCGGCAAGGGTAGAGGACGGGGGCGTCACCACTATGATTATGTCTTCCCAAGGGACAGGGAAAACTACCACCGGGAATGGTCCAAGTACCACAAGGCCATGCGGTTTATGCCCTTGTTTTTCTTGGCTACCATCGTCTTGTTGATTGGTCTTTTCATGCAGGCTTCAGTCAATCAAATGTTTGGCACCGTGGTTATGGTTCTCTTGACCCTCTTTATCATCAAAGAACTGGTCCAGGCCGTATTCTTCTACCGCTTTTCTCAGCGGGTCTACAAGCCTCTACTCAAGTTGAAGGAGGGGGTAGAACGGGTGGCAGAAGGGGACTATGACTATAAGATTCCCTATAAGGAACCCAGAAAGAAAGACCCTCGGAAGTACTTGACGGCGCTATTTACCTCCTTTAACGCCATGACTGCCAGTCTACGGAAAGCCCAGTCTGACCGGGACATGTATGAAGAAAACCGTAAGGCTCTTATCGGCAACATCTCCCACGATTTAAAGACGCCCATTGCGGCCATCGACGGCTATGTGGAGGCCCTGCAGGATGGGGTGGCAACCACGCCAGAAAAGCAGGACAAGTATTTAAAGATCATAGGCCAAAACACCAAGTATATGCGCCGGCTCATTGACGATCTCTTTCTCTTCTCCCAGTTGGACTCAGAACAGTTGCAGTTTGAATGGGTGGTCACAGAAGGTCATGGTGTCATTATGGACATGGTGGAGGAGTTTGCCCTTGATATCCAGGAGCGGGGTGGTCGTGTGGAGGTAGACAACCAAGTCCAACCACCGGTAACCCTGACCATTGACCAAAAGCGCCTCTATCAAGCCATGAGAAATATTGTTCAAAATGCAATCAAGTATGGTCCTGAGGACCACCTGCATATTGCCTTTGACCTGGAGCGTGTGGACCAAGGAGACCAAGCCTACCTGCTGGTTCATATCAGTGACAATGGCCAAGGCATACCTCCTGGGGAAGAAGAACAGATTTTTAACCGATTTTACCGTGTGGATTCCCCACGGACAAAAAAATTAGAGAGCA
>CAYFHQ010000020.1:0-44575 GCA_964342805.1 uncultured Peptostreptococcaceae bacterium | reverse complement strand
GGGTACCTTCCAATACGCCTCCCTTGTGGACCGGGAGACCGGCAAGGTTTTTGGGACAGCCATGCTCTTTGGCTTTGACCGATCTGCCAACCATGCGGAAGTGGGCTACGTCCTCCACCGGTCCTATTGGGGTAGGGGCATAGGAACAGACTTGGTCCAGGCCATTGACGCCTATGCCAAAGACACCTTGTCCTTGCGCAAGGTCTTTGCCCGGGTGGTCAGTAAAAATGGTAGTTCAGAGCGCATCTTAGAAAAGAATGGCTATGTGGTTGAAGGCCGACTCAAGGACTACTACCATATAGACGGGACTTATATGGACTGTGTCTACCTGGGGAAGGTCCTGTAATCCAATTGACCCGGGAATGTAATGATAGCTTTTCTCACTTGTGGGTAAAGGGTCAATAGGTGATCCTATGAGAAAAATTTTGTATATACTATTGGTCTTGCTCTTGATTTTGGGCTATAGCACAACCGTGAATAATGTTCCCGTGGTTCGGGACGGCACCCACCTGCTGATACCCCTTGAGGGCAGTGGGGGACAGGTGTGTAAACCCTATACACCCCAAGGTGATTTTATCTATGACAGCCAGTGGACGGGAGAGTACCCTCAGATTGAAGTGTTTGATAGGGACTTTGCCACGGCAACTTTCGGTATGGGCTGATTTTGGGAACCCGCTGCAAGGTTTGCAGTGATTGACGGTGTTTTACGGACCCGGACGGGCTACGCCGGGGGCCGGTCGACCGACCCCTCCTATAAGAATTTAGAGTGGCATACGGAAGTCGTGGAAATTGATTATGACCCAGCTGTAATTTCCTATGAGGACTTGGTAGCCCTCTTCTTCGCCTTCCACGATGAAAACTTAAGACCCTACGACCAGCGGGTCAAAAGTTTGATCTTCTTCCGGTCTGAGGCGGAGGAAACCCATGCCCGCCAGGCCATTTCCCGACAGAGAGAAGTAACAGGGAAACCCGTGTTTACGGAAGCCAAGGAAATGGACGTTTTTTATCTGGCTGAACCGGAACACCAGAACCGTACGGTCAAACGGGAAGTTTCCTTGTATGGGGAACTGACTGAAATATTCGAGACCGACGACCGCCTTCAACAGTCCATTCTAGTCTCCAAGCTCAATGGTTTTGTCTATGGCTATGGAAGCCCAGAGGACCTGGAAGACCTCCTAAACCAATTGGGTTTGTCGGACATGTCCAAGGGCAGGGTCCGGGAGATCCATGGACGATAGGGGGATGGATATTTAATATGTATGAACCCTCTATGGAGGAGGACGAGATCCCACTGGCCAAAGTGACTGGTCAGTGGGATGTTCATTTTGCTCAAAATAGGGTAAAATTAGAAAAAGTCCGGAGGTGGCAGTATTAGTATGGGCAATAAGCAAAGTACAGATCCAAGGGAGTCCGTGGCCTATGGGATGACCAGCAAGGATGGTATGGTCATGGCCAGTGTGGCCTTTCGCAAGGTCAGCAGCCACATGGACAAGCCTTGGGTGCGGATAGCAACCAGCCTCCTGGGTCTGGTACTCATTGTTGTTGGCTGGGTCAATATTGGAAAAGAAGGCCTAGCCATCCCCTGGAAGTTTGCATTGCTGGTGGGCATGGGCTTTGGCTTTGCCGTTTCCCTGCAGATTCCTTATATGGTGATCATGGGGACCTACAATTTCTTTACCTCAAGAGCCAATCGCAAGCGGGCTGAGGAGAAGCGGAAGCGTCGAGAGGGTTAGAACAGAGTTTCATTTAAGACTTACCTAGAATCTAGAGATCCCAGGTAAGTCTTTTTTATTTACTTTCACGGCAGAACTAGGCATAATGAAGGAGACAATTGTCAACTTTGGTAAGAAAGGAGGATAACATTCCATGGGAACATGGGCGCAATAATTGAATATGGACAAAGGGGTGTACGATGAAGAGCATTAAGAAAAGTCTTGTAGTATCATTTGGCGTTCTCATTCTAGTGGTATGTATGGCCTTGGGCCTGTTGGGGATCAACAGTGCGGAAGGGGCCATTATCCAAGAGGCGGAACGCGGTATTGGATCGGTCATCAGTGAAGATATCCGGTTGATCAAAACGGGCATTGATCAGCAGAAGGATACCCTTGAACTACTGGCGGCTTTAGACGACGTGCAGGCCATGGTCTGGTCTGACCAAGAACGGGTCTTGAACAAACATGTGAACCAGAGTGGTTTTATGGCCTTGGCGGTGGTGTCACCGGATGGCACAGCCAGGTACCATGACGGAAAAACGGCCAAACTGGGAGACCGTGGTTATGTGAAGGCAGCCATGGAGGGGAAGACCAATGTGTCTGATATTATTATCAGTCGGGTAACCGGCCAACCGGTTCTCATGTATGCGACCCCCATTAAACGAAATGAGCGAGTCGTAGGAGCCTTGATCGCTAGAAGCGATGGGAATGCCCTCAGTGAAATCACCAACTCCATGTCTTACGGGGAAAGTGGATATGCCTACCTGATTGATATGGAGGGACGGGTGGTTGCTCATAGGGACCGGGACAAGGTACTGACCCAGTTTAATCCCATTGAGTTAGCCAAGGAAAATCCAGACTTGGTTGACGTTGCCCTGGTATTCCAGGAGATGCTGGCGGCCCAAGAAGGCATTAGCCGCTACACCTATGGTGGCAAGGACCTTTACGCAGGTTATGCTCCTGTGGAAGGTAGCCCATGGATGCTGGTGATTACAGCCGATGAAACCGATGTACTTCAAAACGTGCCAGCCTTGAAACTGGCCATGGTTTCTGCATCAGCCGGTGTATTGCTGGTAGGTATTCTGGTGACTTACTTGATGGGTGTATGGTTGACCAAGCCCATGGAAGCCCTGGCGGCATATGCCAAGGGCATAGCCAAGCTAGACCTCCATGAGGACCTGGAAGCTAAGATCAGAGACCGGAAAGACGAAGTGGGGGCAGTGGGAAGAGCCATTCAAACCATTGTGGAAAGCCTGCGGAATATAGTCACCGAAATCAATGGATCGGCCAATACGCTGGCAGCCTCAGCGGAGGAACTCACAGCCACCGCAGAGGAAAGTGCAGCTATTGTTGAAGAGGTGTCAGACACCATTGGTGGCATTTCAAGAAGTGCTTCTGACCAAGCCCTGCAAACAGAAGAAGGGGCCGGTCAATCTGCACAAATGGAAGACCAACTGGAACATCAAGAGGCCATGCTCAACCAGCTCAACAAGGCGTCAGGAGCGGTGGACCAAGCGGTTCAAGCGGGTCTTACGGAAATACAAGCCCTGGTGGACTTGGCTGAAAGCAGCCGACAGGCGACAGAAAGTGTCCAAAAGGACATCATGGAGACCAATGAAAGTGCCAATCGCATTGGTGAGGCCAGTACGGTCATAGCTTCTATTTCTGACCAAACCAACTTGCTTGCCTTAAACGCAGCCATTGAAGCTGCCCGGGCGGGTGAAGCAGGTCGGGGATTTGCTGTTGTTGCTGAAGAAATTCGTAAGTTGGCAGAGCAGTCCACAGCCTCAACCCAAACCATCGACCAGGTGGTAAAAGAACTTCAGGAAAACTCCAATCAGGCTGTTGAAACCATGAAGACGGTATATCAATCCATGGAAGAACAGCAGAGTCGTGTATTCGAAAGTAAAGAAAAATACCTAGAAATCCAAGACGCCATTGAGCGGTCCCAAGAGATTGCCTCAAGCCTGAATCAGGTAGGTGAGCGGATTCGAGAAATGAAAGAAAAGATTCGACAAGCCTTCGACGAGCTGTCTGCTTCTGCCCAACAAAATGCAGCCATGACAGAGCAAACGTCGGCAACCATGGACCAGCAAAATGCGGCCATGGACGAAATATCTTCCTCCAGCGAAGACCTGGCTAAGTTGGCAGAACAGCTGCAGGAAATCCTCACAAGCTTTAGCTTGTAAAAAAAAGAAAATCCAACCCCCGAAAACCCACTGGAGATTTTTTCATTACAAAGACAACATGGGGACCATGCTGTCTGAATGAAAAAGTGATCCAGTTTTTATTTTTTTTGGTCAAAGAGGGTGACAAAGAAGGCTGTTCCTTGGCCTATGGTGGACTTGCAGAGTATGCTACCACCAAAGCTCTTGAGCACCGTATTGTAAACGATATTCAGGCCCAAACCACTGCCACCTGACCCCCGGGTGGTGGTAAAGAAGGGTTCAAAAATCCGGTCCAGGTTGTCTGCTGGAATACCCTTGCCAAAGTCTCGGTAGACCAGGTTTACACCGCCGTCTGCCTTGAAAATACGGAGTTCCACTAGGCCACTTGCATGGGCATAACCATGGTTGATCGAATTAATGACCAGGTTGGTGACAATTTGTGAATAGTCCCCTGGGTTCCCGTACAAGGTCAACTCGGGGTCACAGTGGAGGTTGATAAAAATGTTCTTTTGCTTGAGTTTGGGTGCCAGACTACGGATAATACTTTGGGTATAGGAAAGCAACTCAAAGCTCCGGTTGTCTTTATGGGCCTGGTCTGCAGAGATCATTTTAAAAGAACTTATGAGTTCAGAGGCCTGGTTGATGTTGGCCAGAATAATACTTTCAGCCTCTTGGGCAACATTGAAGTAAGAGTCAATATCGCTCCGTTTGATGGCATTGGCCTCATAGGACCGCTCAAGACGCTTGGTTTGCTCCGTCAGGTAGGTGATGGATGTCAGGGCCACCCCAATGGGGGTGTTGATTTCATGGGCAACACCAGCCACCAGGTTACCCAGGGAGGCTAGTTTTTCAGACTCAACCAGCTGCTTCTGAGCTGAGGTCAAAACGTTGAGGGCTTCAGCCAGCTCTTCATTGATTCGTTCCAGTTCAGCTGTACGCTCCTGGACCCGGAGTTCCAGACCAGCATTGATCTTTTCGATCTCCTTGCTTTGGTTGAGGATGGTCTTTTCCCGCTGTTGAACTTGGTCCACCATGTGGCCAAACCCGTCGGTAATGGTGGTGAACTCATCAAATAAGTTTTCAGGCCGCACAAGGGTGTATTGGCCAATGGCAGCCTCCTGGATCAGGGTCAGGGTGTTTTTAACATCCCTCAAAATGCGGTTGGTGATCCCAATACCAAAGACGGTGACAATTGCGATGGAGGCCAGGATGACGGAAACGGTGATCAGGATAAACTGGTTGATTTCTCCCATGACCGTGGACTTATCCTGGTAGAGGACGATGGACCAACCCAATTGGTCAGATTGACTAAGGGTACCAAAATAGGTAGCGCCATTTAAAAGGACTTCATCAAAGGCGAGGGTCCGGGTGTTGACATAGGGGTCGGACATCCGTTGCTGGACCAAATGAATGTCGGGGTGGGCAACGTAAACCCCTCGGTTATCTGTAATCCCAACGATCTGTCCTTCGTGTCCAATGACGTCACCCAGGAGTAGGCTGAGTTTTTCCAGGTGGATGGTTCCCACCAACATGCCATCGTCCAGGGGGACAGCCAGGTCAACGGAGACTTGGTCAAAAACACTGTTCACATAGGTATTGGACCAGTAGAAAGCCTCTCCAGCCTGAATGGCCTCATAAAAGTCTTTAGATGAATAGTCAAAGCCAATGAGGTCGTGTCCTGCAGGGAACTGGTTTTGGATAATGCCCTGGTCGTCCAGGATCATCAAGTGATCAAAGTGGGTGCCATTGGACCGAAAAGCCGAGGCAATACGGACAAAGTCCTCTGCCAGGGACCCCGTGGCAATGGTGTCCCGAATGACCATCAAGTCCTGTTGGGGCTCGTTGAAAAAGTCCTCTATATTGGCCTTGAGGGTCTGGGTGGTTTGCATATTGGCTTGTTCTGTGAGCGTGAATAAGAAGCCCCTGGATATGGTGATGGCAATGGATGACACGATCACCAAGGGGATGATTAAGGATAGGATGAAGTAGTAGTTAATGGTCTTGCGAAGTTGAAGTGATCTTCCCATATCTTGCTCTTTTCCTTACTATTCAATGAATCTGAGTTCACCCTTTTCTACTATGGTCATAAAGGGCTCCCGTTCCACATCTCCATATTGGTCTAGCCGGAAGGAACCCATGAGTCCTTCAATTTCACCCAAGGACAGGAGGCTCTCCTTTATGTCGTCATAGGTCAAAGTTTCAGTCTTTTCCAAAGCTGCAAAGAGGACCAGGGCAGACTCATAGGAGTAGATGGAGGCAAAGGGGGGTTCTTGTTTGTAGCGGGTCTCAAACTGGGCTGCAAAGGCTTTGTAGCTGTCTGTTTCCAACTGGTCGAGCAGGGAAACGAAAACTAGACCTTCCACCGCTTGGCCCCCTTCTTTAAGGGAGTTGATGGCCATGCCCCAGTTGGAGGAAAATCGCTGTAGGTCAAATTTTTCTTTAAAGAGGACCTGATTCAAAAAAACCGTGTCGTGGGGGTTGGTCACGAATATAATACTGTCATAGTCAGCCGTCTCCAGTTGGTCAACCATTTTACTGGCTTCCCGTTCAATCTCACCATCAATGGCCAGGGTGTCTGTGGGATGGGACGTATTGTCCGTAAAACCGATGATGACACCATCTGCAAAGGTCTTATTTACATTGTCATAGACGATCAGGGTCCGGTGGATGTCAGAGGCATAGCCTGCAATGGCTTTGCCTTGGTCATAATTGGACGTAATGGTCCTAAAAAAGTGATCGTCTGACCCACTGAGGTCATAGGTGGAAATGGTTGGGGAGATAACGATGGTCTCCTTGCCGGCAGTGGCCTTGATTATGGTCGAAGCCTTGGAGGAAAGTTCATGGCCAAAAATGGCATGGACCCCCTTGTCCACAAATCCTTGGTCAATGGCTTCCACCATGGCCAGGTCATTTTGGTCGTCTTCGATGAGGACCTCAACCATGCGTCCATTGATCCCGCCAGCGGCGTTAATCTCTTCCACCTTAAGCATGAGTCCGTCCCTCAGGGCAATGCCAATTTCCGACTTGTCACCCGTTAGGGTGGACGAAAAGCCAATGAGGATGGGGTCTTTTTGGACACATCCACTGGCAAGCCCCAGTAAAAGTATGCATATACATAGCAATACGAATTGTTTTCTCATTTTTTTCACCTCTTTTACCTTTTACCCAAATCCCACAGGGCCTATCTGAAAGTCCTGACCTGCCAAAAGAAATCGTTTTACCTAGAAAAACCGCTGAATTCCTGTGAGTTCCTTGGGTGGAGTGGGTAAGAGTCAACCAACAAGCGATACCCTAAGGAGGCTTATATGAAAACACTCGTCATTGTGACGCATCCCAATATGAAAAAATCCACAATCAACCGCAAGTTTGCAGAGGAAGCTGCCAAACTGGAAAATGTGGACGTTCACGATCTCTATGCTACATACCCAGACTGGAATATTGACGTGAAAAAAGAACAGGACATGTTGCTGGACTACGACCGGATTGTCTTCCAGTTTCCCCTATACTGGTATGCAGCCCCGGGCCTACTCAAACTTTGGTATGACAAAATCCTGGCACCGGGTTATGCCTACGGGGCAGGTGGAGACAAGGTTATTGGTAAGCAAATCATTATAGCGACCAGTGTTGGCAGTTCCGAGGAAGCCTACACCAATGAAAGCTACCAAAACTATACGGTAGCCTCCCTCTTACGGCCCTACCAGCAAACAGCCCAGCTTCTAAAAATGCACTATCTGGAGCCCTACATGGTCTACAATGCAGATCGTATTACGGAAGAAGCCTTAGAAGATGCGCTCCAGCGGTACTTAACACATATCCAAGACGAGGACCTACCCAAGGTTGACATGTACTTCGGTGACAAAGGGGTTCGGGCCTAGGCGGGTATTAGGCCGTCACAAATCCATTGAAATGCATAAAATGAGTGTACTATTTACCAAAATAGTGCACTCTTTTCTGTTGTATTTTACAAAAGTTCTCGCCATAATAAGAGTGATGGGAAGGAGTATCCAATGGGAACGACTTATGACTTAAAGTACCTGAAATTGCTGGGCAAGCAGTATCGGAACATCGACGCTGTCAGCACTGAAATTATAAATCTAAGTGCCATATTAAATCTGCCCAAGGGGACAGAGCACTTTTTAACGGATATACATGGGGAATATGAAGCCTTTGACCACGTTCTTCGGAATGCGTCAGGGGTCGTTAAAAGAAAAATCAACGACACATTCGGGCTGACACTCAGTCCTTCTGATAAAAAAAGTCTAGCTTCCTTGGTCTACTATCCCAAGGAAAAACTAGAATGTATGAAAGCCTCCAAGGGTTTTTCTGACGTGTGGTACAAGACAGCCATCCACCAGTTGGTTTTGCTGTGCCGGGCAGCAGCCTACAAGTACACCCGGTCCAAAGTACGAAAGGTCTTACCAAAGAACTTTGCTTATATTATTGAAGAACTCTTTCATGAAAAAGAAAACAGTGAAATGAAACAGTCCTATTACCAGTCCATTATAGACACCATCGTTGAAACCCAAAGGGCAGACGAGTTTATAGTGACCATATGCGAACTCATTCGCAAGCTGGTGATTGACCGCCTACATATCATAGGAGACATCTATGACCGGGGTCCAGGGGCCCACCGGATCATGGACCTCCTCATGCAACACCATTCCGTGGACGTCCAGTGGGGCAACCACGATATTATCTGGATGGGGGCCGTGGCGGGGTCTGACGCCTGTATCGCCAATGTACTTAGAATTGCCACCCGCTATGGAAACCTAGAAACCCTAGAAGATGGCTATGGGATTAACCTGTCCCCCTTAAGCTGGTTTGCCCTTGAGACCTATGGGGGAGACTTTGCACCAACCTTCAAGGCCAAGGTCAAGGGAGCAGACTACACAGACAAGGACATTGACCTCCTGTCGAGAATGCAAAAGGCCATTGCCATTATTCAGTTCAAGTTGGAAGGCCAGTTGATCCGTCGACGTCCAGAGTTTTTGATGGACGATCGTCAGCTACTGGAAACAGTAGACTTGGCCAGCGGGACCGTAACAGTGGGCGGTGTAAGCTACCCCCTAAACGACACGCATTTTCCAACCCTAGACCCCAATGATCCCTATGCCCTTTCACCTGAAGAGGAAGACGTCATGAAGCGACTTCGACACTCCTTCATGCATTCGGAAAAACTACAGGGTCATGTGGACTTCCTCTACAATGTGGGGAAAATGTACTTGGTACACAATAACAACCTCCTCTACCACGGGTGTGTTCCCCTTGGACAGGATGGAGACTTGGCAGCCATGGACTTGGGTGGCAAGACCCTGGGGGGAAAGGCCCTCATGGAGTACTTTGACACCATGGCCCGACGGGCCTACTTCCAAGCGGAAGGAGACAGAGACTTAGAAGCCCTGGATACCCTCTGGTATATTTGGTGCGGTCCCCTGTCGCCTCTTTTTGGCAAGACCAAGATGGCAACTTTTGAACGGTATTTTATTGACGATAAGACCCCTCACAAAGAGGAAAAGAATCCTTACTATACCCTCCGGAACGAAGAAGAGGTGTGTGTACGTATTCTTAAAGAGTTTGGCCTGGAGTCCCGCCACTCCCACATTATCAGTGGTCATGTGCCGGTCAAGGCTAGCAAGGGGGAGATCCCCATTAAGGCGGGTGGTCGCCTGATCGCAATTGATGGCGGTTTTTCCAAGGCCTATCAGAATGAAACGGGTATTGCAGGCTACACCCTGATCTTTAACTCCCAGGGAATGGTTCTGGTCGCCCATGACACCTTCGAATCCAAGGACTTGTCCATAGCCAAGGATATTGACGTCCTCCCGACCACCGTCTTTATTGAAAAAGACCAACCACGTATGTATGTTGGGGACACCGATGTGGGCAAGGAAATGAAAGAAAGTATACATGCCTTAAAAGCCCTCTTAAAGGCCTACCGTAGCGGTGAAATTGCCCAGCAGGCCTAGGCACATCTAAAAAAGAAAAACAAGTATATGGCCTGCCACAGGCGTCATTTTTGCTGACGACCTCTGGCAGGCTTTTTGTTTTGTTTGGGCCTTGAAAGTGTATTCATAGAATAAGAGGAAAGTGAGTGATGACATGCTAAGTGACCTAAAAAAACTCGGTACAGTGATAACCGTTCCACAAGACGAACTCTTTTTTTCTGAGGGGGAATATGGTGAATGCCTCTACATTCTATTGAGTGGTTCTGTGGATGTGTATAAGAGCAGCCCCCTGGACAATGAAAAATGTGTCTTAGCCACCCTGCGACCAGGCGACATATTTGGCGAGATGGCCATGATCCGGGACGAAAATCGGAATGCCTCCGTGATTGCCAATGAAGACACAACAGCCCTGAAAATTAGCAAAGACAAGTTCCAGGCCTTTGTTTCCTTAGAACCTCGTTATGCCATTGGCCTCATGAAAACCCTGTCTGACCGGGTTCTGCGGATGAAAAATAGAATCATCGCCCAGGAAAAGGGGGAAGAACATGCTTGAATCGACCCGATTGCCCAAGGACAAAATCCTTTATAAGAAGGGTGCGCCACCTACCCATTTTCTCTATATCGTCAAGGGATCAGTGGACCTGATGGAAGCAGGCCGGTTCGGTGACCTGGTGGTCAAACAAGTCAAAGCGGGGTCAGCCGTTGGCGTCAGTAGCTACTTTACCCATGAGGCCCGGTGGTATACGGCAAAGTGCGCAGAGGATAGTGACGTGATTTCGGTCCGTCAGGAGAATATTGATCGGTTTGTGAGTGACTACCCCCTGGCAGTCCTCCATATCCTCAAGTCTCTCAGTGAAGAACTTGATGTAGAGGACAAGAAGCTCCTTGAGATGGGAAACGGTCAAGGAAGTCGATTTGACGAGTCCAAGCATTTTACCATATCCACCATAGACGACATGGCCCATATTGACACCAACAGGGCTTACAGGATGCCTCTGCCCCAAAAACACATGGACTACCTGTTCAGCAAGGAAGTGGTATGTCCTGTATGTGGCGAATTGTTTAAGGCCAGCCAGGTTCGCTATTCTCAGTTGGAGGTTAAGGAGCATGCGGAAGACTTCCGCAAGATCACCAACCACATTGACCCCCTTTGGTATGACGTGTGGCGGTGTCCCCATTGTGACTATGCCAACTTCCAATCGGAGTTCATGCTGATCAACAATAAACTCCGGGAGGAGCTAAATCAACTCCTGCCCAAGGCTTTTAAGCGGACAGACCAGTCAGTGGTCAAGGAGAATATTAGTGAAGTCTTTGACGACTACTTTGCCATGGAGCGGATCATGAAGAAGACTGCCCGGACCCCCTTTGTTAAGGCCCGGTGGTGGCAGTCCCTAGCCTGGATGTTAGAAGACGTGGGAGACGACCAGGCAGCTCTAGAGGCCCGTAAGGTCCTTCGGACTTGTTACGAGGACGCCTGGTACAATGGGTCCGATGGCCTGATGCCCGATGACGACCTGAAACTCTCCATAAAACTGGCCTTGTTGCTCCAGGGCGAGCAGGAACTCAACCTGGCACGGTCCTACTTGTTAAAGGGACTCCAATTGGAGGGCACAAGTCCTGTCATGCGCAAACAAGCCCAGGACAAGTTGTATGAGTTAAAAGAATTATACTTGCAAAATAAGCAAGCTGAATAGTGTTATCCGTTTACACCTATTGAAAACAGCATATTTTCAAAGTGAGCCTTCTTGGGATATGGCCTATCCTAGGAAGGCTTTTCTGATGGGTTTGACAAAACTAGTAACATGTTTTATAGTTAAAATATAAAGTAGAATACAAGTTACTAATTTAAATAATGACCATGTGATCTCCTCTTGGCTTGCCTCAGGAGGCATGGAACTGAAATAGATACTCATAGGAGAAAACCCATGTCTGTACGACTCGGTATATTAGGTTTAATTAAACAGAAACCCCGGCACGGCTATGAACTACATGCCGCTTTTACTGCCTTGATTGGGGGTAAAGCCAACTGGGAAGTCAAGCCTGCCCAGGTCTATACCACCATCAGTCGGCTGGAAAAAGCCGATCTCATTGCCCAGGAGCGGTCTGAAAAAGACGGTGGGCCTGAAAAGACCATCTATGTGATTACTGAAAAGGGCAAGGTGGAACTGGACAAATGGCTGGTAACCCCAGTGGAGACCCAGCACGTAAGGGACGAGTTTTATTTAAAGCTCATGTTAGCGATAGCAACGGAGGAGGAACTTCCTTTTCCGCTGATCTATACACAGCGTACGCAGCTGTTGCAAGAACTACACCGGATAAATCGAGACAAGCGCAGTTTCGACGCCGGTACAGAACTGGCACTCTTATTACTGATGGAGCAGACTGCCATGAGAATTGAAGCAGACCTGAGATGGCTGGATATGGTGGAAGGCCGTTTGGATGATATCCAAAAACAGCCCCTACCAGAACCCACAGAAAAGCTCAGGGGCCGACCCTCCCATAAGGGTGCAAAGGAGGATTAAAATGAGTGTGATCCGTATAGAAAAACTAGAAAAAACCTATGGTGACCAGGGCCTGGAAGTCAAAGCCTTAAGGGGTGTGTCCCTGACCATTGACAGTGGTGAATTTGTTGCAGTAATGGGGCCCAGTGGTTGTGGCAAGTCCACCATGCTCCACCTCATGGGGGCCTTAGATGCGCCCTCAAGCGGGGACGTCCTGGTGAATGACCAATCTCTGAAAACCCTAACAGATGACCAATTGACAGAACTGAGAAGACGGGATATCGGTTTTATTTTTCAGTTCTTTAACCTGATTCCCATTCTGACAGCCATGGAAAATGTGGCCCTTCCCCTAGTACTGGATGGTATGAACCAGGCCAAGGCCAATGAGATCGCCCTGGAGTGGTTGGAAAAAGTGGATATTGGGGACCGGGCGGACCATTTGCCGTCGCAATTATCCGGCGGCCAGCAACAGCGGGTAGCCATTGCAAGGGCCCTGGCTGCGGATCCGGTAGTGATCCTGGCCGACGAACCAACGGGGAACTTGGATTCCAAGGCTGCAGACGATATAGCCGGCCTCCTCAGTGAAATCACGGAAAAGTGGAACAAAACCGTTGTGATGGTCACCCATGATCCTCGAATTTCTGCATATGCCAACCGCATTGTGCACCTAAAAGACGGAACCATTGTCGGCGACAATGTCATGGCCTAGACAAGTGAAAGGAATGTGATCCTTTTGAATATGAAATTGGCAATGCGGTACTTGTTCCGCAGAAAAACACGATCTATCTTGACCATGATGGCCATTGTTTTTGGCGTTATGATCATGTTTGGTATGAATGGCATGATACCGGCCATCCAGGATGTATTTGCCCAAAACGTGCAAAACGCCGCCCATGGTATTGACCTTCTGATTTATAGTGAAAATAATGACTTGATGGATGACCAGTGGGTGACGACAATTGCTAACAAGGAAGGGATAGCCAAAATCACTGGTGTCCTGGAGTACGACTGGGTCCTTGAAGGGCCTGACGTTTGGCAAGACCAGGACGGTCAGGTGGTAGACCAGTTTATCATCAATGGCTATCAGGCTCCGTCCGCTCAAGGGGTCATTCCCCTGACACCTGATCAAGGCCGCTGGCTGCAAGTGGGTGACCAAGGGAAGGCCATGGTACGCTCTACCTTTACAGAACGTTTTGGCCTAGGTCTAGGTGACCACTTTACCTTAGGCGAGAGTGACTTCGAAATTGTGGGTGTATTTCCTCGAAAACCGACCCTCGGCCATGAAGAAATCTACCTGCCAATGGCAGACGCCCAGACCCTATACGGCCAGGGGCCGGTCATTAATGCCCTGGTGGCTGCCTTTGATGCGTCAGTTACCGATGGACAGGCCTTGAGACAGGCCATTCTCACTGAAATCAACCAAGAAACGGGTGCGGGCTTTGCAGTGGGTGCAGTGGACGCCGGTGCCAATGAATGGGCCAGCTTGATCGAAATGGGCAATGTCATGTTTACAGGTTTTGGTCTGGTGGCCTTGGTCATGGGTGGTTTCATTATGTACAACACCTTTAAAATCTCCATTGCTGAGCGGAGAAAAGACATGGGCATGTTAAGAACCCTGGGAGCAACGCGCAAAACCGTTATTCGAGTGGTATTGGCTGAAGGCCTTCTACTGGGAATCGCAGGGACAGCCCTGGGCATGGTGTTTGGCTATGGCATGGTAGTGGCCATGATGGCTGCAATCCGGCCCCTCTGGTTGGACATGTTCCAAACGGAGTTGGGAGCCCCCCACTTCACCCCCATGACCTGGGTGACGTCCATTGCTTTTGGTCTTCTAATCCCCGTTTTGTCAGTGTATTTCCCGGCTAAAAAGGCGACTGAAATCCAGCCCCTGGAAGCCTTGCGTCCAGACAATACGAAAGTGGCGACGCCCTATAGTTCCAAACGAAAAATCGCTGCCCTGGTTTTGGTACCCCTGGGCTTGGCCCTCCTGATTGTGAACCAACCCATGGTCAACATGGTGGGTGGCCTATTGGTTACGGGTGGCCTCCTCATGGGAAGTCCCTTCCTCCTACCAATCTTGTTGAATGGCCTACAGGGTCTGATCAACCGGATCTTTGGCCAGGAAGGTCTCTTGGCTACACGGAATATTCGACGTCATACCAAGCGGGCAGTCAGTACAACGGCAGCCATGATGATCAGTGTTGCCTTGTTGGTAGCTGTGGCAGGTTTGGCTTCTTCCTTTACAATAGGAATGATGGGCTACTTGGACAAGTCCATGCGGTCTGACTACCTCTTATTACCTGCTTCCTTGGTCTTGGGGAGCACCCAGAATGAGGGGGTTGACTCCACTTTTGATGACCGCCTGTCGGCCATTTCCGGTGTGGGTGAGTTTACAGCCCTCCGCAATGGCAGTGGGTCTGTGGAAGGCATAGCCACTGACTTTATTGGGATCGACCCGGCCTCCTATGAAAAGCTTTCAGGTCTGACCTTCATGGAAGGCAATGAGGCAACTGCTTACAGGCAAATGGAAGGAGACCGTCAGGTGATCATCAACGGTGCCCTGGCCTTGCAGGCTGGCGCTGGTGTAGGCGACCAGGTTGAGCTTCAAACCCCTACCGGTGACCATACCTATGAAGTTGTTGCTGTTGGTCTTGACTATCTCAACTCCAAGTTACCAACGGCCTATGTTAACCAAAGGGACCTGGACCAGGATTTTGGGTCTCAGACCAATATCATGTATATGATCAATCGCAGCCAAGGGGCAGACCCCAAGCAGGTGGAACAAGCCCTCTTGACCCTGGCCAATGACTCAGGCGTCTTTTCGGTTATGAGTTATGAAGTCTGGAGAGACTTCCAACTGGAAGGCAACCATACCCGAAGCATGTTCATGTACGTTCTGGTCTTGATATTGGCAGTTCCATCCTTGATTGCCCTGGCCAACACCCTGGCCATGAATATCATTGAGCGGACCCGGGAGATTGGCTTACTAAGAGCCATCGGCACAACTGGCAAGCAAGTCAACCGGATGATCATAGCCGAAAGTCTCTTGCTGTCCTTCATGGGAACCCTCTTGGGTATAGTAGGTGGCCTAGCCCTGGGCTATGGCTTTGTCCAGATGATGAATGTAACAGGCTTCTTATTGCCCTACACCTTCCCTTTGCTGGGCCTAGTGATCGCCCTGGTCCTGGGTGTAACCTTTGGTGTTGTAGCTGCCTTAACCCCGATTCGACGGGTGGCCAATCTCAATGTAATTGAGGCCATTGCCTACGAGTAAACAATAATAAGAATGAAAAAGGGGCCTTGTAAGAGTGTAACTCACACTCTTGCAAGGCCCTTTTGTTGTTTACTGGTCAGGTAGTTTACTGGTCAGTATGTGGGAAATGATCGAAGATCATATGAAGTTTCAGGGTCATGTTGGACCGCAAGGTTTCTATGGCATAGGTATCCAAGCCGATGTATTTAACGATTTCGAAAACCAATACCGAGTAGGCTAATTCAGCTCCATTGGCAACATCGAAGTCATCATCCAATCGGTTGTGGTCCTTGTAGAGGCATAAAATCTGCTCAAGTTCTTGGAGGTAGTTGACGTCCGCTTGCAAAAACTTCGACATCACATTGTCTTTTGACAAAGCGCTTTGCAAAAATACGGAGAAAAACTCTTTCATGGTCTCTTTATCAAGGAGTGTCATCTGGCTAACAAAGGTCTGTAGTACATCGTCAAGACAATCGACCAGGGACATGCTTGTGAAGTCCACATCCGAACTCCGCCACCGAACATGCTCGTCGGCCAAGCTGGTCATGAGCAGTTGGACATAAATATCAGCCTTGTTTTTGAAGTAGTTATAGATGGTCCCGTCGCCAACATCAGCAGCTTCGGCTATTTGTCGGGTAGTGGTGGCCTTAAACCCTTGTTGCCCAAACAATTTTTTGGCTGCTTCTAGAATTTGCTTTTTACTCTGTTCTTTTTTCCGTGCCAATCGACTCACTGTAACACTTCCTTTTCATCGGTCTGGTGATCATGAATAAAAGCGACGACCTCTCTTTGAATCTGGTCAAAGTGCTTTAACTTCAAATGACCACCGTCGGGTAGGGTCAATAGGGTGGCATGGGGAATGTTCTTCCGAATGTGGTCTGCATGGGTGAAAGGTACGTTGGTGTCATCCACGGCATGAATAACTAGGATGGGTGCATGAATGTCTTGGAGGCGATAGTGGGCCTTCCATTGGTCTTGGTCCGCCCATTCGGCTACATCGTGGAACAAGCCCTCTCTCCGACTACTAATGGGGTGCATACTTTTGAACAGCTGGTCTATATAAGTAGTCTCAGATGGAGTCAAACGGCCCTGTAAATCCTTGGACACGCCGATTTTTTTCAGAGCAAGCCCTTTAAACAAACTTGTGATCAACCAATAGATAAAGTCATTTTTATATACACCTAGGGGTCGTGCTGGTAAGTAGCTAGTCACAGCAGAGGTTAGGATTAAGCCCATACACTTGTCAGGATGCCGTTGGGCAAACTGGAGGGCTGAGGGACCGCCTCCGGAAGTCCCAATGATAAAGGCCTTTGGAAGATCAAGCGCGTCCAAGAGTTGGGCATAGGCGTCAGCTTGAGCCGGGGCACTACTGTCCTTGGCGAGGGGCGTTCTCAAATGTCCAAACCGGGACACTGCAATAACCTGGTGGTTGTCCCCCAAGTGAGACTGGGCAGTGATAAAACATTGGTCGAAACCACCAGCACCTCCATGGCTTATGAGGACAGGGGGGCCTGAACCCTTGATGGCAAACTCAATAGGGCCCGATGCGGTTTGAACCACTTGACTTTGACCCTTCAATCTGTCCTTGGCCTTGCGCAGGGTCTTGTGATAGGCGACTTGAGTCATTAGCCATAGGCCAAAAAGTGCTATCAGAATCCAATAAACCATAGGAACCTCCTCTAGTAGATAAAAACATGAACGTGTTCATATTAGAACAAGTTCATTTTACACCCGCCCTTAAACCACGTCAATGGGAGGTCAAACCAAAAATGCGAAAATGTCCTTGACTGGTTTATTGAGATCAAGGCAAATCAAGGTGTGTCACTTGGATCAAAACAAAAAAAGAAACCAGCGGATGTCCAAAGGGACTTCCGCTGGTAGGTGAGTTTACATAAAGAATCGTTGCATGGTTATGTTTGTTCTTGTTTTAGAGTTGAAAAAATCCTACTGATGGTCATTAAACATGCCATAAAAACATTGCCTACAAAAACAAACCAGCCACTTCTGCAAAGCTTTCAATCAGGTAGTCTGGCTTGAGTTCAGCCAGTTCTTCCTTGGTATTGGAGCCTGTGGCAATGGAAATGATCTTGGCGCCCATGTGGCGGGCCGTCTGGATGTCCAGGAGGGTGTCCCCGATCACATAGATTTCGTCATAGTCTGTGCCATAGAGGGCGTCAGCCTTGGCCTTGGCTGCGTCAGCAATATCAAATCGCTTGAGGCCGTCTTCTCCGAAGCCGCCAGTTGGGAAGTGGGACCAAACCCCAAGCTTCTCCAGCTTGTACTTGGCACCAATGCTCAGCTCCCCAGTGATCATGGACAACTTGTGGTCCGTTTTCGATAACTGCTCAATGAAGGAAATGGCGTCTGCATTTTCTCTCCATACATCTGTTGTTTTAAACTCTTCCAATTGGTCTTCATAGATGCCTAGGAACCGCTCCCAAAGGTCTTCTGTGAAGGTGTGGCCAAACTTGTCCAGGACTTCCTTGAAAACGTCCTTGTCACTCCGTGCTGACGTGTTGACCCCTTCCATGGCATACTCTGTACCTAGAAGGATATCGATGGCTTCTCCATAAGGGATGTCCGTCCGTTCGTCACGGGTGATAATGGTACCGTTGATATCAAAAAAAATGAGTGCTTTCATTTGTTTTCCTCCAAATTCTTTTCTGCCCCCAGTATACACGATTTTCATGGACTTTAGGAACTTTCGTTGTTATGATGGGGCTGACGAGACCAGAGAGGGGAGGCAACCATGGGAAAAGAGAATTCGAAAGCTATTTTAATGATGGTGATTGCGTCCATATTGTGGAGCACCGGAGGCATATTAATCAAGTTGGTGGACTGGCATCCTGTTGCCATAGCTGGGGTTCGGAGTGGCATCTCCTCCCTGGTGATGATCGCCTACTTAAAGACCTGGAAAATGAAACTCACCAGGGACAAGGTGATTGGCGGCCTGCTCTATGCATCCACGGTCATCCTATTTGTAACTGCCAATAAAATGACCACCGCAGCCAATGTCATTGTCCTGCAATTTTCTGCCCCCATTTGGGTGGCCCTTTTTTCGGGCTGGCTCTTAAAAGAACGGGTGTCCAAGCTGGACTGGACGGCTATTGGGGCTGTAATGCTGGGCATGGTCCTCTTTTTCATGGGCGACCTGTCTGGGGGAGAACTGACAGGAAACGTCCTGTCTGTTATCAGCGGTATTGCCCTGGCCGGGGTAGTCCTATTTCTGAAACGACAAAAAGAAGGATCGCCAGTGGAAATGATCCTCCTGGGCAACATGATCACCTTTGTGGTCTGCATGCCCTTCTATTTCACCTCGGTTCCCAGTGGCCAGAGCATAGTTGGCTTGGTCCTCCTGGGCGTATTCCAGCTGGGCATTGCCTATATCCTTTTTGCTGAAGCCAGCAAGTATGTCAGTGCCATTGAAGCCATTCTGATACCAGCCATAGAGCCCTTGCTCAACCCGGTTTGGGTCCTCCTCTTTACTGGAGAACGACCGGGAATCAATGCCTTGTTTGGTGGCATCATCATTATTTCTGCTGTCATTAGCCGAGGGGTTATCACCGCCCGACAGGTGGGTAAAACCGCAGGTCAGCAACAAGGGGAAAAAACGGTGGTAACAGCCGCATCAAAAAACTAGACAAGATTTGTGCTATATTGTTTTGTTTCTTCTTGGGTATATGATAGGATAAGACTGAAAAGTATTTCGGGACACGATATATATATCAGGAGGACGAATGGGCGCAAAATTAAAAGCGGTCGATAAGATGATCGCAAAAATGATCTCTAAAAAGCTAGAACCCTCTGCCATCGCAGAATGGAAAAAGCCATTGAATGAAGCCAAAGTGGCCCTGATCACCACAGGAGGGGTCCACCTCCATGACCAGGTAGCCTTTGACGGGGAAAAGGGTGATCCCACCTACCGGGTCCTACCAGCTGACATGGACTTTGAAGACTGGACCATCACCCATGGTCACTATGACCAAACCGAGGCGGAAAAAGACCTGGACGTCATTCTCCCAATCAAGCGATTGGAAGAACTGATTGCAGACGGCCATGTGGGTAGCATGACAGAGGTCCACTACTCCTTCATGGGTTACATTCCGGACATTGGCCCCTTGGTGGACAAGTACGCCAAGGACCTGGCTGACGACCTGGTAGACCGGGATGTGGACATCGCCATTCTCAGCCCCACATGAGTCCTTTGCCATCGATCCGTGGGATTGATTCAAAGAGAAGTGGAGTCCAGAGGAATCCGAACAGCGGTGGTCATGCACCTGCCTGAAACCGGCAAAAAGCTCAAGCTCCCCCGTATGGCCCTTTCCACCCTGAAGAATGGAATTGCCTTTGGCCACGCTGGAGATACGGCCGTTCAGCGGTCTATCCTGGAGCAACTCCTGGCCCTGGCCATCGACGACGAGCCAGGCAAGGTCATAGACCTGGACTATGGTTACTAGGTCTGATGACAATCAATCATTACAAATAGAAGGGACCCCCATGGCTTGTTTGAGCCGAGGGGGTCTCTTTTTCGTGTTCATCATCCTATTTACTTTCGCAAAAAGTGATAGGCACTCCGGACTGACTCCCGGGCACCCACCAGGAAGATTTGCTGGGAGTGTTCAATGACCGTATTGCCCCGGGGAACCACAAAGGCGTCCCCTGCCACGTCAAAGATGCCTGCGATCACCACGTCGTCAGGAAACTTGGGGTGTTTGGCGATTTCACTGATGGACATGCCCACACAGTCGGCCTTGTCCGGTAGGGTGACAATGGAAACCTCGGCCTTGCCACCGCCCAGGGAGGCCACCCGGCGGATTTCTGGGTTTTCAATGTCCAGGACAAACTTGGTGACCATCATTTGCACACTGTGGGCGATGTTGGTGGCCCCTGCGATCTCGTAGGCGTCCCGGTATTCCGGGTCCCGCATGCGGACAAAGATGTTTTTGACACCGAAGTTTTTGGCCAGGAGGGAAAAGAGCATGTTTTCAGCATCGTAGCGCATGACACCCAAGGCGTAGTCACAACGCTCGATCCCCGCGTCCTTCAAGGTGTTGATATTGGTCGCATCGCCCTGGATGGCAACTGCGCCCAGTTTGGCTGCGATTTTTTCGCAGATGGCCCGGTCTTTATCAATGACCACGACGTCGTGGTTTTTGGTCAGTTGTTTAATGATGTTGCGGCCGACAATGCCGCCGCCTGCAATGAGTATAAACATAGGTCCCCCTTAGATCCAAACCCGTTTGGACAATAGTACGTAGAGTGGTAGCAGTTCCAGTCTGCCGGCCAACATGCCAACAATGTAGGTGTATTTAATGACGGGGCTTAAGGACACCATCTTTTCCACTGAAAAGTAGAAGGGGCCAATGTTGCCCACGGCGGAAGCCATGCCTGAAAAAGCCTCGAAGGGCCCCAGGTCAGAAAAGAGTGCTGTTATGCCTGCTCCGATGGCGATCAATAGAATCCAGCCAAAAATCAGGGCGGCGATCCGTAGGACTTCACTGTCCTTGACCACTTGGCCATTGACTGTGGTGGGCAGGACGGCCCCTTGGGGCAGGTGGATCTTGTTGACTTCCCGTTTGAGGAGTTTGCCGAGGATCAGGGCCCGTAGAACTTTAATGCCTCCGGCTGTGGACCCCACACAGCCCCCAAGGATCATTAGAATAATGAATAATTGCTTGGTGATCACAGGGAAAAAGGCAGACCCGATGTCCTCTGTGCCAAAGCCGGTGGTGGTGATCAGGGAAACCACTTGGAAGATGGTTTTCCGAAAAGCCTCTTCCAGGCCGGTTTGAGGGAAGGCGCCCATCATGTACATGCCTATGAGGGTCAGGCCAGTAAAGGCTAGGATGATTTGGACATAGAGTTTGTTTTCGATGTCCCGGTAGACGATTCTTGGGTCTTCCCGGAGCATTTTATAGTGGACCAGGAAGTTCATTCCCCCCAGGAACATGAAGAGGGTGATGACATACTCAATGGCATGGGCATTTTTATAGCCAGCCATGGCGTAATAGCCAACGGAGGCGTCGTGGTTGCTAAAGCCCCCGGTGGACAAGCTGGTCAGGGAATGGAGCAGGCCCTCAAATAGGGACAGGCCCAGACCTGTAAGGATCAGGGTTTCCAAAAGGGTGTAGAGGCCATAAATGGCCCAGAAGATTTTGATGGTTCGGTAGACATTGGGGACAGGTCTGGAGGAAGAAATTTTGTGTCCCTCAGCGCCAAAGAGCTGCCAAATTTCCCCGTCGGTATTGGTGGTGATGAAGAGGAAGAAGGTCAGGATACCCAGGCCGCCGAGCCACTGGATAAAGGCCCGCCAAAAGAGGATGGAGGCCGGCATGGTGTCTAGACCCTGGAAGACGGTAATCCCTGTTGTTGTGAAGCCAGAAACAGCTTCAAAAAAACTATCGGTAAAGCCCTTGCCAAGGCCCAGCATAAAGGGCATGGAACCCACAGCAGAAACTAGAATCCAACTGAGGGCGCAGAAGATCATACTGGAGGGCAGGTCCATATGTATTTTCCGATTCCGTGTCAAAAATCGTAGGACTAGGGCCAGGCCACCGGAAACTGTGGCCGGGACCAAGAAGGCCCGGTAGAGGGAGAGGGGTTCCTTGTAAATGACTGCGATGATTAGGGGGACCAGGAGCAGGGGCACCAGCAGGGCCAGGAGGGCACTGAGGAGCCGGGTAATACTGATCCAACGACGGGTGCGAATAATAGACATCAACCTCCTTTCCGTTCCGTTAGGCGGGTGAGGAAGGCCCCATAAGACATGGGCTTTCCATACATATAACCTTGTCCCTCGGCACATTGTAAGTCCATGAGGAACTTTTCTTGGTCTTTGGTTTCAATCCCCTCGGCAACCACTGCCATATTGAGGTTGTGGGCCAGACCAACAATAGCCGTTGCGATTTCCCGGCCCTTTTCATTGTCCAGCTCCATAACAAAGGCCCGGTCTACCTTCAGTTTCGATAGGGGGAGGCTGTTGATATAGGAAAGAGAGGAATAACCCGTTCCAAAATCGTCTATGGAAATGCTCACACCCAGACCCCGGAGACCATTGAGCACCTGGGTCACATAGTCCACGTCCTCAATGAAGATCCCTTCCGTGATCTCAATGTTGACCCGACTGGGGTTGATCTGAGACTTGCGGAGGGCCTTTTCCATGACCTTGACCATGTCAGACTCCATGATTTGAATGATGGAGACGTTAATGGAGATGGTCAGGTCTTCAAAACCCAGGTTGTGCATGGACTTGGTCTGTTGAAAGGCCTCGTTGAGGACCCACTCGCCAATTTCGATGATCATACGGGTCTCTTCCACCACCGGGATAAAGGTGCTAGGAGAAACGACGCCTAGTTTTTCGTTGGTCCACCGGATAAGGACTTCCATGCCTGTCCATTGGTGGTCCGTCAAGCGGAGGATGGGCTGGAAGACCAGGTGGAACTCGTCTTTGATCATGGCCGACCGGAGTTCACTGATCATTTCCATGCGACTGCGGGCAGCGTCATTCATGGTGTCGTCATAGAAGGAAAACTCACCCTTTCGCGCTTCCTTGGCATGGACCATGGCTGTTGTTGCATATTTAAATATGTCCAAGGGGTCAGCGGAGTCATAGGGGTAGGTGCTGACGCCGATGGAGCAGGACAGTTGTACGTGTTTGCTTTCCACGGTAAAGGGGGTGTCAAAGCAAGCTTGAATACTGTGGATTTGTTGCATGAGGTCCTGGAGGTCCTTGGTTTCGTAAAGGACAGCAAACTCGTCACCGCTGAGTTTAAAGAGCATGGCCTGGTCAGAAACCTGTTGAAGGTCACCTGCTATGGTCTTGATCAAGAGGTCGCCAAATTTCCAACTGAAGGCTTCATTGATCCGACGGAAGTCGTCTAAGCCAATGTGGATCAGGGAAGTGGACCTTCCTTTTTTGTCTTTCAGGTCCTTGAGGACGTTGAGGAGGGCCTTCTTATTGGGAAGGTCTGTGGCCGCGTCGAAGTTTTCCAGGTAGCTGATGATCTTGTCCTTCTTCTTCCGTTCTTCAATCTCTTCTTTCAATTGCCTGTTCTGGGTGTCCATCTGCTGGAAGCTGTTTCTGATTTCCACAACCATGGCATTAAAGGCCTTGCTCAAGGCCCCAACCTCGTCGGTACTAGACACGTCGATGGTCACGTCATAGTTCTTTTCTTGGATATCATGGGCGGCCAGGGCCAAGGTGTTGAGCCGTCGGGTCATCCGCTGGTTGAGTAAGTAGATCAGGATAATGAGGACAAGGACAATAATCCCTGCACTGAGGGCAATGGTTTGGGAGGTATTGACCAGCTCATTTTCAATGGCGGCTTCAGTGCGGTCGTAGAGGTGGAAGATCTCACTACGGGGGACAACAAAACCCAGGGTCCAGTTTTCCTGGTAAAAGGACTGGCTGGGGCTCCAGGACTGGTAGCCATCAATGGTCTTGAGGATCATGATATAGGATTCCCCATTGATCACAAGGTTGCCAAACTCAGGTGTGGTGGCCTTGGGGAACTGCAGGGACTGGAGTTCGGGGTGGAGGCTATCCTTCAAGAACCGTTCCAGGCGGTTAAAGCCCTGGGTGGCGTCCACGGTGCTACTCTCGTCGCCGGCCAGGCCAAAGATGTCCAGACCCCGTTCGTTAATGGCGAAGATATTGCCATTGGACTGGGCCAGGAAGGCAAAGCCGTTTTCGGAAATCTGGACACTTTCCACAGACTCAATGACAGATGTAATGGGTACATCAAAACTAATAGACCCTAAAAACTCGCTGGAGTCAAAGTCAACGATGGGCTGGGAAAAGGTCAAGACCACGTCGCCGGTGAGGCCGTCTTGGACAGGGGGGGTGACCCGGGCTAGTTGGTTAATGGCATCCATGTCCCCCTGGGCCTCTTGGATCCGTGTCCTCCATTGCTCAGCAAGACCAGGGTTAAAGGTGTCCCAGATGGGCAGGGTGTTGAGTTCTGGATAGACGTCGAATATCTTGGTGCCGATATCGGACCAGGGGGCAAGACGAAAAATTTCATGCATTTGTCCCCCTTGGAAATAGGCCTGAACCTTGGGCGTACCTTGGCTTGCGAAGGTTGGCAAGAGGAGTTCTAGAAGCCGGGTGTCGTCAATGAGGGACTGTATATTTTCTGGAATCGTGTTATCCTCTTGGAGAAGGTACTTTGGAATAAATAGGGTGGCCGGCTCGTAGTCTCGATTTTGATACCAGTCGCCGCTGAAATACAAGTCGTCCCGGAAGTAGGGGAAGGTGTTGAGCGATTTTGAAATGGGGGCGAGCGCATCCCTTTGGTTCATGTAGGATTGGGTAATGCCTGAGAGCAGGTGGAGTTCGTCCAAGATCCCATGGACCTTGTCCTCCACGTTCTTGGCAATCCCATTGAGGTAGTTCTCATAGTATTCGTTGGCCAGGACATAGAGTTCGTCCTCTATGGTGGAAAGGGTTTTGCTTCCCAGGTCATTAATGCGGTTGACCACAATAAAACCGATAATACTCAAGGCAAGAATAAGGCCAAGGACAGTGACCGCAGTGATTTTCAGGATTAAGCTGGATCGAATTTGACGAAATAAAAACATGATTTCCCCCTTGTAAGCACATTATTCGCTGTATATACCCAAAAAACCACCCATTTCAACGGTGTAATGGAAGGTTAAGCAGGGTAACAATAGACAAACGAGGTGGCGTATGAGACGTAAACTAAATAAAATTGCAAAATGGTCGTCTTTACTCCTATTTTGGTTTATAGTAAATGGCAACTTGACGACACGAACCATACTGACAGGGATCACCATGGTGACAGTAGCCATGATGACCTCTTCTTTATTATTAAACAAAGTGGAAGAGGACCACGTCCACGTGCGGTATTTTTGGCGGATTATCTGGTTCAGCTGCCTGGTGGCTGTGGACCTGATTCCAGCGGCCTACCACCATATTATCCGGGTCATAGCAGGTTCTGACCAATCGTGGATCTTTGAGGTGGACCTGGACGTGACAGACGATTTTCAGATCACCTTGATCGCCAATGCCATCACCCTGACACCGGGGACCATGACGGTAATGGCCCAGGGACAAACCCTAACCATTGTTGGTTTTGCCAATAGTCCAGAGGAAGTTGTCTCCATTCGCCATGGGATTCAAACCCGTATGCAAAAACCGTTTTTAAGGGGGTAACATGCTGCAAATTACCATTTACATACTCATCTTTTCAGTCTTACTCTTGCTCCTTTATCAGTTGCGGAGCCATACCATTTGGGAGCGATTAATTGGCTTGAACCTGATTGTATTAAAGACAGTCCTGTTGATTACCGTTTATGGGGTCATGACAGACATGCCAGCGGTCCTTGATATTTCTATCACCTATAGTATTATTGGCTTTTTGTCGGTTACCCTGATCAGTCGCTTTTTATTGAGGGGAGGTCGTTTGAAATGATCTCGTCTTTATTTATAGGCCTGTCCTGGATTTTTTTATTGATAGGTGTGGCTGGCTTGTTCCGTTTGGAAGGGGTCTTTACTCGGCTCTTGTCCTCCAGTAAGTTGGACTCGGTGACGGTGATTACCCTCATGATTGGCCTCATGCTACGTACAGGATGGAGTCCCATGACAGGCAAGTTGATTGTCATCCTTATGTTTTACTTGTTGACCAACCCCATTACCAGTCAGATTATCGCCAGTGCCGCATGGCAAAATGGCATTAAACCCGACCGGGTGGAGGAACGCCTATGATCATATTGTTATTGAGCATGCTCTTGATCCTGTCCATTGTTTTACTACTGGTGAAAAACAACCTGCACTTGGTCATGTTCTTTTCTGTTTTTTCTTTTCTGGCAGCGGCGGTCTATTATTTTTCCCAAGCGCCAGATATTGCCCTGGCCGAAGTGGCTGTAGGGTCTGCCTTCATTCCCTTAGTCTATTTGATAGCCATTTCCAAGCAGAAGAAGTTTACGGTCCTTCTTGATTTTGTAGGCTCCATGGAAGGGGCAGTTATTGAACCCCAAACCATTAGATTCTTAATGGACATCATGGAGGAGTTTTGTAATGTGTATGGCCTTGAACTCAATGTGGTCCACCACCTGGGTGAGGACCCACCCAATATCCAGCGGGTTTTCCGGGTGGGGAACGTGGACTTGATTTGCCACTACCACATTAAGGACAATGAGCTGGAAATCAGGGGGAATACCTCCAATGTCCTCTTAAACAGCCTGGAAGAAAAGCTGGTACAAGACGGTCGAGTGGTTTGGAAGCGGGTGAAGGATCATGAAACAGCTATTTAGATTAATAGGAGTAGCCGTAGCCATAGCAGGTCTCATGATGATCTTTGTCATGAAGGGACTGCCAGACCTACAAACCTACAATGACTATTATCATACCTATATCAAGGAATATGCCTTCATTGAACTGGGGGCACAAAACCTGGTTACAGGTATTTACTTGAAATATCGACTACTGGACTCCATCATGGAAGCGGGTGTTCTTTTTGTAACAGCCGTAGGTATTATTTTCATGGGCAAGTCCGACAAAGAAGTGAGGTGATGCAGTGGGATCTTATACGCTTTTACGTATTGTCAGTCGTTTTCTCCTGCCCTATATCCTCTTGTTTGGCATGCACGTGGTCCTTGGGGGTGACATTTCACCGGGGGGCGGCTTTCAGGGTGGCGTTGTGCTGGCCTCTATCTACTTGCTCATGCACTTCATTACGGAAGAAAGTGCCCTGAACTTACAGCGGATTATACAGATTGAAAAAGTCCTCTTCCTGGTCCTATTGGTCGCTGCAGCGGGCAACATGGCCTTAGAAGCCTATATCACCCAGACCGGTGTCTTGGTACTCATGAACGTGGTGATCGGCATGAAGGTGGCCCTGGGCATGGGCGCCATTATCGCAACCTTCTTGGAAGAGGGGGCCGTATGATTATTGAATTTATGCTGATCTTTGCTGTTTTTTTAGTGGGCTTGATCGGCCTGATTATAAGTAAGAATATCTTTAGAACCATCGTATGCCTCAACATCATGCAAACAGCCATTATTGTCCTTTTTATTGTGGCCGCCAGTGCCACGGGGGAAGTGGCTCCAATTGTGGAAGGTCTTGTGGTAGACCCCTTGCCCCAAGCCCTCATGATCACAGCTGTCGTGATTGGCGCGTCCATCACGGCCATGGCCTTAATGTTTTCAGTAAAAATCTTTCACTACTATGGCACCCTGGATTGGGAGCTAATCTTTAAAGACGACGCTTAGGAGGCGCCATGTCCATCTGGGTACTCACACTTATATTCACACCAATGATTTTAGCGACCTTGCTGTACTTGATTGACCACGAGTGGTTCAGCTACTCAACCTTCTTACAGCAGGGTATCTTACTCATGCTCTTGTGGATCTTAACAGCCAACCATATGGGAGACGCAACCATCATAGGGGGGTGGAAACAGGGTATTGGCATTCGTATGACCCTGGACGCTTTGGCAGTCCCCTTCTTATGGATGTCTTGGATTTCTTGTACCTATGCCCAGTTTTACAACTGGGAGGGCCGTAAGGGGGACCACAAGTACCTCTTTTTGGTCAACTTCCTCCAGGGCGTTCTCTATGCAATCTTCCTGGTCTCCGACCTCTTTTCCATCTTTATCGTTATCGAAATTGCGGCGATTATTGTTAGTATTTTGATTACTTACACCAGGGACGGGGCCTCTGTTCGGGCAGGTCTTTACTACCTGCTGATCAACTCCATTGCCATGGTATTTGTTTTGCTGGGGGTAGTTTGGATTTACATCCAGGCAGGGACCCTGGATATTGAACTGATCAACCAAATGATCAACGGCCATGCGGCTTCAGACTTGGTTATCCTGGCAGTGGGTTGCCTGGCGATTGGTTTTATGGTCAAGGCAGCAATCTTCCCGGTGAATGGATGGTTGCCTATTGCCCACGGGGCGGCACCTTCAGAAATCTCAGCCCTCCTATCGGGCTTGCTGGTGAAGATGGGGGTCTACGGCCTTATTCGGATTGTTGCCATGGTACCTTCTTACATGCTGGAGGACTTCCTCCTTTATGTAGCCTTGCTGACCGCCATTACTGGGGTCGTTCGCGCCATGTTCCAAAAGGATATCAAGCGGATGTTGGCCTATCATACAGTTTCCCAGGTGGGACTCCTCATGCTGGGGATTTTCAGCGGGTCCTCACCGGCCTTGCTGGGAGGGATTGTCCACATGTCCAACCACTTTTTGTTTAAGAGCCTGCTCTTTTTGACAGCTGGCATGATTTCAGAGCGCTACGGAACCCGGACCATCTCCAAGATCAAGGGCCTGTGGCAGTGTGACAAGTGGCTGTCCGTTTTTCTTGTGATTGGCGTCCTACATATTACGGGTACCCCCTTCTTCCTGGGGAGTATTAGTAAGGATCTCATTAAAAAAGGCATGGACACAGGGCTCTTGTACTGGGGCCTACAACTGGTCAACCTGGGCACCATGGTCTCCTTTATGAAGTTACTGGCCATGTTGCCTGGTCCAGACGGGTCCATACGTAACGCACTCACCAGCCAGTATGTGACCACGGGTTTTGTTGCCCTGGTTTCAGTGGCTTTGATCCCCGTGGAATGGCAGTGGTTGGGCCAGCAAACCAAGTATTTCTCCATCCTGTCGGTGGACGGTTCCATTTTGTTTGCCTCTGAACTCATTGCGGCAGTTGTTTTCCGGCGATTTGCCTATCCACAGATTTCCCTGCGTTTTCAACATGCCCTGATTAAGACGGCCTCCTTCCGGGACGAAACCTTGAAAATGGCCCTGGTCTTGGTGGTTGTTTGGGTGGCTAGCATCTGGCTATAAATGAGAATGTTTTTCGATAAGCCCTTGACAGGCCCTTGTCAGGGGCTTAAAATAGGGTCAAAGGTTTAAAGGATTAAACCAATCAACCGATCCTGAACAATCCGAGGAGGTCCCATGGGGAGTCCAACCACAGTGAAAAAGTTCAGAGAAGCAGCCGTCTTCTTTTCAGCCCTGGCAGAGCCCTACCGCCAAGACATTATTCTTCTTCTGGCAGAAACAGAAGAAATGAATGTAAGGGAAATCGCTGGGCAGATTGACTTGTCTAGACCCGCCGTCTCCCACCACTTAAAAGTCTTGCGACAGTGTGGTTTGGTAGAGGCCCAAAAAAGAGGGACGGAGAACTATTATACCCTGACCTTGAAAGAGCCTTTAAACCAGCTAAAGGCCTTTATTAAAGACATAGAGGAAGACTGCGTCATTCGCTAAAGGCGCATTTTCTTTCATTTCATTGGTTTAAAAGATTAAACCGATCGACCATTCAGGGATCGACAATCGCCTGGACCACACAGATTTCATGAGGAGGAAACATGGAAAGATTTGATCAATATCTACAAGCCCAACGGCAGTATTTTTACACTGGCGTCACCAAGTCTCTGGCTTGGAGGCAAGACCAACTCAGCAAGCTGGAAACAGCTATCCGGACCAATGAAGAAGCTATCATGGACGCCCTGGCCAAGGATCTTGGCAAGTCTTCCTATGAGTCCTATACAACGGAAATTGGTTTTGTCCTGCAAAGTGCCAAACAAACCCGGAAAAAGGTAGGCAAGTGGATGAAGCCCAAAAAGGTTCCTGTTCCCATGCACCAGTTTGGGGCCAGCGCCAAGGTGGTGGCAGAACCCTATGGCAACCTACTTATTATCGGACCCTTTAACTACCCCTTCCAGTTGGTCATAGAACCACTGATTGCTGCCCTTGCAGCGGGAAACACAGCCATTATAAAGCCGTCGGAGTACACACCCAATGTGTCTGACGTCCTGGAACAAGTCTTGGGGTCCACCTTCCAACCGGAAGTGGTTAAGGTGGTCCGTGGTGCCCGGGAGGAAACCAGTGCCCTGATCCACATGCCCTTTGACCACATTTTTTTCACCGGCAGTGTGCCTGTGGGCAAGATCGTCATGGAAGCAGCAGCCAAAAACCTGGTGCCTATTACCTTGGAACTGGGCGGAAAGAGTCCAACCATTGTAGACCGAACGGCCAACCTAGAGGTTGCAGCCAAGCGGATAGCCTGGGGCAAGTTCATGAACGCCGGCCAGACCTGCGTCGCACCGGACTATGTCTATGTGGACGCCTCCGTTGCAGACGACTTTATAGGCCATATGAAGCAAGCCATTACCAGCTTCTACACAGACCATGTGGTGACCTCGCCTGACTATGGCAGGATTGTCAATGACCGTCACTACCAGCGCCTGATTGACCTGATTGACCCGGCAAAAGTAGTCCATGGGGGCCACGTGGTGGAAGAGGAACGTTTTATCGAACCCACCCTGCTTTATCCTTCCACTTGGGAAGATGCGGCCATGGCCGACGAAATTTTTGGACCCCTACTCCCCATCTTGCCCTACGATGACCTGTCACAAGTCATCCAGACCATCCAGGCCAAACCCAAACCCTTGGCCCTCTATGTCTTCACAGAAAACAAGCAGGTGGAGGACCGCGTCCTGGACACCCTGTCCTTCGGAGGAGGCTGCGTCAACGACACCATTTCCCACCTGATCCCAGAGGAGTTACCCTTTGGCGGCGTGGGCCATGCCGGCATGGGGGCCTACCACGGTAAACATGGTTTTGACCAACTGTCCCACCAAAAATCAGTTGTGAAAAAGACCACCAAGTTTGATTTCTCCGTGATCTATCCTCCTTATAAGGGCAAACTGAAAATGGTCAAAAGCATGTTGGGTTAGGGAACAAACTGAAACGCCTGTTGGTATTGACCAACAGGCGTTTTGTAGTTTATTCATCTGTATGGAGGTAGGCGGGAAGCACAAAGTGGAAATGGACTCCTTGGGCCTCCTTGTCTTTGAGTTCTATGGTTCCCTTGAGACTATGGACAACAATATTGTAGACGATATGCATCCCTAGCCCCGTGCTTCCACTGTGTTTTCGAGTGGTAAAGAAGGGGGTAAATATCTTGTCTCGATTGTCTTCCGGTATGCCTGAACCATTGTCATAGTAGTCTAGGATCAGTTCCTTTTCTACTTTCTTTACGTATATCTCCACCCGGCCGTCCTCCATTTTGTTAAAGCCGTGGAGGAGGCTGTTGACCACCAGGTTGGTGACGATTTGAGACAGGGCACCAGGGGCCGTGGTGACCCATAGGTTGGGTGCCACATGGAGCTCAAGGGTGTGGGAAGTCCCCTTAAACTTGGGTCGAACACTGTTAAGGACGTCTTCCAAATATCGGCCAACATTAATGGACCGGATTTCATTTAAGTGCTGGTCTGTGGCAACTTGCTTAAAACTAGACACAAGTTCAGATGACCGATTGAGGTTGTTAACCAGGACGGAGAGGGACTCCTTCATTTCGTCAAAGCCCTTGTTGAGGTCAGACCGTTTCAAGGAGTTGGTGGAAAACTTCTTTTCCAGTTCCGTGATCTGTTGTTGGATATAGGAGCCAATGGTCACACAAATCCCCAGGGGGGTATTGATTTCATGGGCTACACTGGCCACCAGTTCTCCTAGGGCGGCCAGCTTTTCCCGCATGATCATTTGGTCTTGGGTGGCCTGGAGTTCTTCCAGGGACAAGGCCAATTGGTCATTGGCTTCTTTCATTTTATGGGTTCGTTCCTCAACTATGGCGTTGAGATCGGCATTGGACCGTAAGAGGTTAAAGGTAAAGGCAGCAGCCAGAACACCAAAGGCTAGCCCCATGACCAGGAGCAGATAAAAGAGGTTACTAACCCCAGTAAAACCGTCGGGGTATTCCACCGTAATCAGCCACTTGCCATTGGGGATCTCGATAACGGACTCGATGGAGTCGTCGCCAAAGGCTTCTGTATTGGTATATAAGACGCTAACCACCTCTTGGGTGGGGCCCAGCTGCTCGATTTTTACCAGGTGGGTACGGGCAAAATCCACTATGCCCGACTCCTTCATAAAGGGGTCGTAACGTATAACCAGGGCCAGTTGGCCGAAGTAGGTTTGCTGGTCGGTTCCGGGGTTGAGATAAATGGGTGACCGGTTAATCAGGGCCCGTCCCCCTTGAACCAAGTCCACAGGACCAATAAGGATAGACTCGCCCTTTTCCTTGACCCGTAATATATCTTCCCGTTGGGCGTCGAGCTGAGCAAGGTCAACACCAATGGCACTGGCATTTTCCTTTAAGGGGTAGGCCATGGTAATGGTGGTGTCCTCGATCAAGGCAAAGTGACGGGTTACGACATCATCCTTTGGAATCAACTGGACGGAATAGGCCTCCAGCTCCTCCTGGGTGAGGTCAGGCCGTACTTGGACATAAGAAATAATCCCCAGGGTGTTTCGAATAGACCTGTTGATTACACTGTCGATATGGGTTTTGAGCACAGTCACTTCCGTTGTTAGCTGGCGCTCTTGTGCTGCAACTGCTCGACGGTATTCGGCCAAGGCGCTGAGGGTAAAAATGCCAAAAACAAATATAAAAGTTAGGATGGCAGCTACATATTTTCTTCTGCGGGTATTCATGGTCACTCCTCCGTGCCATATTCTTACCCTCAATTTCCATCAATCAATCCAATAGACAGATTCTGATAGAGATTTGTCGACGGGTCTTCTTTCCTGTATGATAGGGGAGTAGAAAAGAAGAAATGAGGCTACCATGAAGATGACCATTAACCCCGACCAGGGGACCCTCTTAAAGGGATTACTAGAAAAGGAAATCAAGCAAATCCAAATTGAACTGAGTAGACTGGACGACTCCAGTGAGCATGCCTATGTCAATGAGGGATACCTGTTTGTTGTCATGAATGAACGAAAAAAACTGGAGGCCAACCAGCAAGCCTGCCAGGACCTGCTGGACCAACTCAATAGCCTATAACAACGTGATGGTGTTTCGATCGTATTGGATCAAGCCATCACGTTTCATTTTTTGAAGCTCCCTGGACAGGGAGGTCCGAGAGATTCCAAAACGTTCTGCAAGGGCAGTCTTGGTCAAGGTCAACCGAATTGTTTCTTGTCCCTGGGCCTGCTGCTGGAATTGAATGTAGTCCAATAGTTGGTCACGGATACTGGGCAGGGTCAATAAGTGAATCTTCCCAGTGAGGATCAGGACCTTGTCAGAAACAGACTGAAGAAAGGCATCCATAAAGGCAGCTGACACTTGGCAGGCCTGTCTGACAAAGGGCTTTGTAAAGTGGACCAGGGTAGCGGGCATTTGGGCTGTCAGGGTCATGGGGTACTGGTTATGGGAGGAAAACAACATGTTGCCACCAAAGTCATCCCCTTCAGAAAATGTTCGTATGGTCAGAATTCGCCCGTCAGGGTCAATCCGTTGGATGGTAACACGCCCGGACAGGATCAGGTCCAGGGAATGACAGTGTTCCCCCTGGAGGTGGATCAACTCCCCCTTGCCATATTGTCGTATATGGTAATGGTCGGGGGTGAGTAGGGGAGCCAGGTCCTCCATGCTCATATGTTTGAATAGGGTAGTTGAGGCAAGTAGGCCCAGGGTAAGTTTGTCCATATTCTCTCCTTCATAGGTGAACGCTGGTCTGTCGAACAGGTGGTGCGGATGTGATAAGGGGCGTATGGGGTTTCCATCTTGTCGTCTGTGCAGATTGGGCGTAGTGTTACCATGGTAACACTACTTTCTCATCTTATCATATATACTGGTGTCAAGATATGAGGAGGAGGTTGATCCATGTTCATTATGCTTTTTTGGATACTGACAGCAAGCGCCCTGGTCTGGTCCCTGGTAAGGGACAAAAAAAGAACCCTAAGTGCCTTGGGAATGGCCCGGGGTATGATGAGGAACATGGTCGGAGAAATCATTGGCATTCTCATGGCCATCGGCCTTTTACTGACCCTGATCCCAACCTCAGCCATTCAAGAGGTCTTGGGTGGAAACCAGGTAAGCCTGGCAACCATCCTATCCGCCGTGGTAGGTGGCATTACACTCATTCCTGCCTTTGTGGCCTTTTCCCTGGCAGGTTCCCTGGTGGACGCTGGTGCGAGCCTTGTTCCCATTACAGCCTTTCTCACCACCCTGACTATGGTGGGTTTTGTCACATTTCCCCTTGAAAAAAAGGCCTTTGGCCTGCGTTTTAGCCTTTATAGGAATGGCTTGAGTTTTGTCATGGCCCTACTCATAGCCCTAGGAATGGGGGTTCTTTTATGATCCTGCGTTTTGTTAAAAAGCAAAAGATCCTATCGGTTATGGTCTTGGTGTATTTGACCCTTTGGCTCCTGAACCTGCCCATGGTCATGGAGGCCCTTAATCATACCGGTTACTTTATAAAGGAAATGGTGGAGATCATGCCTGTGATCTTTGTACTGACAGCCCTTGTGGAAGCCTGGGTGCCCAGAAAGGCCATCGAAAACAGTTTTGGAGACCATACGGGTTTCATGGGGATGGTCAGGGCACTGATTCTGGGGAGTTTGTCTGCGGGGCCCATCTATGCCGCCTTTCCGGTCTGCAGGACCCTCCTGAAGAAGGGGGCTTCTGTGGGCAATGTTGTGGTCATCCTCAGCGCTTGGGCTGTGATTAAGGTTCCCATGTTGGCCAATGAAGCTAAGTTTTTAGGTCTACCCTTTATGGCCATCCGGTGGTTGCTAACGGTGGCGTCCATTTTTCTCATGGCCTGGTGGATCAATAGGCGCATACAAGCCAAGGCCATACTAGACCTGACAGCAGATGACCCTGTGACAGCCTATGGCATTTTGTCCATTCAAACAGATACTTGTATAGGGTGTGGGGTATGCGTACGCCTGGAACCAGACATCTTTTCCCTAGAAGAAGGGAAGATTTCCTTAAAAAGCAGACCCAAAGAAGACCTCCGTGAAAGACTGCAAGTCGTGGCCCTCAGGTGCCCGGCAAAAACCATACAAGTCACATAAGCAAAGGCCCAAGATATCCTGCAAGTGGCAGGTTCTTGGGCCTTATTTTTGATATTTGGAACCCTAGCCGATGAGAATAGGCAATTCCATTTTGATTTCAATGAGGGAGTCCGGTCGACTGGTGGCCGTAATCTTGCCCCCAAAACCTTGGGTGACAATCTTGTAGACGATCTGCAGTTCTAAGCCCGTGTCGTCCCGGCGGAAGGGGGAAATAAAGAAGGGGTCGAAAATCCGAGCCACGTCGGTGTCCGTATTGATATTTTCATCGATATAGGTAAACTCCAGTACCCCCGGTCGTATGGCCGACTCAATGGTGATCTGGGCATAGTTGTTTTTAGCCAGAGACAGGTGGACAGAATGGGAAAAGAGGTTCTCAAATAGCTTGCTTAACAAGCCCGGATAGCTAGTGATTTCCCACTCGTTGTCAACAAAGATTTGGGCAATAAGCCGGTCGGTCCTGTGAAGGGTTTTCACATTCTCAGACACCCCTTGAATAAAGGATTTGAGATGGACCCTCCCCGCCTTCTTGTCCGCATAATCATCCATGAGTTCCCGCAGGCTTTCCACAATCCCCCGGAGGGTTTGCTGGTTGCTATAGATCAACTGGGCTGTTTCGCGGACATGGAGGAGTTCACCGTAGTCCATGCCACATTGGTCCTTGTTGCCACTCTTAAACTTGCTATCCAGCTCCCTTAGGAGGAAGGTGGAAGCAGTAATGGCATTGCCAATGGGGGTGTTGAGTTTATGGGCCAAGTTTTGGATCAGGTTGTTGAGGGCTTCTTGCTTGCGGGCTTCAACCAACATGGACTGGGTTGATTTTAAGTTTTCAATGGTTTGGGCCAACTCCGCATTGCTATGGGCCAACTGCTCCGTTCGCTCTGTGACCTTCTTGTCTAAGACAATATTCTGTTCCTGGATCTGATTAAAAGAGGCGTCCAGGCGGGACCGTAGGGTCTCCAGGGCTGTGGCCAGCTGCCCCACCTCCGTTGGATCAGATATGAGATGGCCAGGAACAGGGTTTTTCAGATTGGCGTCTACGTCGGATGTCGACTCTACGTAACCACTGAGTTCATCCAGAGGCTTGGAGATCCGAATACCCAGGAAGGTGGCGATTCCCCCAAACAAAATGATGCCCAGGGCCAGGGCTACCATCATGTCCTGTTGGATACTGGCTAGGTCCTGGTAGACTTCGCTGACTGGAGGCGCCATAGCCAGGGTCCACCCATTACTCAGGGTATAAAAACCCAGTATTTTGGTGGAGTCCTGGAAAACATACTGGATGGTACCTGAATCATGTTGATCCATATAGGCTTCCACGTACTGGTGCTTGCCGCCTTCAAGAGTCCCCAGGCTAATGGTGGGGTCCAAGAAGGGGTGAGCCAAAAATTGATAGTTTTCGTCGAAGAGGAAGGCATAGCCTGTTTTGTAGACAGAAATTCCTTCCACAAAGGACTGGATCCCCTTAAAGTCAAAATCAATGCCAATGACACCAACGATGGTGCCATCCACCAGGATAGGGGTGGAGTAGGTAACGATGGTTGCGCCAATATAGGGGTCCTCATAGGGCTGACTCCAAACTCCTTGACCAGACGAAATGGGATCCCGATACCAGGCCATGACCAAGTCGTCAGACAGCAAACTCTTTTCTGTCGCCACATTGAGATTTCGGGTGAAAACACCACTGGGTGACAGGGTTAAGAGGATTTGGTAGGGATAACCCTCGTCCTTCCGCTCAGAAGGAAAGAGGTCTGGTCGCAGGACCAGGTAGCCACTAATATTATTGGTCACCTGCTGGGTGGTGTACTGCAAGAGTTCCTGGGAGTCTGTGAGCATTTGACGAAGGGCCAGGTCTTTTTCTGGAGTCAACGGGCCACCCGTATTCAACTGACTTTCATGGAGCTCTGTTTTGAAATGAATACTCATAAGGTTGGCCAAGTCGTCAATGGCCCCTTGGAAACGCAGGAGGGACTGGTCCAGTTGTAAGCCATGGTTAATGGCGACGGACTCAAGTTTGTCCGAGGACTCCTTTTGGAGGACTTGGACACTTTGGAGCATAACAATTGAACTGGTGATTCCAGAGACCAGCACCAAAGAGACCAAGAGTATGAGTGTGTACATTGTTCCGATTTTTTTCATGTCATCACGTCCTATAGCATAATCATTTCATATGTACCCGACTAGGGCCTACAAGTATCGTCGAAAGACTACATTTCCCTGAATGATTCCCTGGGAAATGGGGAATAAATGTAGGAGTATGCAAAAAAGGAGGCTTCTTTTGGAAAATACATATACCAATCTAATGACCAATACCAGCAAAGATGTTTTTATACCCAAGGTACCATCTGTCCTTGGGGCCATGCTAATGAGCAAGGTGTCCCGTCAAAAAGAGGGCTTCCGAGAAGACCTGATCCACATGGTGGAGTCAGACATGATCAACCTTCCCAAGGAAGATATCTACCAGCAGTTTGAGCATTCTTATGTGGTGGCCAATGGCTTCATGGAAAAGTGGGGAGTCAACTATGGCCACAGTTCAATCAAGGAACTTGACCACCTGCAAATGTGCATTGAAAACAAGAGTCGGTGGTTTACAGAGCGGATTGAAACCCTGAACAACAACGCCTTTTGGAGTTATATTGAGTACTCCCAACGCTACAATCCACCCAAGGATTATGTGACCCCCAAGGAACTGGAAGGGTCTCAAACACTCACCAAAGAATATACAGCCTTTACCCAGGCGCGGTTTAAGGATTATGAGCGTATGATGGTCCTCATGCGCAAGGTCTTGACGGACAAGTTCCCCCACATGAAAAAGGGGGACGTGGAGAAACTGGCCTTTGAAAATGCTAGAAATGTCCTCCCCTTGTCGGTGAAGTCCAATATGGGCATAGCAGTTAACCTGCGGGCCTTTTGTGACGGCTTGTCTGAGCTGTTTTCCCACGAGGGCCTATGCCAGGAAGCCGTAGACACGGCAGAGGAAATGAAAAACGAGGGTGCCAAGGTTTCTTACGGCATGGTTAAGCACGTGGAGCCCACCGCCTTTGGCAAGTCCAGAATTCAAGGCTCTTTTAAACGCAAGCATCCAACCATCAAGCCTAGACAGATTTATGATAGACCTGTCGTGGTGGTGGAAGGGGCTGTGGAATGGACCCATGAAGACCAAGAGGCAGCAGGAGACCTGGCCCTCATGAGTCGCTTTGACGACCTCCCCAAAACCTTTAAGGAAAAGGGTCTTTCAGTGGACCTACTGACCAGCGAAGGCTGCCACCACCAACTCATACGCCACCGGGCCTTCCAAATTCAACCCTACTTCCCCGACGTGGACTATGGACTCATGCTTCCGCCAGAACTGGTCGAACACAGTGACACCCCAGAAGGGAAAGAGGCCAAGGAGATATTGATCCGGGCCTACCAGGAGTCTTGCGACCTTTCAGACCGGTTTAAAGATGCGGGTTTGCAGACGATCACACCCTACGTTATACTCAATGCCAACAACCGACCGTCTCGGTTCTTCGGCAATCTTTATGCCATGAGCCACTTCATTACCCTGCGGGCGGACGCCCATGCCCAGGACGAAATACGGTTTGTCGTCCAGGCCTTGGAAGAGGCCTATGTACCTTGGGAAAAGGCAGTGACAGGGCTTCGGATGAACCGGATGGAAAAGAAATAAGGAGGGACTATGGAACAGGTTATGGGACAATTACAAACGGTGGGGGTCCAGTGGGCCCAGCAGATCATCGGTGCTTTATTATTATTGGTTATTGGTTGGCGGGTTGCTAGCTGGTTGACCAAGCGGGTGGAGAGAATGCTCCTCCACTTAGACGTGGACCCCTCCCTACGATCCTTTATGCGGTCGGTGACCAACATAGGTCTAAAAGGGATTCTCTTTATCATGTTATTGGGGATCTTTGGTGTGGAAACCACATCCATCATAGCCCTCCTGGGTGCCATGGGCTTTGCTGTGGGCATGGCCCTGCAAGGGAGCCTGGGCAACATAGCTGGTGGTGTACTGATCCTACTCCTCAAACCCTTCCGGGTGGGAGACTTTATTGAAGGAGCGGGCTACAGTGGGTCTGTCAAAGACATTACCGTCTTTAACACCCAACTGACCACACCGGACAATCGGACTGTCATTATTCCCAATGGGGCCCTGTCCAATGCCAGTGTGATCAACTACTCTGTTAACGATACCCGGCGGGTTGACCTGGTCTTTGGCGTGGGTTATGACGCAGAAATAGGCCATGTTAAAGAAGTCATTTCAAGGGTGATTGAAGGACATGAAGCTGTTTTAACAGACCCCGAGCCCTTTATCAGACTCAGTGGGCATGGGGCGTCATCTTTAGATTTTACGGTCCGTGTATGGGTCAATGCCAGTGACTACTGGACGGTTTATTTTGACCTCATGGAAGAGGTTAAAGACGCCCTGGACGCTGCAAAGATTGACATTCCTTACCCCCATGCAGTACATATCGTTAAGCAGGGATAAGGCGTCCGAAAGAAGCCGGAAATCAATCGTACAGATTCCGTATTCTAGACAGTAAGAGAGTTTTCTAGGATCTCAAGTGGACAGCAAAAATGCTGTCCACTTTTTCTTTTTGTCCTTCATATTTCCTTCACAAGCGCAAGGTATTCTAAATATGAAAGGACGTGAGAACATGATGTGGTTAAGTCGTGGATGTTCCCTAGGAGGATTTGGAGGTGGATGGATCATGATGCTTGGATTTTGGCTAGTGATTGCAGCACTTGCCTACTTTGTGATTAAGTCTAACAAGTCCACCCCGGGCAAGGACCGTCAAGAAAAGGCGATTGCTTTAGTAAAGGAACGGTTTGCAAGGGGAGAGATCGATGAAAGTGAGTATCGGTCAAAGTTAGACATCTTGCAAGAGGACGAGTAAACAAGGAGGAGGTTGTCATGAAAAAAATGATGGTTGTTGTCCTGATATTGGGTCTGGTTTTGATTTCAGTCCCAGTCTTTGCCGACACAGTGACCAGGGGTTGGGGCCACGGCCGCTGGAATAACGGTGGTACCCCAGTAGCAGTAGAAATTGACAAGAGCAAGTGGATCTCTGAAGAAGCTGCCAAAGAAAAAGCACAGGACTTTGTTGCAGGTCTGGAAGGGGAACTTACCCTGGGCACAGAAGTATACACCATGTACCATGGCTATACTTTTGATGTGATGGATGGTGAAACCCTACATTCAAGAGTCATGGTCGACGGTGAAACTGGTACAGCATGGCAGGGTGGCTTTGGCCGCCGAGGTGGCCGTGTCAACGGATCTACATACCAGGGAGGACCTGGTGTATACGGTGGACCCGGTTGTCGGTTTGCTGAGTAAGGTAGCCCTTATTAAGGGATAAAAATGTAAGTTTAAGCTCGACTTTCACCAGGAAGTCGAGCTTTTTTGAGGTGGAAGATGGCCAACATTCTAGTGGTGGACGATGAAAAACAAATCCGGGCAGTAATTGTAGCCTACTTGAAAGAAGAGGGCCACAGGGTCCTAGAGGCTGAGAATGGGATGGAAGCCTTACAAACGCTTGAGGACCACAAGGTAGACCTCATGATCCTCGACCGGATGATGCCCATGGTCAGTGGAGAACAAGTCTTGAAGACGTTGAGGGATAAGGATGATAGCCTCCCTGTCATCCTGCTTACGGCCAAAGTGACGGAGTCAGACCGTGTTGAAGGCCTAGACTTAGGGGCCGACGACTATGTCACAAAACCCTTTGGGAACCGGGAGTTGATGGCCCGGGTGCGGGCACTTTTGCGTAGAAGTGGTGGGACAGAGCGGGCGCATCTAGTCCATGGGTCCTTGAGTCTTACAGTGGAAACCATGGCTTGTCAGGTGGCTGGTCAAGAAGTGAAATTGACGGCCAAGGAATTTCAGTTGCTCCACTTGCTTGTCCTCCACCCCAAACGGGTATTCTCTAGAAGAGAGCTCTTAGAGCGGGTTTTCGATGAAGAAGCGGGGGTCTACGATCGAACCATAGACGTCCATGTGAAAAATATTCGGAAAAAGTTAGGTTCTGCAGGCAAGTTGATTCAAACAGTCTACGGGGTGGGGTACCGAATGGGAGGCGAGTAAATGAAAAGTTATCGTTCCGTCCTCTTGTTGTGGATGGTCGTGATTGTTGTGGTCAATGCCGCGATTCTGTATGGGACCCTCAATTGGCGGTTTGACCAACAGTTTGAGACCTACAAGGCAGATGCTGAAAACCAAAGGCGAGACCAGTTAACGGAACTGGTCATTGACCTATATAAACAAGAAAAAAACTGGGATCGGGGTCAACTGCAACTCTTGTATAGTTCCGGGCTGGCAGAGGGGTTTCGGGTGACCCTGTGGGACCAGGCTGGTGAGTTGATTTGGCTAAATGACCGAACGACGGCCAACCAGGGCCATATGGGTATCATGCGGGGTCGAGGCAATGGATGGGGCAACGGCTGGACCACCTCCATTCAAGTGGATGCCAGGACCCTGATTTGGAATGGGGAAAACATAGGGCGTATGGAAATCGGCTATGTGCCTGCGGGCATGTTAACGGAGTCGGATATTGCCTTTCGGGCCAATGTCCTCCGCAGTATCGTCCTTTCCGTGGCCATATCCATCCTTGTTGTTGTGGGGATTAGTGTGGTTTCTTCCAAGCGGGTTACAGACCCCCTTAAAAAGATGCGCCTTGCCGCTACTGCCCTACACAAAGGCCAACTGGATGTTGATATTCCAACAGGACAGGGGACCAAGGAACTCCATGAATTGGGGGAGACCCTCCGGTATTTGCAAGAATCCTTGGTAGAGCAAAAGGCCCTTCGCAAGGCCATTTCCACCAACCTCTCCCATGAAATACGGACCCCGCTGACCATCATGCGGTCCCATTTGGAGGCCATCCACGATGGAGTGTGGGAACTGGATGCAGATCGAATGGGCTTGCTCCAATCGGAGCTGGACCGGATTCATCATTTGGCTGAAAAAATAAAAGAGGTGGAAGATCTGGAGTCAGACACCTGGACGGTTAAGCGGGAAGAGGTGCATGTGGGAGACTTCTTGCAGGATTGCTACAAGCAATGCCTTCCCCGGTTCCAGGCTGCTGGCCAAGTATTGAATGTGGACTTGGGTCATGACCTTGACTTGGTCCAGTCCTTTGATCCCAGTCAGATCAAGCGTGTCCTGATAAATGTTTTAGAGAATGCCCTGCGGTATAGTTCCTCAGGGATGGAAACTATTTTGAGTGCCCGTGTTACTGGGCTTGAGGAAAATGACCTGGCCATTAAGGGGAGCAATGACCATGAACTGAAGGGCCAGCTTACCATTCAGGTTGCTGACCAGGGTATGGGCATTGACCCTGTGGACCTCCCCCATATTTTTGAACGGCACTATCGGTCTGTTTCTGCAAAAGGCAAATTTGCAGGTGGGGACGGGGTGGGCCTAACCATTGTGAAGACCATCGTTGAGGCCCATGGAGGTAGCTTAGAAGTCAAGAGTCAACTGGGTGAGGGGACACAGATTTTTATACGGCTACCCCTGGTATAGTGGTCGGTTACTGGGACTGGTTCTTTACGCAAAAAGGACAAATAAAGAGGCAACAGCGTTTGTGAAGACGCTGTTGCTTTGTTTGTTTTGGGAAGCGGTTGTATGCCCTTAGCCTAACATGTGCTCAATGGCCACAAAGCTAATAAGGTTGCGGTGGGTAATCAAGGATTGCTCTCCAACCTCACTGATCCCAGCAACACCATTTTGCAGGATCACTGGTTTGAAGCCTCTTTCGTCTGCCCCATTGTAGGTGAAGAGGACACAGTACTCAGCAGCAAAACCGCTGATCACCAGAAATTCAATCTCCTCTTTTTTCAGGTATTCCTCCAGACCGGTTTTCCAGAAGCTGTTGCTAAAGGCCTTCTCAACCCGGTAGTCCTCAGAATGGACATGAAGGCCGTCAACCAGTTCAAAGCCCCTTGAACCAGGACCGTCACCGGCTTCAAGGTCTTGGATCATGACCACAGGGCACTTGGCCTTTCTGAACATCTCTGACACTTCGTTGATGTACTCCAACATGAGGTCCAGTTTGTCTTGGCCCATATGTTTAATAAAGGCCTTTTGGACGTCGATGACCAGGAATGCTGCTCTCATGGAAAAACCTCCTTATTCCTACTCTATTCCGTTAGGGTCTCTTCAAACTCATCCAGTAGCATTTCAGCCAATCGCTTTTTAATGCTGGACTCAATGAGTAATTTTGAGATCATGCGCATTTTATCATCGGCACTCAGGTCAGACTTGTACTGCTCCAAATAGGTGCCCATGTCTGTGAGGGTTTCCTCTTCCATGGCCAGGAACTCCCTATAGACCTCTTCCAGGCTTCCGTCCACCTTGCCAATGCCCTGGTTCAGGGTGTGTAGGTCGTGGATGGATAGCACGCCCTTGAGTTGGTAGAGCATGGCCAACTGAATTGTATGGTCAATACCATATTTCTTCTTTTCCGGTCGCATGACCACCTTGGCCTTAACGTAATTGTTGATCATAGTCTTGGTGAGGATCTTGTCCTCGTCCGTCCGTCTAAAAGAATCAAAATGGTCTTCAAACAGGCCCAAGAGTTGGTCCATGTACAGGTCAATCTTTGGAATATCCTCTACGGGAATGCTCTGTCCAGCGAGCATTTTTTCTATTCGTTCATTCATGTGGCCCCTCCATGGTCTCATTATACACTTTTTCTCAGGAGAATTTAACCAGATTCACCTTTACAGAATGTGGGTTTATGGATATAATACTACGTGAAGTAGTAATGAATACTACGTTGTTTAGAAATACCCTTACATACTCAGAAAAAGGACGGTGATCCTGTGTTTAAAATGAAAGAACCAGTCAATACCATCACCCATCTTATTGGGGCCCTCCTGTCTGTTGCTGGCTTAGTCTTTATGGTTTTCCAGGCCATTTGGAAGGCCAATGGATACTACCTGGCGGGTGCCATTGTGTTTGGGGTCAGCCTGATCCTACTCTATAGCGCATCGGCCACCTACCACTGGGTCCGGGCCAAAGACAGCGTTGTCCGCCTCCTTAGGCGAGTGGACCATACCATGATTTTTGTCCTGATCGCCGGGACCTATACACCGGTTTGCCTGACCGTCCTCAAGGGCTGGATGGGTTGGACCCTCTTGGCTGTAGTGTGGTCCCTGGCCATCG
>CAYFHQ010000019.1:0-44625 GCA_964342805.1 uncultured Peptostreptococcaceae bacterium | reverse complement strand
TGTCGTGATGATTCCCTTTCATCAGAAAGAGGATGTGGAAATCCTCAAGCGGATGGAAGGCAAGGCTGGGATTGTGCTGGGTGATTATTCAGCAAGGGAAATCCTCAGTGTTGTTGAAAATGTAGACATACTGGTGGGTGTACGTTTGCACTCCTTGATCTTTGCGGCAGCAGCGGAAGTCCCCTTGATAGGAATTTCCTATGATCCAAAGATTGACTACTTCTTGGAGACCTTGGGCTTGTCTGCCCACTGTGACATCCAAGATTTCGATCCGGACTCAATCCTTGAAGCTGTTGACTTAACCTTGGCCTCCCGAGAGGACATGATCAAGCAATTGCAAGAGCGGTTACACCACCTACGAAAATTATTCAATCGCAATACAGAAATACTTCTGTCATTGCTTCAGTAAGGAGATTACATGGACAGCGTAGTCAAGATTATGGGCGTACCCATCGATAAGCTAGGTGCTGAGGGTGCATACAACAAGTTTGTTTCTCTTTTTAAAGAAGATGAATTTGCCATGCTATTCACACCCAATCCAGAAATTGTCATGTGTGCCCAAGAGGACGAGGACCTCATGCGGGCCCTAGTGGACGCAGACCTGGTCATCCCTGATGGTATTGGACTCATCTATGCGTCTAAAATGCACAATCTGGGCCTAAATGAACGGGTACCCGGTATTGAAATGATGGACCGCATTCTAAAGTTCTGTAACAATACAGGGAGTTCCATTTATCTGTTGGGCGGCAAACCTGGAATCGCTGACAAGGCTGCCCAGAAAATGGTCAAGGCTTACCCCAACCTCAAGGTCAAGGGGACCCAAGACGGCTACTTTGCACCGGAAGACGAACTCAAGGTGATCGACCGGATCAATGAAACCAAGGCGGACATTCTCTTTGTTGCCATGGGTGCTCCACGTCAGGAGAAGTGGATCTATAAACATCGCAAGGTGCTGAACGCCCGGGTAGCCATGGGTGTGGGCGGTGCCCTGGACGTTTGGGCAGGTAGTGTCAAGCGTGCGCCAAAGCTATTTATCAACCTGGGTCTTGAATGGCTATGGAGACTCCTGCGGGAGCCCCACAGGATTGTACGGATGATGTCCATTCCTAAATTTTTAATACGAACGATATTGTCACGGGATATTTCCAAGTAGTGTCTTGTCATGTCGAATTACAAAGGATATTTCCGTTCAGGAGATATCCTTTCAGATTGTCGACAAAGTCGACAAGATGGAGACTGTAGAAAACTTCCTCAGGCAAGGCGCGTCTGAAAGCCAGTTGGTGAGCGATCACTTAGATCGTGATCCAGCTGGGTTGAAGCCAGCAACGCAGTATGAGGAAGTTTGCCTACTGTCTCAGAGGATATTTCCGGATTGGAGATATCCTTTCTTATGAAATCGTTTCCCATGGAAAAAGCTATTGTCATGGGGGGCATTTATGCTATATAATCGGGAATTGTGAAGTGGACAATTGAAAAGGTGATAAGAGATGGAAAACAAGCGTATTTTTTCCATGAAGGAACTGATGAATTATGTCATTTTGACCCTGGGAACCTTTTTCCTAGCGGTTGGCCTATTTCTGTTTCTGGAACCAAATACCATTGCACCAGGTGGTGTAACGGGTCTTGCGATTGTCATTAAAAAAGTAACAGGCATTGAAGTATATGTGACCAACCTGGTAATCAACATTCCCTTGTTTATTGCAGGCGTCTTCATTTTGGGACGGCGATTTGGTCTTAAAACAGCATACGGAACAGGTGCCTTGTCCTTTTTCCTATGGCTGATCCAGTGGTTCCAAGAAACGGGCGGTGTAAACCTGGTGGCCACAGATGACCTGTTGTTGGCATCCATATTTGGTGGTGTCCTCACAGGGATTGGCATTGGCCTGGTCTTCCGCAGTGGTGGAACAACTGGTGGTACTGACTTGGGGGGCGCAATCCTCAATCATTTCTTCCCCCAGCTATCCATTGCTAAATTGATGATGGTACTGGATATGTTCGTCATTGCAGCGGCAGGTATTGTTGATCGAAAGATTGAAACCTCCCTTTACTCCATGATTGCCTTGTATGTCCTGGTGAAAGTGGCAGACTTCATTGTGGAAGGATTGGATTATTCCAAGGCCTTTTACATTGTGTCAGACCACCCAGAAAAAATCAGTGACGCCATTATGGATGGCCTTGAACGTGGGGTTACTGCCCTCCAAGGTAAGGGGATGTACACAGGAAAAGACAAGCAAGTCCTCCTTTGCGTAGTCAACCGTGCCCAAGTCACCAAGTTGAAACGCATTGTATTGGAGATTGATCCAAGTGCATTTTTAATGGTATCGACAACCCATGAAGTCCTTGGAGAAGGATTTCGGGAAAATGAATAAGTAAGTCCTCACGTATTGGAAGGAGAAGTGTCAAATGAAACAAAGCATTGCAGAATTGCAAGCATCAGCGAACACCATCCGACAGGACATCGTGAAAATGCTTCACGAAGCAGGTTCCGGTCACCCAGGTGGTTCACTGTCAGCAGCAGACATCATGGCAGCCCTATACTTCAATGTCATGAATATCGATCCAAAGAACCCAGCAATGGACAACCGCGATCGCTTCGTACTATCCAAGGGCCACGCAGCACCGGTTCTTTACGCTGCACTGGCTAACCGTGGCTACTTCCCTAAAGAAGAGCTTATGAAGCTAAGAAAAATGGGTGCTATGCTACAGGGTCACCCAGACATGAAGGGTACACCAGGCGTAGACATGTCTACGGGTTCCCTAGGTCAAGGGATCTCTGCTTCTGTAGGTATGGCTCTAGCAGCGAAATTGGACGAGACTGACGTTCGTACGTATACCCTACTGGGTGACGGCGAGCTAAATGAAGGCCTTGTGTGGGAAGCCGTAATGGCTGCAGCACACTACAAGCTAGCCAACCTGACGGCTATTGTTGACTTCAACGGTCTACAGATCGATGGTCGCAATGTCGATGTTATGAATCCAAACCCAATCGATGCCAAGTTTGAGGCATTCGGCTGGCATGTAATTGAAGTTGACGGCAATGACATGGAACAAGTCCTAAAGGGCTTTGACCAAGCAGCAGCTGAAACAGGCCGCCCGTCCGTGATTATCGCAAAGACAATTAAGGGCAAGGGTGTTTCCTACATGGAAGACCAAGCAGGCTGGCACGGTGCTGCTCCAAATGCTGAGCAAACGGAACAAGCAATAAAAGAACTGGGAGGTACGCTATAATGAGCAAAAAAATCGCAACCCGTGAGTCCTACGGTAACGCGCTGACGCGTATCGGTCTAGAAAATAAAAATGTAGTTGTACTGGACGCAGACCTGTCTAAGTCTACAAAGACGGCTGTATTCAAGGACGCTTGCCCTGAGCGTCACCTGAACATGGGTATTGCAGAGCAGAACATGGTTGGCGTTGCAGCTGGTCTTGCAGCTTCTGGCAAGATCCCTGTGGCATCTTCTTTTGCCATGTTTGCAGCGGGTCGTGCTTTTGAAATCGTGCGAAACTCTGTATGCTACCCAAAACTAAACGTTAAGATTTGTGCTACCCATGCAGGTGTGACTGTAGGGGCAGATGGCGCTTCCCACCAGGCCATTGAAGATCTTGCAATCATGCGTTCTCTTCCAAACATGGTTGTCCTTAACCCTGGTGACGACGTAACAGCACAAAAGGCTGTAGAAGCTCTACTTGACTACAAGGGTCCAGTTTATGCTCGATTTGGTCGTGCGGCTGTTCCAGTGGTTCACAGTGAAGACGTTGTGTTCGAAATTGGTAAGGCCATTGAGATCCAAGGCGGTACGGATGTAACCCTAATCGCTACAGGCATTCTTGTGGCAGAAGCCATTGAAGCAGCCAAAGAGCTGGAAGCAGAAGGTCTTTCTGTACGTGTTATTGACATGCACACGATCAAGCCAATCGACGTGGATGCCATTGTGAAGGCAGCAACGGAAACGAAGGGTATTGTTACAGCAGAAGAGCACAGCATTATTGGTGGTCTGGGTTCTGCAGTTGCAGAAGTTGTTGCTGAGCATGCACCTACAAAAGTGGTTCGTGTTGGTGTGAAGGACACATTCGGTGAGTCTGGTAATCCTGACGAGCTGATGGAAAAGTACGGTCTAAAGGCCAAGGACATTGTAGCTGCAGCCAAGCAGATCACTGGTGAAACAGTGGCTGTTGAAGCAGCAAAGTAGACCTTGACTGCATAAATGGCTCATTAAGTCCATGACATCTAGTAAATGAGTTAGGGCTCCTTGGGAATTTCCCATGGAGCCCTTTTTTATTTGTATAAAGTCAGCAAATAGAAGTGTACCACCAGCAAACTAGCCGATCACCAACAAAAAAATAGAAGCCTCTGGACTTTGCCAGACGCTTCTAAATGAATGGAATATAAGAACATATAGGTGTGAAACCTACAGGTCTAAGCTGCTTCAGTGGAAATAGCCTCTTCCTCGTCCTCAGACTTGTTGCTGATGCCTAACTTGTCAATGATGACAAAGAAAACACTGAGTAGGATGGCTGACATGGTTGCCAGGCCCATACCTTCTAGGGAAACAGGACCAATGTGGATAGAACCTTCGCCTACCCCTAGGATCAGTACGATTGCAGATAGGATCAGATTTCTTGTGTTGGAGAAATCAACATTGGCGTCAATGAGCATACGGAGTCCAGATGCGGAGATCATACCAAACAAGAGGATGGATACACCACCCATTACGGGTGCGGGCATGGCTTGGATAATGGCAGTGACTTTACCCATAAAGGAAAGTAGGATAGAGAAGATAGCCGCACCACCAATTACCCATACTGCATAGACTTTCGTCAGGGCCATTACCCCTACGTTTTCACCGTAGGTTGTAACAGGCATACCGCCTAGGAAACCAGAGATGATTGTACCAATACCATTACCTATGTAAGAACGGGACAGGCCCTTGTCTTTCCGAATAAGGGACTTACCAACGATTTTTTCTGTTACACTGAGGTCACCAACATGCTCTGCAAGGACCACAAGGGCTGCTTGAGCAATGAATCATGATGGCATTAAAGCTAAAGACAGGTCTAACGAATGTCGGTAGCTGGAACCAGGGGGCTTCAATGATGGGAGTCAAATCAACAATCCCTTGGGTAATAGCAAACAAGTAGCCACAAACAACGGCTATTAGAATAGGTATGACTCGCATAAAGCCTCTTAAGAGAACGCTAGAAAGAATAGCAACACCTAAGGTGAACATGGAAACTAATATTGTCTTACCTTGAAGCTCAGGTGGTACAGAGCCTGGAATCAATCCAGCCTGGCTGGAGGCAAATTTTGCAAGGCTGAGACCAATTACGGCTACAACTGAACCCATGGCTGCAGGTGGCAGGATCACGTCGATCCACTTCATGCCCACCTTATCAACTACAAAACCTGCTAAGGCGAATAGGATACCAATAACAATACAACCTGAAAGGGCTGCGCCATAACCTTCAGTCACCATTACGGCTGACATAACGGGGATAAAGGCTGCACTGGGTCCTAGGAAAGCTGGAATCTTTCCCCTTGTGATCAGGATGTAGATCAGTGTACCAATACCGTTAAAGAGCAATTGCAGGGAGGGGTTAACACCAACTACAATTGGAATTACCACTGAGGCGCCAAACATTGCAAACAAGTGTTGAAAGGATAAAGGGATCGTCTGTAAAATGGGTAGTCGTTCATCTACTTGTATTTCTCTTTTAGCTATCTTTTTCTCCTAAGTCATGGTAGTCGTGGATATCTGTCGTGAATATTGTCTTATAAATATACTTCGAAGACATTGTGGTTTATTCCTAATCATTTACACAATATTCACATAATTTTAGTATTGTTGTACTAAAAAAAGGAATAGATTTGTTCATTTTGCCCTGCTGATATGAATATTTATAAGTCAGAAATTTAAATCAAGTAAATCTATGGAAAAACATAAAAACATAGTTTTCCATAGCCTTGAGGATTGTTACGGAATTAGGACTATTGTAGGGTGTTTCTTTAGGTTAAAATAACTATAGTAGTAACAGAGGTTTTGTCCTGCGAATGGGTATGTAGATCATAGAGAGACAGTGGAAGGGGATGCAAACATGAGGGTTGTACCAACAGAATTTATCCAAGACGGAGCGGTCCTAGCCGACGACTTGTTCACCATTGACGGTCGGGTTCTCATGAAGCGGGGCGCAAGGCTCAGTCAAAACATGCTCCAAAAAATTAATCAGAACAGCATTTATATGCTCTATATAGACGATGAACACAGCGACCAGGAAGTGGACCGATTAATCGACCCCAACCTCCGGCAGATGGCCATGCAATCGGTGAAGAACATTTTTTTGGCTGCCGGCAACCGTAATGCCATGGGTGAGTTAAAACCCCAATCCATTTTTGACTTTATGGACGAGCTCAATCGGCTCTCAGATGATATTATCTATGAACTGTCGGGTGTAAAAGAGAAGCTGGTTGAGTATATCGACATTAAAAACATCGACAACTACCTATACTTGTCCTCTGTGAACACAGCCATCCTTTCCTTGATCATCGGCATGGAAACGGGCATCCCCCGGGAAAAATATCGGGACCTCTTTCTTGGCGGGATATTCCATGATATTGGCCTGGCCATGCTACCCAGAGAGGTCCTCATGAAAACCAGTGAGCTTTCGGTGGATGAAAAAATGATGATCCTCATGCACCCCAAGACGGGACATGACTTCCTTAAAAATCAATCCTTCCTCAGTGCCCATGTCAAGGCGGTTTGCCTACAACACCACGAGCATGTGGACGGGTCTGGCTACCCCATGCGGGTGAAAAGGGACAAGATCAACAACATGGCCCAAATCGTAGGCATTGCTGATATTTATGACGCCATGACCTCAGACCGGCCTTACCGGCGGGCGGAAGAGCCCATGGAGGCCATAGAGTTTCTTATGGGGTCAGCAGGCACTCGGTATGATCAAGTGATCGTCAATAAATTCGTGGAAAAGATTAACCCCTATCCCATAGGGTCCATTGTAAAGCTGAACAACAATACCTTTGGTGTGGTTGACAAGGTTAACGTGGGCATGCCCCTGAGACCGCAAATTAGACTCATCCAGCCTAACGGGAGCGGATGGTCTTACCATCCCATTGACATGAAAAATGAGACCCACCTGATCATCGAGGGGATCCACTACGGCAAACCGGAATAGGTCAAGGGCTGGCAAAGTCAAAAGATCTTTTATTTTCTATCAACATGAGGTCGCTGCAATTTCTTGCAGGGGCCTTTTTACTGGCCACCTATAGAAGGGGGTGGCTGGAAAAGTTAAGTTTTTTGATCAACGAAGACTAAATGAGTGAACGTTCGTGAAAACGTTACCTTCCAGTCATGGCAGCCATCTTAAAAAAATCATACGTTTCAACAAAAAAGACCACACTTCTAAAAAGTTAGAAATCTAGAAAAAGCCGTTGACAGTCATATGGCCCCCTCGTATAATCAGTATCAACAACTTGCACACAGCAAACCCGCTGATAGAGACCTAGCTTGGACAAACCCAGCATAGAGAGCCGATGGTTGGTGAAAATCGGACTGGCGTCTAAGACTGACTATCCCTCTGGAGGGGTCGCACTGAAAACCAGTAAGTGCGAACGGAGGCCACCGTTAATAGGCTAGGGTTCGCTTTTGCCGACCTGAAGTGAGTGGCGCTTCGGCGCAAGTAGGGTGGTAACGCGGTATAAAAAATCGTCCCTAAGTAGTGAGGGACACAATAGGAATGCATTGATGGAGAGGAAAGATATCGTCCAGCAATTATAGAGAGCCGGTGGGGGTGGGAATCCGGTATTGACACGATATGTAATGGTAGCTCCGGAGCATCAAACCTGAATGCAGTAGGGTTTGACGGGTACTCCCGATACAGGGTAACGGTTCGCTTTTTGCCGACCGACTAAGGCGCACAGCGCGAAGTAGAGTGGTACCATGAGAAGACTCCCTCATCTCTACGAACAGGACAAGTTCGTAGGGTTGAGGGAGTTTTTTTATGGATTGCAGGGGCAATCCGACAGGCCTATACGATGAAAACTCAGAATATTCGCACAAAGGAGGTTTCGATGGGAACACGAGTAACGGCAAAGATGGAAAATGGAGTGGACACCATGCTCCGCGTCGTGGGGACACTCCGACGGAAAGACTATGGCATATTAAACGTTGAAATGACAACCGGAGGCTCTGATCTCTTGATTACTCTGGAAGGCGACCTACAACGGGTCAGATGCGCTGTCGACCATATGGAAAAAGTATACGGACTGCACCATATTCGGGTGCTATAGGAGGACAAGACCATGGAAATGTACTACCAAGAAGACTGTAACCAAAACCTATTGAAAGATAAAACCATTGCTGTCATTGGCTATGGGTCCCAGGGCCATGCCCATGCCAAGAACCTGAGGGACAGTGGTCATAAGGTTATAATCGGCCTTTATGAGGGCAGTAAGTCCCTGGCAAGGGCCCTAAAGGACGAGTTTACCGTAACCTCTGTCAAGGAGGCTTCACGGCGGGCTGACCTCATTATGGTCCTCATTCCCGACGAAAGACAGGGCAAGGTCTTCAGTGAGGAAATCCAGCCCAACCTAGAACCAGGCAATGCCCTGGTATTTGCCCACGGCTTTAACATTCACTTTAATCAGATCGTGCCCCCGGAAGAAATCGATGTCTTTATGGTCGCCCCCAAGGGCCCTGGCCACTTGGTTCGCCGGGTTTATGAAGATGGAAAGGGTGTGCCAGCCCTCTACGCCGTTTATCAAGACCATACGGGACAAGCGGAGGCACTGGCAAAAGCCTATGCTGCGGGGATCGGCTCGGCACAGGCAGGTGTCCTGAAGACCACCTTCAAGGAGGAAACAGAAACAGACCTCTTTGGGGAACAGGCGGTTCTTTGTGGTGGCGTAACTGAACTGGTCAAGGCTGGTTTTGACACCCTGACCGACGCAGGCTACCAACCGGAAATTGCCTATTTTGAATGCCTTCACGAGCTGAAATTGATTGTAGACCTACTCTATGAGGGTGGCTTTGAAAACATGCGATACTCCATCAGTGACACAGCTGAGTATGGGGACTACATGACCGGAAAGCGAATTGTCACCGACCGGACCCGGTTTGAAATGCGCAAGGTCCTGGAGGAAATCCAGTCTGGCCAGTTTGCCCGTGAATGGCTCATGGAAAACCAAATTGGCAGACCCCTCTTTAACCGGGTCAAGGCCAAGGAAATGGAACACAATATTGTACCCGTAGGTAAAAAGCTACGGAAGATGATGACATGGATAGAAGCCTAATATGAAATCAAATCGAATGAAAGCGGGACCTGAAAAAGCCCCCCACCGGTCTCTTTTAAAAGCCTTGGGCCTGACGGATGAGGAAATCCAAAAGCCCCTCATTGGCGTGGTCAACGGCTACAATGAAATCGTCCCTGGCCACAAGGGTCTAGGACCCATTGCAGAGGCTGTCAAACATGGAATTTTGGCCGCCGGGGGAACCCCCATGGAGTTCCCCATGATAGCCGTTTGTGACGGCCTAGCCATGAATCATTTGGGCATGAAGTACTCCCTGGCCAGCCGGGAAGTCATCTGTGACTCCATTGAGGTCATGATGGAAGCCCACGCCCTGGATGGCATGGTGGTCATACCCAACTGCGACAAAACCGTACCGGCAGCCATGATGGCCATGGCCCGTCTCAACGTCCCTAGCATTCTTATTTCTGGCGGACCCATGATGGCTGGCAAGGGGGCCACAGACCTGACCTCAGTTTTCGAGGGGGTAGGTGCCCTCAAGGCAGGAAAACTGCAAAAAGACCAGCTGGACGACTTGGAAGAGGATGCTTGTCCAGGGTGCGGGTCTTGTGCCGGCATGTTTACAGCCAACTCCATGAACTGCATGGCAGAGGTCCTGGGTCTAGCCCTGGAGGGGAATGGGACCATACCTGCCGTCTATGCCAGTCGCCTGCGCTTGGCCAAGGCTGCCGGCAAACAGGTTATGGAGCTTGTTAAAAGGGGCATCAAACCCAGAGACATCCTCACAGACCAGGCCTTTGAAAATGCCCTCACAGCAGACATGGCCCTGGGATGTTCCACCAACACGGTCCTTCACCTCAAGGCCATTGCCCATGAGGCCGGAGTTGACATTCCCTTGGACCGGATAGACACAATCAGCCAGCGGACCCCCAACCTCTGTAGGTTGAGTCCGGCAGGCCACCACCACATGGAGGACCTCCACGGGGCAGGTGGTATTTCAGCAGTCCTCCATGAACTGGCCCAGTTGGGCTTGATCCATGACCAAATGCAAACTGTGGACGCTGGTCCCATGGCCCTGCGACTAGGAAAAAACCAAGGGGACGGTTTGGTCATTCGCAAGGGCGCATCTCCCCATAGTGCCCAGGGGGGCATACGGGTCCTCTTTGGCAACATTGCAGAAAAGGGGGCGGTGGTCAAACAGTCCGCTGTGTGTCCGGAAATGATGGTCCACAAGGGACCTGCCCGGGTCTTCGATTGTGAAGAGGACTGTTATGAAGCCATTCTGGGTGGTCAAATCCACCCGGGGGATGTGGTCTTGGTCCGATATGAGGGCCCAAAAGGGGGACCGGGTATGCGGGAAATGTTGTCGCCAACAGCAGCCCTAGGGGGGATGGGACTGGACACCAGTGTCGCCCTGATAACAGACGGCCGTTTTTCAGGAGGCAGTCGGGGGGCTGCCATAGGCCATGTGTCGCCAGAAGCCTGGGAGGGGAGCTCCTTTGCCCTTGTGGAGGAAGGGGACACCATCTCCATAGACATCCCCCAGGGGTCCATTCAGGCCCTTGTGGACCCTGAGGAGTGGGAAAGACGACGCAAGGGGTGGACCAGGCCCCATAAGCCCATTGGGGGCTATTTAAACAAGTATAGAAGATTGGTCTCCTCAGCAGACGAAGGAGCCATATTGAAATAGGAGGTTGGCATGAAGGGTGCAGAAATTGTCTTGGCCTGCCTGCGGGACCACCAAGTAGACACACTTTTCGGTTATCCAGGGGGGGCAGTGATTCCCCTCTATGACGCCCTACACAGGCAGGGACAAGGATTTACTCATGTGCGAACAGCCCATGAACAAGGGGCCGTCCATGCAGCTGACGGCTATGCCCGGACAACGGGCAAAACAGGTGTGGTAATAGCAACCTCTGGACCAGGGGCCACCAACACGGTGACGGGCATTGCAACCGCCTTCATGGACTCGTCTCCCTTGGTCATCCTCACCGGCCAGGTGCCCTCAAGCCTTTTAGGGCGGGACTCTTTTCAGGAAATTGACATCACGGGCATGACCGTGCCCATTACCAAACACAACTTCCTTGTTCGCAAGATCGAGGACCTAGAAGAAACCCTCCACCAGGCCTTAGTCATTGCCAATTCCGGCAGGCCAGGACCTGTCTTGGTGGATATCACCAAGGACGTTTTGTTAGACCAGTGCGCTTATAGGGGATTCATAGGCTACAAGGAGCCGGTGGTCGCCACAGAAGGTGATTTAGACCAGGCTTTAAAACTCATACGACAAGCCAAACGTCCCGTGATCTATGCCGGTGGAGGGGTCGGCATGGGAGATGCGGCCGCAACCCTACTGGATTTGGCAACCAAGGGTGATATACCCGTTGTCAATACCCTTATGGGCCTGGGGTCTATTCCCAGGTCCCATCCACTTTCTTTGGGATTAGTAGGTATGCATGGCTTCCCAGAAGCCAATGACGCCATATCAAAAAGTGACTTGGTCATTGCCGTTGGGGCCCGTTTTTCCGACCGGGTGACCGGGGCACCGGGCACCTTCGCCCCAAGTGCCAAGATCATCCACGTGGATATTGATCCCACTGAATTTAGCAAAAACGTCCAGGTGAGCCTGCGGCTCCGGGGGCAAGTTGACATCTGGTTGAAAGCCCTGGTTCACGGGATTGATCCCATGGACCACGGAGACTGGCGTCGTGAAATCGCTTCTTCTGTTAAACCCATTTCCTTTGTCAACCACATGCTGACACCGGCATCTATCATTGGCCTAGTGGCTGGGCGATTGTCGGAAGCAAGTGTGGTAACCGACGTGGGCCAACACCAAATGTGGACGGCCCAGTATTGGCCCTTCCAACGGACCCGCCAGTTTATAACCTCGGGTGGTCTTGGAACCATGGGTTTTGGCATGGGGGCCGCCATGGGGACCGCCAAGGGCATAGCAGACCAACCTGTTGTCTTGATCACAGGAGACGGTAGCTTTCGCATGAACTCCAATGAACTCTCTACCCTGGCTGAAGCCCAATTGCCAGTGACTATTATCCTTATGAATAATGGGGCCCTGGGAATGGTGCGCCAATGGCAAAAACTCTTTCAGGACAGGCGGTATGAGGAAACCTGCATAACCGACTCCATCGACTATGTCAAACTAGCTGAGGCCTATGGCATTCAAGGATTTGACGTGTCCACGCCCCAGGACCTGCAGGAAGCCTTGGCCTGGGAAGGGTTGGGGAAGGAACCTGTCCTCATCAATTGCCGCATTTTAAAGGACGAGGACGTCTGGCCCATTGTGCCACCGGGCAAGGCAATTACAAACTTCATATTGGGTTAGGGACTGGTCAAAGTCAGTCTTGTTCCTACTGTCACCAAGATTTAACAGGATTCTGCCCTTTTGGTGGGGAACATCTGATATAATAGACTAGATTCAATACCAATAAGAGGAGTGTGTAAAATGAGTGAACAAGATATGAATCAGTTCATGGACGAAATCGACAAGTCCATGCAGCGATTGAACAAAGGCGACGTTGTGAAAGGCACAGTTATCAGTATTACTGCAGAAGAAGCTGTAGTGAATATCGGTCATATGGCGGATGGTATTGTTTTACGAAATGAATTGTCCTCTGATAACCTACCGGTAGCTGAAGTGGTGAATGTTGGTGACGAAATCGACCTATTCGTAATGCGGATGGACGATGGCGACGGCAACGTGCAGCTGAGCAAGAAACGCGCTGACCAAATCGTTGTTTGGGACGAACTAGAAACCTCCATGAATGATAGCAAAACACTGAACATCGTTGTTAAAGAAGCTGTTAAAGGCGGCGTAACGGCAATGGTGAAGGGTGTTCGCGCATTTATCCCTGCATCTCACTTGTCAGTGAGTTATGTGGAAAATCTAGAAGATCACGTTGGTGAAAAGCTAACTGTAAAAGTGATCGAGCTGGACCGTGAAAAGCGCAAAGTCGTACTTTCCCGCAAGGAAGTGGAAAAAGTTGAACAGGCAAAAATGCAAGAACAACTTTGGGACACGCTCCGCGCCGGTGAAGTACGCAACGGCGTTGTCCGTCGTCTCGAGAAGTTCGGGGCGTTTATTGATATCGGCGGCCTAGACGGCCTAGCCCACATTTCTGCCCTGTCTTGGAAGCGTGTAAAACATCCAAGTGAAGTGGTGTCCATCGGTGACGAAGTGGAAGTAGAAATCCTGTCCATCGACCGTGAGAAGAACAGAGTGTCCCTCAAGGTACACAATGTGTCTGAAAACCCATGGAATGATATTTATGCCCACCACAATGTCAATGACGTTGTAAAAGGAAAGGTAGTTAGACTGACTGACTTTGGTGCCTTTGTGGAACTGACAAGTGGCATTGAAGGACTGGTACACGTTTCTGAAATCAGTGAAAACCGCATTAACCGGGCGGCTGACGTTTTGGAGCAAAACCAAGAAGTAGAAGTGAAGATCCTTGGTATTCAGCCAGAAGACCAGCGTCTAAAACTTTCCATTAAGGCAGTAAATGCTGAGGACGAAACAGTGGAAGACATTGAAGAGTACATTGACCAAGGTGACGTGTCTGCGTCTCTGGGTGACCTTTTCGGTGACAAGCTGAAAGACCTCATGGGTGAATAACTGACCCAAACAAGAAAATGAATGACATGTTAGCCAAACCAGGTAGTCTGCGGACTGCCTGGTTTTTTTTGAGAGTCAGCCACGATGGAGGTGAAAAGCCTCAGAAAACCAGTGTAATTTGTTGCAGTTTTGGATAAGAATGCAATACAAGTACTGGGGGTGTGCCATGAATTCCACAAGACTATTCTCAATAGACCTTTTACAACAGGTAGACGAGCCTGTTGTTGTCTTTCGATATGACCAAATCACCTATGTGAACGACTCTGCCGTTGCCTTGTTTGGCTATGCCAATAGTGACAATATGATTGGCCTGACCGTATCAGACATCACCTCACCCTATGAAAAAAAGCAGTCCTACACCATTACTTCTGAAGTTTTTTTGAAGGACCAGGTGGACGAGACCAGGCGGTTTCAATGGGTTCACCGACGGGCAGACCGGACAGACTTTTATTCTGAGGTCATCGCCATTAACATGTCAGAACTGGGAGACCACTACTATTGTGTCCTCATTAACGACCTGTCTGAATGGAGCCAATACCGAGACATCCTGCAAGAAAACGTGGGTTCCATTGAGAGCCTGTTCCGCTATATGGACAAGATCATGCTGGTCATTAATCCGGAAAACGGTCAAATTGTAGAAGCCAACAAGGCTGCGTCCAGCTTTTATGGATTCACATGTGACGAGCTAAAAACCATGAGTATCAAAGACATTAACACCCTGTCTGGCCAGGAAGTCCAAGAGGAAATGGACAAGGCCAAGCGGGAGCAAAGAAGGCATTTTAACTTTAAGCACCGCCTCAAAGACGACACCATCAGCGACGTGAAAGTCACGTCCGGTCCACTGAAATATTTTGAAGAGACGCATCTGTATTCCATTATTGAACCGGAAAGCTACATGGAGGTTATTAGTGGCGACTATGATGTCCAGTATAGGGAAGTGGTCAAGCAGAAAGACTATTATCAGAACATCTTTAGTGCCTTGCCCTTTCCTGGGGTCATGCTGTCGCCGGACATGCGGGTTCTAAGTCTGAATCAAGAGTTTGTTAATGAGTTTGGCTACCTGGCTGATGAAGCCGTCAACCGTCATATTGCCACCCTCATTACCCCCTGGGAGCACATTGAGGAAACGGAGTTTTATCAGAAGTTAGTCCTCCAGGGCCATGTGATCCACCAGGAGGGCAAGCGACGTCATAAAAATGGGTCAGTCAAGTCTTATATTATCCACGGGAAACCGGAGTACGTGGACGGGGAAGTGGCCTATGTGGCCGCCTATTACCTGGATATCGACGAGTACAAAAAAACCCACTTCAAGCTCCATATGATTGAAAAAGTCTTTAGCAACATTGACGAAGGCATGTTGGTTACTGAACCGGACTGCACCATCAGTTGGGTCAATAAGGCCTTCTGCGAAATGAGTGGTTACACCTTTAATGAGCTCATAGGGGCAACGCCGGACCTCTTGAGTTCAGGCCACCATGACGAAGTCTTTTACAAGAACATGTGGCATGACCTGACCATGACCGGGTCTTGGGAAGGGGAGTTGTGGGACAAAAAGAAGAATGGGGACACCTATATTATTTGGATGACCATTGTGGCCGTCTTTGACGAGATGGGTGGTGTGTCCAACTACATTGGTGTAGCCAATAATATCACCAAGTTTAAGGCCCAAGAGGAAAAAATCCGCCGTCTGGCAGAAACCGACTCCCTAACAGGCCTGTTAAACCGGGCTACCTTCCTGGACGAAACAGCTAGAGAGCTGGCTGTTTCCAAGGACGCCCACATGATGGTCTACTTGGATTTGGACGATTTCAAAAAGATCAATGACACCTATGGCCATGACCAGGGAGACCTCCTCCTAAAGGTGATTGCCTACCGCTTAAAATCCAGTTTAAAGAGTCAGGACATAATTGGCCGGATTGGAGGGGACGAGTTTGTGATCCTCCTCAAGGACATCACCTATGAACAGGTGGACCGGGTCATGCAGCGGCTCTTTAATATCATCAGCCAGCCCATCCAGTTGGACCACCAAGAGGTCATCATGAGGGCAAGTGCAGGTGTTGCCTCCTTCCCCATGGACTCAGGGCATATCCGTGAGTTGCTCAAATATGCCGACATAGCCCTATACAAGGCCAAGGAAAGTAAGGGCAACCGGTGCGAATATTATAGCGAAGAGTATGAGGCTCTTTTTCACAGGAATGCCCGGATGGAGAAGAACATCCAGATGGCCGTGGAACATGACGAACTCCGTATGGAGTACCAGGGGATCGTAAAGGCAGAGTCGGGCAGTACCGTCATGGCGGAGGCCCTGTGCCGGTGGGATTCCACCTACCATGGCCTAGTGGGGCCAGACGTCTTTATCCCCATCGCTGAGCGTAATGGGAGCATTGTTCCCATAGGCTATTGGATCTTGGACCGGGTCTTAGGTGACATGGCCCAATGGCGTAGGCAGGGGATGGAAGTGGACCGGGTCTCCATCAACTTGTCGGCCATCCAACTGGAAGACGACTGTTTTGTGAAAAAGCTCAAACGCTTGATGAAAAAGCACCAGATTGACCCAACCCAGGTTGAACTTGAGATCACGGAAAACATCCTCATTGAGGACACGGACGGGATCATTAAGGTCTTAGACGAGTTGCAGCAAATGGGCATTAGTATTGCCATGGACGACTTTGGTACGGGGTATGCTTCCTTGTCCATGATCCACAAGCTCAACCTGTCGAAAATAAAAATTGACAAGTCTGTTGTTTCAGACTTGGAGTGCCGTGAAAAGTCCCAGGACCTGACCCTGGCGATCCTGGCCCTGGCTAAAAAGTTGGGCTACCGGGTGGTGGCAGAAGGGGTGGAAAACAGTGCCCAGTACAAGTGGCTCTGTGACAGCGGGTGTGACCTGATCCAGGGTTACCTCTTCCACAAGCCCCTACCCTCAGACCAATTCATAGCCCACGTGATTGCAGAGCGTAGGGAAGCCTACGAGAGTGGGCAAGTTGAAAAAGAATGATTCAATAGGTGTCTCACCAAGAGGTGAAGGCACCTTTTTTCTTTGTTATACTAGGGGTAAATGACTCAAGAGGTAGGTGACCCATGAACAAAAAGAAGATAGGAGTCCTGGTGGCCCTTTTATTGGCCGCAAGTCTCAGTGGATGTACAGCGTCATCGGATAATCAAAATCCACTGATCCAGGAGCAAATAGCCGACATGGAGCTCATGACTGGCGCAATCCAGGGCCAGGTGACCCTCATGCGAACAGAAATGGAAGACCTAAAAGCGGAACTGGCTGTCCTCCAGGCCCTAGACCCAAGTGAAGAGGCTGGCGCCGCTGTGGAAGATGCGCTCCAAACGGCTTTAACTGAAAACACCAAGTTAAAACGTCTCCTCTTGGAGACCCTGCTGGACAACCAATTGACCATTCCCCAAGACTTTATCAATGAGGACTGGGTCTATGCCTATGAAGAAGAGGGCGTGGCTGTCAAATACATGTGGGTCCTGACTGGGCCCAACCAAGGCTACCTCTATGGTTTGACACCTGAAGGGAAGATTTTTTGGCGCAGCAATGAGGCCCTGGCAAACCTCAAGGTCTACTGGCAGGCCCAGGGGGAGTTTGTAGTCCTGGAGACCGGAGCCGGTGAAGAGAAAAGGGCTGTGGTCCATGACCTAAGAACCTATGAAGTGGTGCGTCAGTTCTCCCATATGCACCAAGTCTACTTTACCAATGGCAGCAGGGACCTGGTCTTTACGGGGCCCAACGACCAGGTCATTATCCAAACCATGATCGAAGGGCCCACAACAGGCCTTTATCGATATGGCCTGTATGATGACCTCATGGACCAGTTGGACCCGGGTGGGTCAACCTACAGGTGTGTCATAGCCTCTGTGACCGGCGATGGCCTGGTCCAATATGAACGCAGGTACTTGGATGGGTCCTTGGACCATATGGGTGCCCAGGTCCAGCGTTAAAGGGTATAGGTGAAGACCTCTTCTTCCTGTTTGAGGTCTTCGAACCATTCAATACCTTGGCTTTTCATTCCGAGGGACCGCATGAGCCCAAGGGAACCGTGGTTTTCAAGGGCTGCCGAAGCCACGACCTTGTCAAAGCCCAGTTGGGGTTGGTCCTTTAACCACTGGAAGGCAGCCAAACAAGCTTCCTTGCCGTATCCCTTGCCGTGGTGGTCTGGGTGGAGGTGGATGATCAACTCTGCTTCACCCTCATGGTCTCCCTTGGCAAAGCCGCAAGCTCCAATGAACTGGCCACCATGGGTTTCACAGTAAAAAATTTGGACCCCATGTTGCTGGTGGTGCTTTATGCCATTCTCAATGCTCTGGGCTACTTGGTCATTGGACAAGGCCCCACCAACGAATTTGCCTACTATTTCATTTCCCCACAGGGTCATGCCCTGGTCTAGGTCTTCCTGGGACCAAACCCGAAAGCGTAAACGTTCACTTTGAAATAAAAACATATGATTCCTCCTGGGATAAGTATAGCATTTGCTTGGGTCATGGATGAAAGTTACTGATTGCAAGGGGCTGAAAAGTGGGTAGTATCGGTCTTGTTTTCAGAAAATTTACAATAAATAGAAAGGTATTCTTTGTCCCATGGTGAATGTATTCCTATATGGTTGGGTATACGTCATGATAACAGCAAGAAAATCACCTGGAATGGGGGAATACATATGACAAAAATGATGAATGACTTTAGATTGACACCGGAAGAATTGGTTTCAAAATGTGAAATGGATTGTTTACAATTCGAGAGTACAGAGGAACTGGCACCCTTACATGGGATCATTGGCCAGGACAGGGCTTCCAAGGCCTTGGACTTTGGTTTAACCATTAAGAAGCGTGGCTATAATGTCTACGTGTCGGGTAACTGGGGCACGGGGCGTAATTCTTATGTACGACTAATCGCTGAGGAAAAGGCTGTGAAACGGCCTGTTCCCAATGACTGGGTCTATGTCAACAACTACAAGGACTACCATAACCCTTATGCCCTTCAGTTTGAAGCGGGCAAGGGCAAGGAGTTCATAAAGAGTGTTGACCGGACCATCGAGTTCTTGAGAAAAGAGATTAAAAACGTCTTTAACTCCAAGGACTATGAGAACACCAAGGCCATGATCCTTCAAGAATACACCCGTAATACCCAACGGGTGATTGAAGAGTTAAATGAGATCGGGTCCAAGTATGGCTTCATGTTTACCCAGAATGAACGGGGCCTAGTGAGTATTCCGCTGAAAGATGGCGAGCCCATGAGTGAAGAGGAATACCGCAGTATCTCCGATGGTGAGTATGAGTCCATGCGGTCCAACTCCAACAAGCTTAGCCTGGAGACCGTGGACCATTTTAATAAGCTCAAACAAGAGGAAGAAGACTACCGCAACAAGGTCAAGAACCTGGACGAGCAGATGACCCGCCGGGTGGCCAGCTACCACCTGATGAATATTCGGGATCGTTTTAAGGCTTCTGAAGCCGTGAAAGACTATCTGGATGCAACGGTGGATGACATTGTTGAACACCTTGAAAATTTCAAGTCTGATGGGGAGCAGGAACAGTCCAATAATCCCCTGATGATGTTCCAGTCCAGAAACACGGAAGCCTTCTTTGACCGTTACAAGATCAACCTCTTTGTGGACAATAGTGAACTCAAGCACGCCCCTGTTGTATTTGCTTCTAACCCAAGCTACTACAACATGATGGGTCGTATTGAATACAAGAATGAAATGGGCGTCATGAAGACCGACTTCACCATGATCAAGAAGGGGGCCCTCCATGAGGCCAATGGCGGTTACTTGATCGTTTTGGCCAAGGATATCCTGCTCAACCCATGGGCATGGAAGTCCATGAAGCGGGCCCTACTGGACTCACAAATCCAAATTGAGTCCTTAGGTTCCATGACTGGGTCCGTGGTTTCCACAACCCTCAAGCCCCAGCCTATTCCTTTGGACGTGAAGATTATTGTCATCGGCGATCCCTATACCTATCAAATGCTCTATGCCTATGACGAGGAGTTCCGTAAGCTCTTTAAGATCATGGCAGACTTTGATATGACCATTGATCGCAACAAGGAGAATATTACTCGTTTTGCTCGCTTTATCACCCGTCATGTCCACAAGGACAACCTCCGCCACTTTAGTAAGAGTGGAGTTGGACGGATTATTGAATACAGTTCCCGTATGGCTGACGACCAAAACAAGCTGTCTTCCCACCTCAACCATTTGGTGGATGTCCTCTACGAAGCGGACTCTTGGGCAGAATATTATGGGGACAAAGAGGTCAATGAGGAACACGTGGACAAGGCACTGAAGGAACTGGAATTCCGCAACAACAAGGTGGAAGAAAAGGTTCTGGAAATGTTTGAGTCTGGTGACTACCTGATCGATGTAGACGGTACCAAGGTTGGAGAAATCAACGGACTTGCTGTTATGGGTACCGGCCAATATCGTTTTGGTAAACCGTCCAAGATCACCGTATCCACCTTCAAGGGCCGGGCTGGTATTGTCAACATTGAACGGGAAGCTAGAACATCTGGAGCCATCCACGATAAGGGTGTCATGATCCTCAGTGGCTGGTTAGGCCAGCACTTTGCCCAGAACAAACCCCTGGCACTTACCGCTCAGATTGTATTTGAGCAATTGTACTCCGGCGTAGACGGAGACTCAGCTTCCAGTACGGAACTATATGCCCTCCTATCCAGCGTGTCTGGCGTTCCCATTAAGCAGTACATCGCTGTTACGGGTTCTGTTAACCAGAGGGGCTTTATCCAGCCGATTGGCGGGGTTAATGAGAAAATTGAAGGCTTCTTCAAGGTGTGCAAGCTGGTTGGTTTCACCGGCCAACAGGGTGTCATGATCCCTCACCAAAATGTGAAGAACCTCATGCTTCCTTCAGAAATCGTAGAAGCTGTACGAGAAGGCAAGTTCCATATTTACGCCATTGAAACCATTGAACAGGGGATTGAAATCCTCATGGACAAGAAGGCTGGAACCCTTCAGAGGAATGGCAAGTTCACCCGTGGTTCCGTTTATGCCATGGTGGACAAGCGCATGGAAGAGTTGGCTCAGCCGATCGCCAAGCGAGCGTCTGACGCCAAGTCCAAGGCAGCAGCCAAGAAGGACACGGCAAAGGCCAGTGGCAAGGATGATAGCAAGAAAGAGGATAAGGCGGTCAAGTAGCCTCTTGTCTTCGGTCGTAATTGAATAAACACTTGTGAGACCAAGTGAAAGCAGGATTTTAGTGAGGGGCGATTGCCCCTCTCTTTGATTGTAGAAAAGACCTTTGAACAGCCTTGCTGATGTCAAGCCAACTGGATTGCCTTGTGCTACCTGTCTAAATAGAAAACAAGGAAATGACATTAAAAATAATTTGACGTTAAGAAAAATATGTTGTACACTCAAATCAATCAATGCTAAAGAAAAAGGGGGCGATGACAGCTACTTCGATTAAATTGACGCATATGACTTTTGAATATGAAGGCACCTGGAATCCTATTTTTAAGGATGTTAACCTTCACCTGGACACCTCTTGGAAACTGGGTTTAATCGGTCGGAACGGACGGGGAAAAACGACCCTCCTCAACTTGTTTTCCGGTCACCTACAACCTACATCGGGCACCATTGACATGCCAGTGGAAACAGAGTCCTTTCCATTTACCTGTGACCTAGAAGGGAAAACGGGCCTGGAATATTGCCTTGACGCAGCAGGTCCCTTTAGAAAGCTAGACGCAACGATCCAAGAGTTGATCCAGCGGTCAGACCCGGCTTCCATGGAGGCCTATGGAAAGTGTTTGGAAGCCTATGAAGCCTTGGACGGTTACAATATTGAAAGCAAGTTGCAAAGGGAAGTTCAAATGATGGGCATGGACCCAGACCTCCTCTACCGGCCAGCCATTCACCTGTCCGGCGGTGAGCGGACCAAACTCCAGATTATTGCCTTGTTCCTAAAACCATCACGTTTCCTCTTGATTGACGAACCCACCAATCACTTGGACCTGGAAGGCCGAACAGAGTTGGCCCTCTACCTGAGGAAAAAGACGGGCTTTATACTGGTTTCCCACGACCAAGCCTTTGTGGACACCTGTTGTGACCATGTTCTGTCCATCAATAAGAAGCAGATTTCCTTGACCAAGGGCAACTTCTCCACTTGGGAGGAAAACAAGCTCCAGACGGAAAAATCTGAGCTGGCCAAAAAAGAGCAACTACAAAAAGAAATGAAACGCCTGGAAAAGGCAGCAAAAAACACCCGCAACTGGTCGGGTGCCATAGAAAAAAGTAAGATAGGATCAGGCGGGGACAAGGGCTTCATTGGGGCAGAGGCTGCCAGGATGATGAAGCGAGCCCTGCAAATTGAAGTCAGAAGACAAAAACAAATGGATGAAGTGGATAGCTTCCTCCAGGAGTTTGAAGCCATTAAGAAATTGGAGTTTCGCCAAAATGTCATTAAGGCCCCGGCCTATATGAAGCTATACGACATAGCCTATGGCTATGGTGACCAGGCCTTGGCCCAAAAGCTCAACATCACTATCGAACCGGGTGACCGCATATGGGTCAGAGGCAAAAATGGGTCTGGCAAGTCTACCCTCATGAACCTATTGGCTGGAGACCTGCAAGCCCAAGTGGGGCAGGTGTGGCAACATACGGACGTCCGCATAGCCAGAGCCTGGCAGGATATGCCCTGGACTTCTGGAAGTGTGGCAGAATACGTGGAAGCCATGGGCTGTGACGAGACGGGTTTTATCCGGATGTTGGCCTACTTCGATATGGACCTGGAGTTTATCAACCGCCAAATCGAAACCCTCAGTGAAGGGGAGAGAAAGAAACTGGACATTGCCCGGGCCTTTTCCTCCAACTGGGAGCTCTACCTGTGGGACGAACCCCTCAACTACATGGACTACAACTTCCGAGTCCAGCTGGAACAGGCCATACTCAAGTACCAACCCACCCTGGTCTTTGTGGAACACGACCAGCGATTTTCTGAGAAGGTCGCAACCAAAATACTCAATTTAGACGACGGGACATTTATCAAGGTCAATGCATAGGCAGCCCACCACCCAAGGGCAGGCCTATCCGATCATGCAGGACCTTGATGATTCCAATATACAATTTGTGTTGCAGCCATACTTAGCGTGTGGCTGTTTTTTTGTTGTTAGACTAGACCCGGGGTAAACACTAAATCACGCGCCTCCGTAATCACCACATCCATCTGCTGGTCATGGGGCTCGACAGGCAACTTATCCGTCATCTGAACCTCAAAGGCCAAAGCGCACAAGACCACGTCTTCTCTAAACCGCAGGATGAGTCGATCATAAAACCCACCCCCATATCCCATCCGATAGCCCTCCTCATCGAAGGCAACCCCGGGGACCAAGACCAAGTCGATCGAGGCCGCATCGGGCTGGTTGTCTGCCCGGGGTATGGGTTCCAGAATGCCGAAAGAGGACAACTCGAAGTCCTCGAAACTTTCTATGGATATGAGGAGTAATTGCCCTTCCTTCATGACCCGGGGAACAACCACCTTTTTGCCAGCGGCCCAGCAGGCTTCAATCAAGGCCTTGGTGGCCACTTCCTTACGAAAATCCATATAGATCATGACCGTTTGGGCTTTCTGAAAATAGGACTTTGCCAATACCTTTTCAGTAATGATAGCGCTATGTTTTTGGACAATATCCTTTGGCAGGTCCTTCCGCGCTTGAAGAAATGCCTTTCGAATGGCTTTTTTCATGGGATTCCTCTCTATTTTGTCACTCAATTTTAATCAAAAGAGGTCAACAAATAGACCTATACCCATTATAATAGAAAGAAGAGGCTTAGGTGAGTGATAACCTGAGTTCGAGGTACTTTGAGTCAATCTTAAGAGTAAGGAGTGCAAAGCATGATTGAAATGATCAATGTGTCTAAACGATACCCCAACGGCAAATTAGCCCTTTCAGATATAAAGCTTCAAGTCAACAAGGGGGATTTTATTTTTTTGGTCGGACCCAGTGGGGCCGGCAAGTCCACCTTTATTCGTATGCTACTCAAGGAAGTAGACATAACCAAGGGCCGGGTCATGGTGGATGACCTGGAAATCTCTAAATTACATAACCGACGAGTGCCATTTTTGAGACGGAAAATGGGGGTGGTCTTCCAGGATTTTAGACTCCTGCCCAACAAAACCGTCTTTGAAAACGTAGCCTTTGCCATGGAAATCACCGGGGCAACCGGCCGGGAAATCCGGAAAAATGTGCCCATGATCCTGTCTGTGGTGGGCCTTGCTGACAAGCAAAAGGTCTACCCCCACCAGTTGTCCGGTGGTGAGCAGCAGCGGGTGTCCATTGCCCGGGCCATGATCAATAACCCACCCATACTCATTGCCGACGAACCAACAGGCAACCTGGACCCTGAGACGTCCTGGGACATCATGAAGATCCTCAAGCAAATTAACCGCCGTGGTACAACCATCCTCATGGCCACCCACGACCGTGACATCGTAAACGTAATGAAGCAACGGGTAGTAGCCCTTGAAAATGGCAGAGTGGTCCGTGACGAAATGGGAGGGAACTACGGTTATGAAGATTAGTCAGATTGGCTATACCATACGGGAGAGCTTTAAAAATCTATGGCGGAACCGCCTCATGTCGGTTGCATCAGTTTCATCTGTGGCTGCAACCCTGTTAATCTTAGGTATTATTTTTGTACTGATTTTGAATGTTACAGCCATCGCAGAAGGGGCCAAGGACCAGTTTGACAGCATCCAGGTCTACCTGACTGACGACGTGGATTATGACACCATCCAGCAGGTGGGGGACAAGATCTACCAGCTGGATGGTGTAAAGGAAGTTTACTTTGAAACCAAGCAACAAGCCCTGGAAAAGATGAAACTGGACTGGGATCAAAATGCGTATTTGTTGGAAGGACTTCGGGAAAACCCCCTTCCAAATTCCTATATAGTTACCCTTTATGACATTGGTTATACCGATTATGTAGTAGGTGAAATCAATGGTTTTACCGGTGTGGAAGAGGTCAAGTACTACCAGGAAATTGTCCTGAAAATCATGGAAGTAACCAACTTCATTCGCAATATCGGCATGGTCGTGATTTTTATATTGATCGCCATTTCGACTTTTATCATTCACAACACCATTAAACTGGCCGTGAATGCCCGCCGACGGGAAATCACCATTATGAAGTATGTGGGAGCAACCTCTTGGTTCGTCCGGTGGCCCTTCCTATTGGAGGGAACCCTCTTGGGGATCATCGGAGCCATCCTGGCTTGCGGTGTCCTATACGTTGCCTATGGCTATGCCTACGAACTACTCAACACCCACTTCTATGTATTGATCGCAGCCTACCTGATCCCAGTCATGTCTGTCATTCAAGACCTGGCCATACTCTTTGTGGTGATCGGCGCAGGCATTGGAGCCCTGGGAAGTTTGTGGTCCATGCGACGGTACCTAAAGGTCTAGGAGGTGTCAGATGCGTTTTAAACAAGCTATGATTTACGCCCTAGTTGTCCTCCTAACCGTGACGACCATTGGTGGTGTGGTGGTCTTTGCCAATGACGACATCCAAAACATCCAAAGCGAAATCGATGACGTGAACTCAAAGATCAAGGACATTGAGGCAGATAAGAAGGAAAAGAACCAGTATAAGAACAAGATTGTTGGTGAAATTAAGACCACTGAAACCAGTATTGCCAAATTGGAGTCCAATATTGCTGGACTTAATGTGGAAATCGAACAGACTGAAGCAGCCGTTGCGACAACAACGACTGAACTCCTACAAGCAGAGCAAAACATTGCAGTGTATGAAGAACTACTAGGTAAGCGTCTACGTGCTATGTATAAAACGGGCCAAGTAGGCTACCTGGAGGTCCTACTGAGGGCCAAAGATTTTACCGACCTTCTCAACCGGGTGGACATGGTCCAAAAAATCTACCAGCATGATACAGATCTGGTGAATTTCATGGTTGGCCAGCGGAATAAGGTAGAGGAAAACAAGGATTCCCTTGAACATTTGCAGGCCAAACTGGAAGGGGATTTGGAACAAGTAGTAGAAAGCAAGCGGGAGTTGAAATATCAGGTCGCTATTATGGAAGACCAACGGAATGAAATCAGCTTGGATATCAAGGCCCTAGAGGAGCAGGAAGACGAACTCAAATCAGACGCTGACCGCCTAAAGGAAGTCTTGAAAAATTTACAAATGAAAACCAAATATGTCGGAGGAAAGATGGTTTGGCCCACTCCGGGCTATTATAGAATTACATCCCCCTTTGGCAATCGAATCCACCCCATCTATAAGACACCCAAGCTACACACGGGCATAGATATAGCCATTTCTAAGAATAAGCCTATTGTGGCTGCCCAAGGCGGCATTGTCATTTACTCAGGCTGGTACGGGGGGTACGGGAAAGTTGTTATGGTTGACCACGGTGGTGGAATTGTCACCCTCTATGCCCACAATAACAGCTTAAAGGTTACCGTTGGTACGTCTGTGAAGGCGGGTGATACACTTGCCCTTAGCGGAAGCACTGGAAACTCCACTGGACCCAACTTGCACTTTGAAGTCCGTAAGGACGGCGAGTACGTGGATCCTACAAAATACGTAACTGCGAATTAAGACAGCACACATGATCAAATCATAGAATATTGAGGAGTGAGCAGTATGAAAAAAGGAACGGGTATCGCCCTAGTCATTGTCTTGTTACTCATCACCAATGCCATCACCGGTGTGACGGCTTTTGTGGGAGGCGGACTATCACAGGCATCCAATCTTGAAACTGGAGACTCTGTGGTGATCAGCAAGGCGGACTATGAGTATTTACAAGAAGTGCAGAATGGCGTTAAGGAAGACGTCAAGGCTGGGGATCGTGTCATCCTTTCCAAAGAGGAGTACGACAAGATCATGGCTTATGACGACCTATTCAACGACGTGTCTGAACTGAGAGAGTTTATTTTAAAGAACTATTACAAGGATTTCGACGAAGACTTGTTTAGGGACGGCGTCCTCAAGGGTTTGTTTGACGCTCTGGGTGACCCATACTCCATTTATATGAACCAGGAGGAGTATGCCCGGTTTAACGAGTCCAGTGAAGGATCTTACGGGGGCATTGGTATTATTGTAACCCCAGCAGAAGACGGTTATATTACTATCGTTTCTCCAATCGAAGACACGCCAGGTGAACGGGCTGGCCTCCGAACAGGAGACCGGATTATCAAGGTGGGTGATCAGGAATTTACTTCTGAGACCATGGATGACGCAGTCAAGCTCATGCGGGGTATCCCTGGTGAACCGGTTACCATCACCATCGCCCGGAAGGGGCAAGACCCCTTTGAAGTGACCATCGTTCGGGAAGAAATTCGACTCAAGTCTGTCAAGTCCCGTATGCTCAATGACGACATGGGCTACCTGCGAATTTCTGCCTTTGACTTACAAACATCTGACGATTTTGATGCCCACCTGGACGAAGTATTGAAGCAAAATCCAAAGGGCCTAGTGATTGACCTGCGGAACAACCCTGGTGGTTCTCTCAGAGAAGTAGTTGAAATTTCAGACCGCCTCCTGGGCAAACAAATGATCGTTTACACCAAGAACCGTGTAGGCAAGCAACATGATTTCACATCCGATGCCCGCCGAGTAGACCTACCCATGGTAGTCCTCATTAATGGCGGTTCAGCGTCAGCCTCTGAGATCATGGCTGGAGCCATCCAAGACACCAAGGCCGGTGTTGTTATTGGTACAAAGTCCTTTGGTAAGGGTGTTGTCCAAACGGTCTTTGACCACGAAGGCGGGGCAGGCTTTAAACTCACCACATCAGAGTATTTTACGCCAAACGGAAGAAACATCCACGGTGTTGGAATCGAACCTGACGTGGTCATTGAACAAGCAGAGAACTATGAAGATATTGAAGAGCCAACAGACCAGGACGATGTTCAGTTGATGAAGGCCATTGAAATTCTTCAAGAACAGATCGGAGAATAAGTTTTCATGAAAAGAATTCCGTACATTGCCTTCTTGCCTATTGTCTTTCTCATTATGATCATGTGGAAAATGATCGACCGGATTGACTCGGTAGGTGGGTTTGTCTCCCAGCTCATTACCATCTTGGTGCCCTTTATCTGGGCCTTTGCAATAGCATACTTGGCCAATCCCTTGCTAGAGAACATCGAGAAAAAGTCAAAGTTTAATCGTAATATCAGTATCCTTTTGGTGTACGTGATTATCATTGGTGTGATTGTCCTCTTTGTGACCATAGCTGTTCCGAGCTTGGTACAGAGTATCAACGACATTATTGCTGACGTTCCAGAGTATGTGAAGGCCATGGAGGCCTGGTCCAACCAACAGATCGAGTTTCTTGAAAAGAACGGGGGCATGCAGTATCTACAGTCCCTGGAGATCAGCAACTTCGATGACCTGATCAAGAATGCGACCTCCATGTTCAACAATGTCCTCACGGGACTCTTATCCTTCTTGGTGGGGCTGGGTTCTGGCCTTATGAAGTTTATCATCGGCTTGATCATTTCCATCTATATGCTCAAGGAGAAGGAGATTTTCCTCAAGGGCATAAAGAAAATCAACTACGCCATCCTACCCAAGCGGTATGCAGATATTGCTGTGGAGTTAGTTCGGGAAACCCACAATGTGTTTTCCAAGTATATCGTGGGCAAGTTCATTGACTCCCTCATTATTGGGATCATCTGCTTTGTTGGCCTGTCCATGATCGGTGCACCTTACACCTTGCTCATGTCCATCATTGTGGGGATCACCAACATGATTCCTTACTTTGGTCCCTTTATCGGTGCGGTACCAGCGGTCCTCTTCACCTTGTTTGTGAGCCCAGTCAAGGCCCTCTTTGTGGCCATCTTCATCCTGGCCCTCCAGCAGGTGGACGGATACATCATCGGTCCAAAGATCCTTGGAGATTCCGTGGGCATGTCGCCCTTCTGGATTATCCTGGCCATCCTGGTGGGTGGAGGTCTCTTCGGTGTCCTGGGCATGCTGATCGGGGTTCCTGTCCTGGCGGTCATTCGAAATGTCGTCAGCCGCTGGGTGGAAGACCGACTGGAAACCAAGCAGTTAAAAATCGACTAGAACTTATAAGCAGCTATGATTCATTGTGTAACAAAAATGAAATCGTAGCTGCTTTTCGTTGCCATCAAGCCATTTTCGGGTATCAATAAAAGTGGACTGTTGACGGCTAAATTTACATCCATTATAATGTAGTCAAAAGCGAACACGTGTTTGGATATAGAGGTTACTTATGCCAAAGTTAAAAGTGGTTTCTCCCTTTGAACCGACGGGAGACCAACCCCAGGCCATACAAGATCTGGCCAGCACGATTACCGCTGGTGTGCGTTACCAAACCCTACTGGGGGTAACGGGCTCCGGTAAAACATACACGGTGGCAAAGGTTATTGAAGCGGTACAGAAACCCACCTTGATCATCGCCCACAACAAGACACTGGCTGCACAGCTTGCTGGAGAGTTCCGAGAGTTCTTTCCCGACAATGCCGTGGAGTTTTTCGTGTCCTACTACGATTATTACCAACCTGAAGCCTATGTGGTTTCATCGGACACCTTTATAGAAAAAGATTCCTCGGTGAACGATGAAATTGACAAAATGCGCCACTCTGCAACAGCCGCCCTTTTTGAGCGACGGGACGTAATTATTGTTGCATCGGTTTCAGCCATTTATGGTCTTGGTGCCCCCATCGACTACAAGGAACTGGTTTTGTCCTTGCGTCCTGGCATGCAGAAGACCCGGGAAGAGATCCTGGAAAAATTGGTGGACATCCAGTTCACTCGAAACGACATCAACTTCACCCGAAACACCTTCCGTGTCCGAGGCGACGTTATTGAGATCTTCCCTTCGGCCTCCAGTGAAAATGTCTACCGGGTGGAAATGTTCGGTGACGAAATTGACCGAATCATGGAAGTGAATGCCCTGACCGGTGAGATCATTGGTCTGCGGGACCATGTGTCTATTTTTCCGGCCTCCCACTATGTAACTAGCAAGGAAAGCATTGAGCGGGCCATTAAGAGTATTGAAGCGGAACTGGAAGAGCGGCTAAAAGAGTTCAAGGACGAGGGCAAGCTCCTGGAAGCCCAGCGGATTGAACAGCGGACCCGGTATGACCTGGAAATGCTAAGAGAAGTGGGCTTCTGCCAAGGAATCGAAAACTACTCCCGCCACCTGGTTGGCCTGCCTCCAGGAACCCGGCCCTACACCCTCATGGACTACTTCCCAGAGGACTTCTTATTGGTAGTGGACGAGTCCCACCAGACCCTGCCCCAGGTACGGGGTATGTATGGGGGAGACCGGTCCAGAAAGCAAAACCTGGTGGACTACGGCTTCCGCCTGCCTTCTGCCATGGACAACCGACCCTTGAATTTTGACGAGTTTGAGGAGCTGGTTCCCCAGTCCCTCTTTGTTTCAGCGACACCGGGACCCTATGAAAAAGAACACTGTGACCATTTTGCCCAGCAGGTTATCCGGCCCACTGGACTCCTGGACCCCAAAATTGAAGTGCGGCCCATTGAGGGCCAAATCGATGACCTCTATAGCGAAATCCTCAAACGGATTGAAGCGGGTGAGCGGGTCTTGATCACAACCCTAACCAAAAAAATGTCTGAGGACCTGACTGACTACTTTAAGGAAATGGACCTCAAGGTTAAGTACCTCCACTCGGATATTGACACCCTGGAGCGCATGCAGATCATCAAGGACCTCCGGTCCGGCGTCTTTGACGTTTTGATCGGGATCAACCTCTTGCGGGAGGGCCTAGATATGCCAGAGGTCTCTCTGGTTGCCATTTTAGATGCGGATAAACAGGGTTTCCTACGGTCCGAGACCGCCTTGGTTCAGACCATTGGTCGTGCTGCCCGGAATGACAAGGGTCACGTGATCATGTATGCGGACAAGATTTCTGATGCCATGGACAAGGCCATCACGGAGACCAATCGTCGCCGGTCTATCCAGGAAGCTTACAATGACAAACATGGGATTGTCCCCAAGACCATTCAGAAGCGAATTCATGATGTGCTGGCAGCAACCAAGGTTGCTGAAGAGGAAGAAGAATACAAGGCAGCAAGTGAAGAGTTGGCAGGGGAGTCCTTGGCAGACTACATTGCTGAACTGGAAAATGAAATGTTTGCGGCTTCGCAGGCCCTTCAGTTTGAACGGGCAGCTGAGCTCCGTGATCGAATTGTGGAACTGAAAGCCAAACAGGATAAAGGAAAATAAGATGAATCATCAATTTATTGAAGTAAAGGGTGCCAAAGAGCATAACCTGAAAAACATAGACATCAAGATTCCCCGTGACCAGCTGGTGGTTGTTACAGGCCTTAGTGGGTCTGGCAAGTCCAGTCTAGCCTTTGACACCATCTATGCAGAAGGCCAGCGTCGCTATGTGGAGTCCCTATCTGCTTATGCCCGTCAATTCCTTGGCCAGATGGAAAAACCCAATGTGGAGTACATTGAAGGCCTATCACCGGCCATCTCCATTGACCAGAAGACAACTAGCAGGAACCCACGGTCTACAGTGGGGACGGTTACGGAAATCTATGACTACCTCCGTCTCTTGTATGCCAGAGCCGGTATTCCCCACTGTCCCGTATGTGGGGAAGAGATCAGCCAGTTGTCCGTGGACCAAATTGTTGACAAGGTCATGGACCTGCCTGAGCGGACAAAGATCCAAGTCTTGGGCCCCATTGTCCGGGGGAAAAAGGGTGAGCATAAGCGGGAACTGGAACGGCTGAAAAAGGAAGGTTATGTCCGGGTCCGTGTGGACGGTGAAATCCGTGAACTGGCAGAAGAAATTAACCTAGAGAAAAACAAGAAACACAGTATAGAAGTTGTGGTTGACCGACTGGTCATGAAAGAAGGGATTGACCGCCGACTGTCCGACTCCATTGAAGTGGCCCTGAAGCTATCTGAGGGAATTGTAATCATCAATGAACTCAACGACGCCGACGGCATTGACCACCTGTACAACACCAAGTTCTCTTGTACGGTCCACGGGGTAGGGATCACGGAAATGGAACCACGGATGTTCTCTTTCAACGCCCCCTATGGAGCTTGTCCAGACTGTAAGGGTCTGGGCCACCTACTCAAGGTTGATCCAGAGCTTGTGGTGCCCGACCACTCCCTGTCCGTTTCAGAAGGCGCCTTTAGCCCCATTGCCACTTCCGGTGAAGGGACCTACTATCGACAAATGATCCAGTCCGTTTTGGAAGACCACGGCTTAGATGAAAAGACTCCTGTTCAAGACATGGATGACCATGTCCTCAATGACATCCTCTATGGTACTGGGGACCGAGTGATTGAGTTTCATTATGAGTCCAAGTATGGTGGCGTCCGCAAGTACAAGGCCCCCTTCGAAGGCTTGGTCAACAACCTGGAACGTCGATATAAAGAGACAAACTCCGACTATATGCGCCAGCGTATAGAAGAGTACATGAGTCTCACCCCTTGTCAAACCTGCGGGGGTAAGCGTCTAAAGCCTGAGTCCCTGGCAGTAACATTTGGAGACAAGAGCATTTTCGATGTAACGGAAATGTCAGTTAGGGACAGTCTGGCCTTCTTCAATAGCATTGAGCTTGATGAAAAACGTGCCAAGATCTCTGAGTTGATCCTCAAGGAGATTGACGCCCGACTCAGCTTCCTACAAAATGTAGGCCTGGAGTACTTGACCCTGTCACGGGCTGCAGGTACCCTGTCCGGCGGGGAGTCCCAGCGGATTCGACTGGCAACCCAAATAGGGTCTGGCCTGGTTGGGGTCCTCTATATTCTTGACGAGCCGTCCATTGGCCTCCACCAAAAGGACAATCAAAAGCTCCTGAAGACCCTAAGGAACTTAACGGATATTGGAAATACCTTGATCGTAGTTGAGCACGATGAAGAGACCATAGAGCAAGCGGATTTTGTCATCGACATTGGTCCAGGAGCAGGTGAACACGGTGGTGAAATCATTGCTGCAGGCCCCATTGACGACATTCTTAACAATGAGGACTCCATCACTGGAAAGTACCTGTCAGGCAAGCTTCAAATACCAATCCCTGATCAGCGTAAAGAGCCCAACGGCAAGTGGTTGGAAGTTTACGGGGCGACCGAGAACAACCTTCAAGAGGTGGATGCACGTTTCCCAATGGGCGTCTTCACTTGTGTAACAGGGGTATCGGGGTCCGGCAAGTCAACCCTGGTCAATGAAATCCTCTACAAGTCAGCGGCCTCCAGTCTTTATCGAACCCGAATGAAACCAGGCAAGCATGACAAGGTGGTTGGCCTTGAGCATATAGACAAGGTGATTGACATTGACCAGTCCCCTATTGGCCGAACCCCACGGTCGAACCCAGCAACTTATACAGGGGTCTTTGACCACATTCGTGACCTCTTTGCAGCAACCAATGAAGCCAAGATGAAGGGCTACAAAAAAGGTCGGTTCAGCTTTAACGTCAAGGGTGGCCGTTGTGAGTCCTGTAAGGGTGATGGCATCCTTAAGATCGAAATGCACTTCCTGCCGGACGTATATGTCCAGTGTGATGTTTGTAAGGGCAAGCGCTACAACCGAGAAACCCTAGACGCCAAATACAAGGGCAAGAGCATAGCGGATGTTTTGGAAATGACTGTTGAGGAGGCCTTGATCTTCTTTGACAACATTCCAAAGATCAAACGTAAGTTGCAAACCCTCCATGACGTGGGCCTAGACTACATTCGTTTGGGGCAACCATCGACCCAGTTGTCTGGTGGTGAAGCCCAGCGGATCAAGCTGGCTTCTGAACTGTCCAAGAGAAGTACAGGCAAAACCCTCTACATCTTGGACGAACCTACTACGGGCCTTCATATGGCTGACGTCCACAACCTCATTGAGGTATTACAAAAACTTGTGGACGGTGGTAACACGGTGATTGTCATCGAACACAACCTGGACATGATCAAGTCCTGTGACCACATTATCGACCTGGGTCCAAACGGTGGTGACGGCGGTGGAACCATCGTAGTGACAGGTTCTCCTGAGGACGTTGCCAAGCATGAGACGTCCTATACAGCGGAGTTTTTACGTAAGGTACTCTAGTTCATCGGAATTGAGTAGAAACTTGGGGAACTGCATGAATTTTGCAGTTCCCTTGCTATTTATGGTCCAAAGTTCATTAAATTCTCGTTTTGCTGAAAGTTTTTTGCAGTGCATCAAGCGATTTGATAAAATGCAAGTAGAAGAACGGAGGATCACATGCTTACAAATTATACGATTGAAAATTTTAAGTCTTTTCGAGACATTGTTGAATTTGACCTGAAAGCCAACAACGAAACCAACTTATCAGAATGGGTGAGTCAAGAGGGTGTCCTACGTGCCATTGGTATGTTCGGTGAAAATGGTGCTGGGAAGAGTACCAGCATTAAGGCAATAGCGGTACTCATTGAACTCCTGGTTGAGGAACTGGACATCATGGGCATCGTCCCCCATATTCTAGGTAAGATTTATATGGATGAGGATGGTGAAACCAGAGTTAACATTGGTATGAAAACTCATTTGGTGTATGAGTTTTTGTTTGATCATAAGACGGTAGTCTATTCTGTTGTTTTTGATACGGACAAAAACATCATAGAAGCTGAGCACGTCTTGATTAATGACAAGCCTATATTCGAACGCCATCATGATGAAATCAATGGGAAAAAAGTCAACAGTGTAAAGCCGGATAGGTCTCACTTTAGAGTAGCCTACCACAATGGTTCATTTGATGAAATTGAGGATAGTGCTGTTGTGACTGCTTTTATGGACTTCCTTGCTAACTCTGCATACATCGACAACGCCCGTAATCAGATCCTGACATCTGAAAACGATCACACCTTAAACAAGTTTCTACGTGATGAAAAAAACACCGATAGGTTAAATAGCATATTGAGACGACTCAACAATCAGTTCCAAGCCAGCTTACTCTCTGAGGGTTCAATAGGATCAGAACCTCAGGTTTATGTGACCTACAAGGATCGATTCCCTATCCCCTTCACATTTGAGTCTGTAGGCAATAAGGCAACACTAAAACTGATACCCTGGATATTGCGGATCATTGATAAACCTGGCATGCTTTTGATTGACGAAATGGACTTTTCACTACACTTTGAGACCTTTAAGGTCATCCTTGAATTGGTTAAATCAGAAGCTACATCTAGCCAGTTGTTTTTCACTTGTCATAAGCTAGATATCATGCACCCATCTGTTTTAAGGGCAGACCAGATTTATTTGGTAAGACGAGATGAGGACTTAGTTAGCCAAGTGGCGAAAGTGTCTAGTTTTAAACCAAGAAGCACCCAAAACTATCAGAAGATGTACAAGTCAGGTCGTTTTGGTTATTTGCCAAGTTTTATTGAGAAGGTAAAGCAGTATGACGCATAAACCGACCATTGGAAGGGTCTTTATACTAGTTGAAGGTGAAGTTGAGGAAATAGACTACTTCACTTGGTTGTTCAAAGACATCCTTGGTTATGATTTTACCTGGGATCGAGACCGGTGCATGAGTCTCTATGCGGATCTGGAACAGAACCACGCCCATGAGGACAATCATGTAATCGTAAAAACTGCACCCAGAGCCCAACTTCATGCAAGCCTCCAGGCGTTTGATGATGACGATGAAATCCCTAGAGCATATGGTTTAACAGACTTTGATTACTCAGTTTATGTTATTTTTGACAAGGATGAAAATAGACATGACCTAATTGAATCCTATTTTGATGTATACGATGACTCCACTGAAAGTGGACTGAGGTTGCTGTCCTATCCCTGTATGCAAGGTTGGCTACTGGACCACTATGAGGCATTTAAGGTTCAGTATGCTGAAGGTTGTCAGTGTAATCCTGATCTAAAGGAACTACATGGCCAATTCGCATCTAAGAATATAATTGATGAGACTCATATTGCCATAGCCGTAGATCGAAATAGAAACAAATATTTAGAGATGGAGAGTCTAGAATCTTATGATTTGGACCAGGCCATTGCCAACCGCCAGGAACTTGATCGGAAGATGGAGTTCAATAGACTCATACAGGATCGTAAATATAGAATCTTTAGTCAGTTATTCATGATGTTTGAGGATCTACAACTGGACACCTATATTGAGGCAAAAATAAAAGAGAACAGGTAACCTGTTCTCTGCGGCCGTAGATAAACTCCTTCATACTGCGTTGCTGGCTTCAATCCAGCTGGATCACGATCTTCGAGATCGCTCACCAACTGGCTTTCAGCCGCGCCTTGTCTGAAGAAGTTTTCTACAGCCTTCATCTTGCCGACTTTGTCGACAATCTGAGAGAACAGGTAACCTGTTCTCATTTTTGTAAGTAAGACTTAAAACTCATGTTCAATTAGGATAAATAGCTCCATGGCGTATTACATTCTTTCCACCTCGTGGGCATGTTTACGAGGGATTTCTTTACTGGATAAAAAGGCCACTATGTTTTGTACCTTGTCCTGGGGAATCAGCACATCAAGCACCCCTTCCTGGTCTTTAAGAACAAAGTGGAAGTGGTTACCCTCAACCACAAAGGCAGCGATGGACCTGTAACTGTAGGTGCCACAGTTGTTTCGAATGGGTTCTCCCACAGGGAAGTCAGGCCGCAGATCGATACCTCGGATAATAATGGCGTCGCTCATAAAATGGGCCTGGGTGGATAGGTAAGTTAAACGCAGAAGGAACTCGATTAAAACGATATACATGCCTGCAATAATGACCAGGGCCTCGGTGTTAAGGGCAACAATGCCTCGAACCACTGGTGTTAGAAGAATAACCCCTAGCAGGGCCCAAAAGATAATCCGGTGGCGCCAAATGCCTTTTTTATGTAGGACTGTGGCAAAGAAAAATTTGCCCGGGTCATAGTTTTTAAAGGAAAAAGCGTATCTGGAGATAGCCAGCACAGCTGGAAAGACCAGTAGAACCAGTCCAAGGCCAGTCGCTAGAAAGTGATAGTCGGTCATGTAGAAGATGTCGAACTGGGGTAGAACCAGGGCGTACAATACAACAGTGACCATGAATGCAATGACAAACTGGGTGACGCGAATGCTGTTGCGCATGTGAAATCCTCCTCAGAACATGCTACTATATTATGTAGGTGGGTATATTGGCAGCAGACTACCCACTGCTATTATACGGGGAATGAAGTGAGAATGGTAGGTGAATCCCCATGAATATCAAAGAACAACTGAAAAAACTCCCACAAAAACCAGGTGTCTATCTCATGAAAGATGCCTACGGGAATATAATATATGTTGGCAAGTCCAAGAACCTGAAGAACAGGGTGTCTTCCTATTTCGTTGGTTTTAACTCCCACGCCCCTAAGGTCCAGACCATGGTGGTCAATATTAAGGAGTTCGAGTATATCATTACCGACTCAGAAATGGAGGCCCTGATCCTAGAGGCCAACTTGATCAAGCAGCATAAGCCTCGGTTTAATGTCTTGCTTAAGGACGACAAGGCCTACCCTTATATCAAGGTGACCATCAATGAAAAGTGGCCCCGGATCATGAAAACCAGGAAGTTCCGCAAGGACAAGTGCAAGTATTTTGGCCCCTATACAGACGTAGGGGCAGTCAATACCACCATTGATACCCTGGTGCAAATTTATCAGATTAGGCGGTGTAACAAGGACTTGAGTAAGCCCCATAGTCGGCCCTGCCTCAACTATCATATTCGCCAGTGTCTGGGCCCCTGCAAGGGTGATGTCCACCATGAGGCCTATATGGAACAGATTAATGAGATCATGGAGTTTCTCAGTGGCAAGCATGACAAGGTCATGGCGGCCATAGAAGTGAAAATGCGGGCTGCGGCCGAAAAGCTCAACTTTGAAAAGGCCACCATGTACCGGGACCAGATGGACGCCCTCAAGCGGTTAACGGTCAAGCAAAAAGTGGTAACCGACCATGACGTCAACCAGGACATTATTGCCTGGGCAGAGAATATGGGTCAGATTTGTATCATGATTTTCTTTGTTAGGGGGGGCAAGCTCCTGGGCAAGGAGGAGTATGTTTCAGAGGACTCCGCCTATGAAAGCACAGGAGAAATGTTGTCTAGTTTCCTCCTCCAGTATTATGGAGGGACGGCCATGATCCCCAAGGAAATCATGTTGATAGAAGAACCGGAAGACCAAGAACTTTTGGAGGCTTGGCTGGGGTCCAAGGCGGGCTACAAGGTCAAACTTCATATTCCTCAACGGGGTGACAAAAAGAAACTCACAGAGATGGTACGGAAAAATGCTGAGGAATACCTGGAAAAGTTCAAGGAAAAGATTGAAACGGAAAAACTCCGGGTCTTCACCATCCAGCAGCAGTTGAATGAACTCCTGGGTCTGGATAAACCCATCCGTAGGATCGAAGCCTATGATATTTCCAATATCTTTGGGGTCCTGTCCGTTGGGTCCATGGTCGTCTATGAAGACGGCAAGAAGAAACGTAGTGACTACCGTAGGTTTAAGATTAAAACTGTGGAAGGGGCAGATGACTACGCCTCTATGATGGAAGTCCTCTATCGCCGTTTCCGCAGGGGCAAGGAAGAGCAGGACCAGTTAAAAGAAAATGGCCTGGCCGATGGCAAGTTCAATGTCTTTCCAGACTTGCTCCTGATTGACGGGGGTAAGGGGCATGTCAATGCAGTGCTGGATGTCCTCAAGGCCCTGGAGATCGACATCCCAGTGGCAGGTATGGTTAAGGATGACCGCCACCGGACGGACCGCTTGTATTTCAATGAGACCATGCTTCCCCTCAAGTCTTATCGAGAAGCCTTCCAGTATGTGTATGGTATCCAGGAAGAGGTCCACCGCTTTGCAGTCGAGTACCACAGGAGTCTACGGGCCAAGCAAATGGTTCATTCTGTCCTCGACGATATTGACGGGATTGGTAAGGTGCGACGGACGGCCTTGCTCAAGCACTTTAAGTCTGTGGAGAAGATTAAAGAAGCATCGTTGGAAGAGCTGGCTGAGGCCGACGGCATGAATGCCCGGGCGGCTAAGGCAGTCTATGCGTATTTTCATGTAGAAGAGGTTAGTGAGGAACAAGATGTCTAATTTATATAAGTTGATGGAAAGGAGCTACACCATGGGCGTGGTTCGCTTGGATGACATGATCAAGGATTTGCAGTTAGAGAGGATTACGGAAGGTCCAGAAAGCTTGGAAATCCGAACGGCAGAACTCAACCGTATTGGCCTACAGTTGGCAGGCTTTTATGCCTACTTTGTAAAAAACCGTGTCCAGCTGGTGGGCAAGAACGAGTATGCCTATTTCGAAACTTTGGACGATGAAAAGCGGACAGAAATTGCAGACAAGTTCTTTTCCTATGAAATTCCTGTTGTTGTATTCACTCGGAATCAGGAAGTCTTCCCTGAGTTTTTAGAGGCTGCGAAAAAGTACAACCGACATATCGTGAGAACGCCCCTGTCTACCACTTCTTTTGTCAGCAAGATCATTGACTATTTGGAAGACTGTCTGGCGCCTACGGTCACCCTCCACGGCGTTCTTGTGGACGTATTCGGTGTGGGTATCCTGATCCTGGGCAAGAGTGGTATTGGTAAGTCTGAGTGTGCCCTGGAGTTGGTAAAGCGGGGCCACCGATTTGTGGCCGATGACGCCATTGAGATCAAGCTCAACCAGGATGGTAGTCTGGTGGGCAAGTCCCCAGAGCTTATTAAGAACTTCCTTGAAATCAGGGGGATTGGTATTTTGGACGTGGCCAAGCTCTATGGTGTGGCGTCAGTACGGAACAGCAAGTTTATTGACATGGTAGTCCAGCTGGAAGAGTGGAAAGACGGCCATGCCTATGACCGCCTGGGCCTAGAAGACAAGTATATTGACATTCTAGACAAGCAGGTACCAGCCCTTCATATTCCAGTCAAGCCAGGACGAAACCTCGCTGTGATTCTAGAGGCTGCTGCCACCAACCACAGACAAAGGGCCGAAGGCTACAACGCAGCCAAGGAATTGGATAGACGGTTGCGGGCCAAGTTTTAGTAGGATAGGGCGCATCCGATGAGGGAAAAAGCCAAAGGATAATGGTTCTCACAAGGTGTCAGGAAATCCCTATATATATAGTAGGAAAAAACCGATTTACAAGGTATTGGCAAATAAGAATTTTTCTCAACACACTTTCGTAGAAAGTCTGTAGATTTTTTGTCGAATTTCGTTTACAGTTCAAAAATACGTGATATAATACCTCTGTAAATTGCAAAAAAATTAACGAACATTTAATCGCCAATACTTGGGGCAGGGACTCCGGGTATTGGCGATATTGATAATGAGGAAATCCGAGCAAAAACCTTGGAATTAAGAAGTCGCCCTGTGAGGCGCTTTTTATGGGGAATATTGTGTATACAGTATTATACAAATCCACGGGTGGTGCTTTTTTTATACCCGGATTAGGAAAATGCTGTTAGAAGGTCTGTCGTTTTCGTGAATTTTCTGACATTTTCCGAGACGCTGTGATACCGGGGTTTCCACGAAAGACTATTTTTTTAGATTTTCAAGTTACAAGTTTAACGAACCCATCTTGCATGGGTGGCCACTTGGGACTGAAGATAAATGTTGTTTATTGACATGGCAGGGTATAAATAATTATTTTGCCCTACTCAACTCTATATTTATGTCACCTGTGACTATGGGGAGAATTCGCACTGCGGATGTAGTCACGTTGGGATGATATGAGAAGAATAAAAGGGAGGAAAGAAAGACCATGGCCAAAGAACTTTTGAGCAAAGAGAACTTTGCACAGCTTGATGAAGCGATTGCAAAGTACAAGGGCACTGATGGCGCACTAATGCCAGTGCTACACGCTGGTCAGCACATTTTCGGCGCACTTCCACTGGAAGTACAAAAGCACATTTCCAAAGAAATGGGCGTTCCAATGGCGGAGATCTACGGAGTTGTAACATTCTACTCTCAGTTCTCGCTAGAGCCAAATGGCGAATTCCACATTGGCGTTTGTCTTGGTACAGCTTGCTACGTTAAGGGGGCACAGGCACTGATCGACAGAATCAGCCGTGACCTTGACGTGAAGGTAGGCGGCACTCGTGAAGACGGTAAGTTCTCTCTAGAGGCAACTCGTTGTATCGGTGCATGCGGTCTAGCTCCAGTACTTACGGTAAACGAAGATGTTTACGGTCGTCTGGTAGAGTCTGATATTCCAGGTATCCTGGAAAAGTACAACGATTAAATAGGAGGGTACACGATGAAATCTTTAGCAGAGCTCGCGAAAATCCGTGAAGAAGCACTGAAGAAAGTGGATCTTCGAAAAGATAGAAAGGGTACACGTATTGTTGTTGGTATGGCAACATGCGGTATCTCTGCAGGTGCAAGACCTGTACTAAACGCACTACTTGAAGAAGTTCAGAAGCGTAACCTGGGTGACGTTGAAGTTACTCAAACTGGTTGTATCGGCGTTTGTCGTCTGGAACCTATCATCGAAGTCTACAAAGAAGGCGATGACAAGGTAACTTACGTGGAAATGGATGCAGAAAAGGCAGTTCGCGTTGTTGCTGAGCACATCGTAAACGGTCAAGTTGTATCTGACTACGTAATCGGCTCCGTTGACAAATAGACCAGATACTTACAGGAGGTAGCGTAATGGATTTTTATCGTTCGCACGTACTGATCTGTGGAGGTACAGGATGTACTTCTTCCGGATCTCTTGATATTGAAAAACAGTTCGAAGTAGAACTGAAAAAACATGATCTAGAAAATGAAGTAAAACTGGTTCGCACAGGATGTTTTGGTCTTTGTGAAGCGGGCCCAATCGTTATCGTTTACCCAGAAGGCGCTTTCTACAGCCGTATCTCTGGCGACGATATCGCAAAAATCACTGAAGAGCACCTACTAAAGGGCCGTGTGGTAACTGATCTTCTTTACAGTGAATCTGTGGAAGACGACACAATCAAGTCCATCAACGAAGTAGGTTTCTACAAGAAGCAGGAACGTATTGCACTTCGTAACTGTGGTGTGATCAACCCTGAAGAAATTACTGAATACATCGCTATGGATGGTTACAAGGCACTTGGTCACGTTCTAACTGAAATGAGCCAAGAAGAAGTAATCGAAGCGGTTAAGGCTTCCGGTCTTCGTGGCCGTGGTGGCGGTGGTTTCCCAGCGGGTCTGAAGTGGCAGTTCACTTACGGCGCACAGGGCGACCAAAAGTACGTGGCTTGTAACGCCGATGAGGGTGACCCAGGTGCCTTCATGGACCGTTCTATCCTTGAGGGTGACCCACACGTAATTATCGAAGCAATGGCAATCGCAGCTTACGCTGTTGGTGCTGACCGTGGTTTCGTTTACATCCGTGCGGAGTACCCAATCGCGGTAGACCGTCTACGTATTGCTATCGATCAGGCGAAGGAAATGGGTCTTCTTGGCGAAGGTATCTTCGGCACAGACTTCAACTTCGACCTTGAAATCCGTCTGGGTGCAGGCGCATTCGTATGTGGTGAAGAGACAGCTCTTATCGCTTCCATCGAAGGTGAGCGAGGTATGCCTCGTCCACGTCCTCCATTCCCAGCACAAAAAGGTATCTTCGGCATGCCTACTCTACTAAACAACGTAGAGACATATGCTAACATTCCACAGATCATTCTAAATGGTGCAGAGTGGTTCGCTTCTATCGGTACTGAAAAGTCTAAAGGTACGAAGGTATTCGCTCTTGGTGGAAAGATCAACAACACTGGTCTTCTTGAAATCCCAATGGGTACAACTCTACGCGAAGTAATCTTCGAAGTAGGTGGCGGTATTCCAAACGGCAAGAAGTTTAAGGCTGTTCAGACAGGTGGTCCATCTGGTGGCTGTCTAACTGAAAACGAGCTAGATACAGCAATCGATTACGATAACCTAGTAGAACTGGGCTCCATGATGGGTTCAGGCGGTATGATCGTAATGGATGAAGACAACTGTATGGTAGACGTTGCGCGTTTCTTCCTAGACTTCACAGTTGATGAGTCTTGTGGTAAGTGTACGCCATGTCGTGAGGGTACAAAGCGTATGCTTGAAATCCTTGACCGTATTACAGAAGGTAAGGGTAAGATGGAAGACCTTGACAAGCTAGAGTCCCTAGCAAACTCCATTAAAGATTCCGCTCTTTGTGGTCTAGGTCAAACAGCTCCAAACCCAGTACTTTCTACAATGACGCATTTCCGTGACGAGTATGTTGCACACATCCAGGACAAGAAGTGTCCAGCTGGTGAGTGTAAGGATCTTCTACAGATCGTGATCGCTGACGGATGTATCGGTTGTACAGCGTGTACGCGCGTTTGTCCAGTAGACGCGATTGAAGGCGAGCGTAAAGCGCCTCACGTAATCCTACAAGACAAGTGTATCAAGTGTGGTGCTTGTATCGACAAGTGTCCTGTTAAAGTAATCGTTAAGCAGTAATCGAATCCGAAAGGAAGAGGTGTCTACAGTGGAAATGGTTAAACTATCCATCAACGGCATGGAACAAGAAGTGCCGTCAAATTATACTGTATTGGAAGCAGCTCGCGAAGCTGGTTTCCATGTTCCAACACTATGCTACCTGAAAGACCTAAACGAAGTGGGCGCTTGCCGTGTCTGTGTTGTAGAGGTTGAAGGTGCACGTACGCTTCAAGCATCCTGTGTGCTTCCTGTACGTGAAGGTATGGTTGTTAAGACGAACACAAAGCGTGTTCGTGAGTCTCAAAAGACAAACGTTGAGCTGATCCTGGCTAACCACAACCGTGAGTGCCTAACATGCTACCGTTCAAAGAACTGTGAACTACAGAACATTTCTGAAGAACTAGGTATCACGGGCGTTGAGTTCGAAGGCGCTAAGCGTGAAACAAAGGTAGACGACAAGTCTGCTTCTATCATCCGTGATGGTAGCAAGTGTATCCTTTGTGGCCGTTGTGTAGCTGCGTGTAAGAAGTCCCAGGGTCTTGGTATCCTTGACTTCCAAAACCGTGGTTTTGACACAATCGTTGGTCCAGCATTCGACGTATCCATGGCAGATGCGCCTTGTATCTACTGTGGTCAGTGTATGATTGTATGTCCTGTTGCTGCCCTTCGTGAGAAGACAGACATTGAGCGTGTTTGGGACGCAATCGAAGATCCGGAAATCCACGTAGTGGCACAGACGGCTCCGGCTGTACGTGCAGGTCTAGGTGAAGAGTTCGGTCTTCCAATTGGTACACGTGTTACTGGCAAGATGATCTCCGCAATCCGTCGTCTAGGCGTAAACAAGGTTTACGATACGGACTTCGCTGCCGATCTAACGATCCTTGAAGAAGGTAACGAGCTGATCCACCGTATTCAGAATGGTGGCAAACTGCCGATGATCACTTCCTGTTCTCCAGGTTGGGTTCGTCACGCAGAATTTAACTACCCAGATTTCCTAGAAAATCTGTCTACTTGTAAGTCTCCACAGCAGATGTTTGGTGCTGTAGCTAAGACTTACTACGCTGAGAAGCACGGCGTTGATCCATCTAAGATCTTCGTAGTGTCCTTCATGCCTTGTACGTCTAAGAAGACAGAGTCTGCTCGTGAAGAAATGAACGGCTCTGGCTACCGTGACGTAGACGCAGTAATCACAACTCGTGAACTTGGTAAGATGATCAAGCAAGCGCGTATGGACTTCCACGGTCTTCCTGATGAAGATTACGACAAGGACTTCCTAGGTGAGTACACTGGCGCAGGCGTAATCTTCGGTGCTACAGGTGGTGTTATGGAAGCAGCTCTTCGTACAGTTGCTGACGTTCTAACAGGTGAAGACCTAGAGCAGATCGACTACGAAGCAGTTCGTGGTATCCAAGG
>CAYFHQ010000018.1:0-45611 GCA_964342805.1 uncultured Peptostreptococcaceae bacterium | reverse complement strand
GAGGCTTACCATTGATAAACTTAGCTTGGGTGCCATTTAAAAATGCTGGATCTGAACCTGTATAGCTAGACCATAACGAGAATCCATAGTGGGTATGACCAGAGATATCTGGGTCAAGAATCACACCATTCTCATCGAACACGTCGACATATGCCACTTTGGTTCCTTCTGGACTATCATCAACGATCACCTTCAACTCCCCAGTATCCGCATGGGACGTCACTGTAAAGCTTTGGGTCCAAGCGGCGTAACCAACGCCCATGGCCATCATGCTGACAACCAGCAGGAGAACAATCCATTTACTTTTTCTCACTCGTTTTCCTCCTTTCCTTCAGAATGTGATGCTGTCTTGCTTGGTTATATGGTATCAAGGGTTTGGGCCTCAAAAAACACGCTAAGGTATACTCCTGATTGCCCCATGGTCTACTCTCCTCGGCACAAAAGTGCTAGGGGCTTACTACCTTGGTAGTAGGCCGTCCACGGGAACCTACTCTACCCTGGTCTCGACCATTGGCTTGAGTGATCTTGTCGTAATTGTCTGAATCAAAGTCAATGACAGACACAAAAAAACAAGCCACTCTACATAAGGCATGTAGCGTGACTCGTTTTACCGGTTAAACAATTCAAAGCTTGTTTTGATCACAATTTCATCATTGTGATAGGCATACGCAATTTTTTTCATCACCTGGTCTAAGCAGGCGATCTGGTTTTTGTAGTAACAGATTTCTCCCTGTAGCCAGCCCTTTTCACATTCTGCCTGGTAGAGACGACAGGCTACCTGACGGATTTCCCTGCAAACCTTGTCATACTCTGTACGAAGGTGCTCAACTTCAGGTGAGGGTCCACAAGAGTATGTTTGATCGTCATCGTCGTCATCATCTTCATCATTATCATCGTCATCTTCATCCTGAGATGACTCATGGATGACCCGGCTCTGCTCAATAGCAGTGTAGAGGTCAGACTCTAACTGGGCCAGACGACTCCGAAGGGAATCCAAGGACGATCGTAAATAGGAAATTTCGCTGGCAAGCGCATCTCTGTGGCTGATGGCACTGTCCAGTGAGGCTTCATAGGACCTCTGTTCTTCCCTATAGGGTTCCAGGATGTCGTCGAGGCTTTTGCTTTTGACGAATTCGATCTTGTAGTTTTCCACCGCATAGGGTTGCGGCTCGATCAGGTGTTGGTCGGCATTGAAGGCAAAGTCGATGGGGCGTTTTTTTCTCAGTGTTCTTCCGGAAATGTCCATGCCCGCTTGCCGGACTTGGTCGTCGTACTTTACGACAGCCTCATAATCGATCTTCTTGCCAATTTTGTAGCCATTCGACCGATTATAGGTGACCTCTACCCGTTCCAGGTAGACACCGACAGTCCCCTTGTTTTCAATGTCCAGGACAATGTCGTCGGACACCTTGAAGACAGAGGTTTGAGACTGGTCCTCATCCACACCAGACGCATTAACCGCCATGTCGAAGGAAAAGGTGTCCAAGGCTGCAAAGACTGAAAAGTCCGTGTCCCATGCCCCATAGGCCACGCCAAGAAACATGATGGCCACCGCAAAACTCAGCGGTATCATTCGACTGCTTTTTCTCAGTACCCTCCCTCCTTTCCTCGTATACATCCTTACCCTATCACTTTCCTTGGGTGTGAAAAATACGCTTTAGAGTAAGCCGCCTACTACCTTGGTAGTATGTCCAGCATGTTGGTGGCTTGGATGATGAAGCTGGCCCTACATGGATCAACTGTAGACCAAACAAACTACAGCCAACCCCTTCTAACTACTCTGTTCAATGAAGGCCTGAATATCCAGCTCGATCTTGTCATAGGCGATCATGTAGTAGACCCGGGCGTCGTCAAAGACATAGAACTCCATTTTTCTCTGGTCAGCCTCATCGATCTCATAGTAGAAGACCGGCTGGCGGATTTCGTCAGAGATTTTCACCAAGTCCTCAACCTTGTTGACTTGGACCAGGCGGGCATGTCGGTTGGTCATGGGTTCATGGAGCTGGGCCAGGCGGTCTCCGTGCTCGCGGAATATTTGTTCTTTCAATAGGTCATATTCAGACTTGGCCTTCCGTAGGGGCACTAGCCAAATAATTATTGCCATGAGTATCAGGAAAAATCCTGCTACGCCTGCCAGTAGGTATAAGAGGAAGTTTGACTTGTCTACTGGAAGGGTCTCCTCCTTGGTCAACTCGCCAGTCCTGGGTTCAAAACCCAACATTTCAGGCTTAAAAACCTCCCGATTAATGGGGAAAATGACTTCAAAGGTTTCGTTGATCGTCATTTCTTCCACGTCTGACCATATACGTCCCTGGAGGGTCCAGGTGGCTTTCAGGGTGGACGCCGCATAGAGGTCAGTGGTCTCAAACATGTCCAGAAGGAAGCGTTTATAGGGGTCTAGGTCAATGACATGATTTCGGTTAAAACTACCCTTGGTCTGGCCGGACATTGGGTAGGTGTATGGATCAAAGGTCTTGTGGAAGAGTTCTTCATTGTCCTCCCCGTAGACCCCCACCAGGTGCATGGCATGACCAAGTTCTAGGTCGTACCGGGCACCCTCCGTCAGGTCTATGTCCACTTGTAGCCGGGTATGGACCTTGTCAATCAGCTGGTTGATAATCAGGCGGTCGCCAGGGAGTTGGTCCTCGTCATATATGCTGTTGTCCCGTAGCCAGAAAGTAGACGCCACTTGCGGGGTAATTCCATATGCTAGGGTGGTATGGCTGATGGTCTGGGTCTCTTGTCGCTGATACTCAAAATAGGCAGCTAGCCCGCAGCCCACGGAAAGTACAATGAGTACAAGGCAAAGGTTGCGTTTGAGTTTTCTAGTCATTTCCATGGTCAGTGTCCTTCCCCGTTTCATACGTTTCTTCCACTTGTCTTTGAAGCTCTTGGTTGGTCCTGGACCGGACAAACAGCACAGGCTGACCAATGGCAGGGACCTGGTAGATCACCTTGCCCTTGACTTGGCCAAACTCCACCCACTCGGAGTCCGGGGCATTGTTGTTGTCACCCTTGGTCTTATACTTGCCGTCTTCAATGGCGATGATCCGGTGGATGATGAAGTAGTTTTCCGCCCAAAACTGAATGACGTCCCCTTCTTTGATCTCGCTCTTTTTCACCTTCTGCATAACGGCCACGTCCCCTGGATAAAGCATAGGTTCCATGCTCCCCGTCAGGATGACCGTTGGAAAGACTGGGAATAGACCCACGGCAAACCACACAATGGCGATGGAACTCAAATAGGTCAGGGCCCACAAGTAGGGATTGTCCTTGGTGCGAACCCGCCGGTCCCTGTTTTCCTTGGGGAAAAGCGCATCTCGAATGAGGACCAGGGTGTAGGTTGGGAACATGTTGTCCAGTAGGGCCACAGTAATCCATTTGAGGTCAGGGATCACTGGGAAGAAGAAAAAGACAGACTCAAAACTGATCCTCAGAAGCAAGGATGCACTGAGGCCACCCATGAGGGCCAGGTTGGATAAGAGTATGTTTTTGGACAATTCGGTGAGGACCTGGGTGCCCAGGAACTCAACGTTGGCCCTAAAGGTATTGGTAAAGACACTGGTGATCATGCTGGGGGTCATGGATGACAGGGTGTAGGCCAGGACAATGACCACCAGGGCCATGAACTGGTACTTCTTGCGAAAGGCGCCCAGGAAGTGGACCCGGACCATCTCCCCAGTGACAAACAAGGGAAAGAAGGTATAGAGGTTGGTCATGATCCCCAAGAGACTTGTGTTAAAGGGATTCTTGCCAAAGCCGTCAACGAAGCCCAGCATGAAATAACTGATGAAATAGAGCATGGCCGCTAGGACACAAAACATGAGTAAGGTGGTTCTTTGTTTGAGGCTGATGGAGGGCCTAGGCCGGGTCCTCCGCCATAGAAATACCATGGTGGCGAAAAGAAGAAAGGGCCTTAAGCCGTAGACATACCAAGAGGTCTGACTCATGTTGGCCGTTATTAGGAAACTCAAGAAATGGATGCTAAGAAACCAGGCCAGTATCCCCCAACCCACCTTCTCTTTTACTGTAAAAACCATAACTACACCACCAATCGAACGGTGGTGCCCTGGTCAAGACCGCTGGTAATTTCAAGGGTTCCGTCCAGGTCGTCGGCTATGCACTGCATGTTACTGAGGCCAATGCCGGCCTGGTTTTCCTTGTGAGAAAGCTTTGAAAAACCGCATCCGTCGTCCTCGATCAGGACTTGGGTTCGGTCGCCGTGGTCGCTCAGGGAAATTTCAACCTTGTTGCAATTACCGTGTTTGACCGCATTGACAATGGCTTCATTGATGACCCTGAAAATGCCGTATTGGCTTTCTTCTCGGATAAAGTTGAAGGTCTCGTCTATGGCTGTGTAAATATGGATGTCATAGACAACACCCAAATCCTTGAGGTAACGCTGCAACCTGTCCACTCCTGTGTAGTGGGCGTTTTTGGCTGCCGACATCTTGTAGACGATCCGCTTGAGTTCCTTGTTGATGTCCTTCATGAGGTCGTAGAGTTTGTTGAGCTGGTCCTGGCTATGGTGGATGTCTCCCTCACCCAGGGTCCCCTTGACCTGATAGACCATACAGGAGGCTGCGAAAATCTGCTGGTTGACCTGATCGTGGATTTCCTGGGCGATCCGGTTCTGCTCCCCGCTAATGAGGAGGTCCGACTGGAAGGCCAAGAGTTTGATCCGGGCGGTTTGGATGGACACTTGCTTTCTGACGAAGGCCAGGAGGGTGGCATAGTCGTAGCCAAAGGCCTCCCGCTGGGGATTGCCAATAATACCGATATACATAAGGCGGTCGTCAAAAAAACACCGGGTCACGTATGCCGCTGGCCCCTGGTCTCGCTGGATTTTAACAATGGGACTCTGCTTGCTTTCCAGGTTGACCTGATCCATCATGTTAGTGAGTTCAGACGCTTTAAATCCTTCAAGGAGGACCACCTTGCGCTTGCCCCCCTGGGCGTCGATCAAGAGGTGGCCTGTCAGGTCCGTCCACTTGGCCAGATAGTCCTGGAGGGTCGCCATACACTGGTCAAAGGTGTCGCAATAGGACAGTTCTTCCATGAGCTGGGCCGAGGTGACAATATGTTTGGCAAAGGCCTGGTTGGCGTCAATACTACGACCTAAAGTCTCATTCTTGCACCGGATTTGCCGACTGGTCTGCTCCAGTCGCTCCAGCTTGGTGGCCAGGATCATGGAAAAGGCCAAAATGGAGAAGAAACCAAACAAGATATGGCTGACTTCCGCGTCAAGGACGGTCATATGGCCCGTCCTCTGAAGCAAGACCAGGACCATGAGAACATTGGTAACCAGAAAGATACGGCGGCGTACCCCCTTCAGGCTATGGATGGCCAAGAGTAAGGGGTTGAGGAGCATCCAAAAATAGTAGGAAAAGAACTGGCCCGTGTTGATCACAATGACCAGGAGCCCTAGGGACTCCATGACAATGACTAGTAGAAGCTTGGTTTCGTCCTCAATGTTGTGGATAAAGTAGATCACAATACTGGAAGACAAGATCAAGCAGCCGATAATGGTCAGGTTGGTTGCGAAAATTGACTGGACGTTAAACTGCATAAAGAGGATTGTCGCAAAAAACAGGGTGGCAATCCGGAAAAAAGAAATGTACTTTCTCATGTCCTTACTCATCTGGCAAGGCCCCGTTCCAAAATGGTTTCCACCTTGCTGGTGGACTGGGCCATCTGCAAACCCTGGTCTGGGTCAATGGCCTCCCTGGCAATATACTGGGCCAAGGAGTAGTCAAAACACATCATCCCCATGGCGGTATACTGGTCCATGAGGTCATAGACATGGTCTACCTTTTCCTCCTCAATGAGGCGCTGCATGGCCTTGTTATTGAGCCAGATTTCATAAAGAGGTTGTCTCAGCCCACCCTCCCCTGGGATGCGCTTGTGACTTACTATGGCTTTGAGGGCCGCTGCTACTTGCATTTTGCCATAGCCGGCGTGTTGGTCGCTGTACATGGCCATTAAGAACTTAAGGGTTTGGATGACGTTCTTTGTATAGGTCCCTGCCACCACCAACTTGCCCTGTTCGGCCAGTTGGAGGGCCAGGAGTAATGACTCTTGACCATGGATTTCGTCAATGTAAATGACGTCAGCGTCCTCCCCTTGAATAAACTCTAGGGCTGAAAGCTGGCTACCGGCGTCAAGGCCTACCTCCTTTTGCTTGACCATGGACTGGTCATGCTTGAGTAGGACGTCAATGTTATGTTCAATGGTCACAATGGACTTGGTCTGTTCTTGATTGATGGTCTGCAATATGCGCATGGCCGTTGTGGACTTGCCCGACCGGGGGTGGCCTGTTAAGAGGATAAGTCCCCCTTTCAGGTTGGCAAGTTGAGGAATAGCCTCTGGAAAGGACAAGGCGTCAAGGTCTGCTGGGTTCCCATGGAGCTTGAGGGTCACATAGTAAGAGGACCGCTGGAAGGAGACGGCGCACTTAAGCCTGCCCACAGCTGGATGGTGCTTGGACACCAGGAGCTTACGGTCTCTGTCTAACTTGGATTGCTCGTCTGGCGTAAGGAAGGTTTTGACCACTTGTGCGATCTGGTCGGGAGCTACCTTGTCCTCACTATGGATGGGATACATGTCACCAGAACTTGTCCGAACGCGGACACAAGCCCCAGCTGTTAAATGGATATCCGTTGCATTGAGTCCCTGGGCCTGCTCAAGCAAATTGTTTAGCCAAATCATGGGGCCTCCTAAATGTAATGGTGCTGGCAGTACAAAATCGCCTGCTTTCTGTTTTTGAACTCCATCTTGTTGAGTATGTTGGTTATGTGCTTTTTCACGGTATTAACCGTAATGTATGTAAGCTCTGCGATTTGTCGATTGGTCAAGCCTTGTCCAATCATTTTGAGGATTTCCTTTTCCCGGTCAGTTAACTGGACGGTTGGGCTTTGGGCCTGGTGTTGTTGCTGGATTTCGTGGAATATGGGGTCTATGAACTTCCTGCCCTTTAGGACCGTTTTAATGGCATAAACCAGGTCGTCTGGTGTACACTCTTTTACCAGGTAGCCATCCACGCCACAAGCTAGGGCCTTGTCATAGTAGTCTTTCCGTATGGATGATGTAAAGACTAGGTGCTTGGCGTGTTGGTTGGTTTCCGTTGACTTTTCAAGAAAATCGAAGCTTCTTTTGCCCTTGATACAAAGGTCTACAATGGCCAGGTCATAGGCATTGTACCCTATACCATCCATGGCGTCGTGGAGGTCTGACTCACTTTTTAGCTTGACCTCAGGAAAGGCGCTGCCAATGATCGACTCCAGCCCGTGCAATACCAGTGGATGGTCTTCCAAAACATAAATATTCATGATCGTCCCCCAATAACACCTTTACAAAAAATAAAAAGACCAGCCTTTGCTGGTCGGTTGCACCACTCGCTCCCCATGTGTCAGGTGCCCACTTACAACACATGGCTCGTTGCTTCCAATTTTCTACTGCAAGATAATTATACCAAAGGTAATGGTTTACAGAACTGTCGAATGCTAATTCATCTATTTTCGTGGATAATCTATAAACCGATCTGACAATCTTGGTAATTCCTTGACATTCTTGTTTTTCTCTAAGACTTGAAATATCCACTTACAAAATAATTTTTATGTCCTGTCTCCCTTCAGGATTTTTGACTGGACCCACTTGCTTTGTATACATTCAACATACATTAATTCGACATATTTCCTATTCTCCATTTTTCGACATTTAATGGGACCTTGGACCAGTTTTGGTTTTGAATACAATTGTGAACACGTTTAATACTTGGATCATTATTGTCGCATATCCAATTCCTTTTTATCGGCCTTTTCATTAAAAATGATGGAAATGGGCTTCCCAGGCGGAAAACCTTTTCACGGTTTAAGGTATTATGTAAACAAACCCCCGAAACCCAGTGATACCAATTGACGCAATTGTTTGAAAAATCAACGTTTTGTCAAAAAAAACTTCTTTTTACGGTTCCTTTTGTTAGGGGTCTCATGTTATGATGATGGAGGAAAACAATGAAAATCCTAGTAGGGGGTATGAATATGAAATTATCCAGTCGGATTCAGTCAATGCAAGAATCTCCGATCCGTAAGCTAGTTCCTATTGCAGAGCGTGCTAAGAAGTCGGGTCGCAAGGTGTATCACCTCAACATCGGTCAGCCAGATATCGAAACACCAGCTTCTTTCATGAAAGCTATCCGTGATTTCGATGAGAAAGTAATCAAATACTCTTTCTCACAAGGTTCTCCAGAACTAATCCAAGCTATGATCGAGTACTACAAAGAGTACAACATGAACTACCGTGAAGACCAGATCCTGATCACAAACGGCGGTTCCGAAGCCCTTCTCTTCTCCCTAATCGCTACAACAGACGAAGGTGACGAAGTACTGGTACCAGAGCCATTCTACACAAACTACAATGGTTTCTCTGTACCAATCGGCGTAAAAGTAAAGCCAATCACTACACTTGCTGAAGAAGGTTTTGCACTACCTAAAAAAGAAAAAATCGTTGCCTCTATCAATGAGCGTACACGTGCAATCATGCTTTCCAACCCTGGTAACCCAACTGGCGCTGTTTACACGAAAGAACAAGTACAGATGGTTGCTGAAATTGCGAAAGAGCATGACCTATACATCATTGCTGACGAAGTATACCGTGAGTTCGTTTACGACGGCATGGAGTACACTTCCTTCGGTATGATTCCAGAAGTAGAAGACCGTGTAATCATTATCGACTCCATTTCCAAGCGTTACTCTGCATGTGGTGCTCGTATTGGTTCCATTGCTTCTAAGAATGACCACCTTATGGCCAACATTCTTAAGCTTTGCCAGTCCCGTCTATGTGTACCTACACTGGAGCAGGTTGGTGCTGTTGAGCTTTACAAGACACCAAAAGCTTACTTCGAAGAAGTAAACGCTGAGTACAAGAAGCGTCGTGACCTGGTTTACAACTCTCTGATCGCTATGGACGGCGTTGAGCTGAAAGAGCCAAAGGGTGCCTTCTACGTTGTAGCTAAGCTTCCTGTAGAAAACGCTGAAGACTTCGTAGTTTGGATGCTTGAAAACTTCCAAGTAGAAAACGAAACGGTAATGATGGCACCAGCAGAAGGCTTCTACGCTACTCCTGGTCTAGGCCGTGACGAAGTTCGTATTGCATACATCCTAAACGAAGACGACCTGAAAAAAGCAATGAACATTATTGACCAGGGTCTTAAGTCTTTCCCAGGCCGTAAGTAATTCCATAACAAAACCTAAAAGCAAAATAAAAGCCGAGTATGGGACTTCCCTACTCGGCTTTCTTCATGTTTTATTTGGTGTCCTTCTGATAGAAGAAGGTCTTAATGGCCTTAAAGTTATAGCGGTTGGGCAGGATGATCTGCTCTGTAGAACCTACAAACAAGACCCCTTCTTCTCGCAAGGCGCTATTGAAGTTATGGTACATTTCCTCTTTGGCGTCCTCTGTGAAATAGATCATGACGTTACGGCAAACGATCAGGTCCATGTCCTTGGGATAAGAATCACTCAGTAGGTTGAACTGCTTAAAGGTCACGCGGTTTTTGATCTCGTCTGAGATTTTAAAACTGCCACCCACCAGTTCAAAATACTTCTTCTTAAAATCCTCAGGTACATTCTCAATGGACTTCTTAGAATACACGCCAGATTTGGCCTTATTAATGGCTTCCTTGTCGATGTCCACCGCAAGGATTTCAATCTCTCTCAGAGGCATTAGGCGGCTTAGAACCATGGTAAGTGTATAGGGTTCCTCACCGGTTGAACAGGCTGCCGACCATATCTTGAGCTTCTTTCTCTTTTTCATTAACTCTGGAATCACCGTCTCCTGGAGGATCTTCCACTGGCCAGGGTTTCTGTAAAACTCCGACACGTTAATGGTCAAGTAGTTGATAAACTCGTCGAAAATAACCTTGTCCGTTTTTAGGGTGTTGAAATACTCCTCAAAGGAACCCACACCATGTCTCTTGATCAAGGACTCAATACGACGTTTCATCTGACGCTCTTTATATAGACTCAGGTCAAGACCTGTCAGCTTATACACCTGTTGTTTAAACTTTTCATAACCTTCCAATACAGATACCCCCTGATATGTCTAGTCTGCGATTTTGTTCTATACATCATATTCGAGACCACTTGTGCAGTCTCCTGCATGATACATACCCGAATTCATTGAAATATAGACAAAAACCGCCAAAGCGCGCATGAAAAAAAGCCGTGCTTTACGCACGGCTTATTTAATCTGATTTACTCTTCAGTAGCTTCTACTTCTTCAGCTTCTTCAGTTGGAAGAGCTTCTTTGATAGAAAGCTTAAGCTTCTTGGACTCTGCGTCAGCTTCAAGGATCATAACTGGACGAGTGTCACCCACTTTAAGATCGTCAGATGGCTTCTCGATACGCTTGCGAGAAATCTGAGAAATGTGAACAAGACCTTCGATACCTGGCTCTAGCTCAACGAACGCGCCGAAATCAGTTAGGTTTACAACTTTAGCGTCGTATACGCTACCTGCTTCGTAACGATCAGCGAATGTAGTCCAAGGATCAGAAGTAACCTGCTTGATAGATAGAGAAACTTTTTCAGTTTCCTTATCTGCACTCAGAACCTTCACTTCGATCTGGTCGCCAACTTTTACAACTTCCTTAGGGCTCTTTACGCGGCCCCAAGATAGTTCAGAGATGTGTACAAGACCATCAACGCCACCGATGTCAACGAATACGCCGAAGTTAGTGATTCGCTTCACTTCGCCTTTGATCACGTTGCCAATCTCGATAGTGTTCCAAAGCTCAGCCTTCATAGCAGTCAGCTTCACCTGGTCGATCACTTTACGAGAGAACACAACTTTACGACGGTTCTTGTTGAATTCGATAACCTTAACTTCCATAGTCTTGCCTACGAACTCAGTTAGATCTTTTACGTAACCGATCGCTAGGTGCGATGCAGGAATGAAGCCACGAACTTCGTTGTAGTAAGCAACAACGCCGCCCTTAACTGCTTCAGCTGTACGTACAGAGATAATAGAGTCTTGTGCGTATAGGTCTTCCAGAACAGTCCAGTCTTTGAACTGAGAAACACGCTTCATAGATAGAAGTACGTTACCTTCGCCATCGTCTGGACGGATTACGTATACATCTACTTCGTCGTCTTCTTTGATGTTTGCAATAGCATCGGCACTCATGTCAGAGGACACTTCGTTCTTTGGCACAATACCGTCAGATTTATAGCCAATGTTCACAACAACTTCGCTGTCAGTGATCTGTACGACTTTCCCTGTTAAAACATCTCCGCGTCGAGGAATTCTAAACGAATCCTCTAGCATTTGCATCATTTCTTCCATTGATTGATTCTTATCTTCCATCAACCATTCCCTCGCCTTCATTTATTTTATGAATGATTTCATTAATTATCCAGTCTGGTGTCGACGCACCAGCCGTTATTCCTATCTTATCACAATTCGTAAGCGATTTCATCATTAAATCTTCAACCGTTTGAATAAGAATGGAATTTTCGCAGTGCTTCTGGCAAATCTCCAGAAGTTTCTTCGTATTCGAGCTCTTCTTGCCCCCTACGACAATCATACAATCAGAGCGCTTTGAAAGCTCCTCTGCTGCGTCTTGCCGCTTGGTGGTGGCTGAACAGATCGTGTTGAATACGAGAACGTCTTGACCGTCTGAATGAATCAGTTCTATCATCCTTTGAAATCGCTCGTTTCTAAACGTGGTCTGCACCACTATACACGCCGGGCCGTTTAATGTCAACCCTTTGGCAGCGATTTCATCTTCGATAATTATTGCATTATTGTCACACCAGCCCTTAATCCCTACAATTTCAGGGTGTTTTGGGTCACCGACAATAATGATTTGTCGTCCAGCAGCTGCTTGCTCCTGTACTATTTTATGGATTTTTGTCACAAATGGACATGTGGCGTCCACCAGATCAATACCCGTTTTTTCCGCTTCTAAAAACACAGATTTCGGTGCCCCATGGGACCGCACAATCATGGCATGCCCGCTGGCCTCTTGGACAGTCTTCACTGCATAGACACCCTTGTCCTCCAGTTTATCTACGACTTGCTCATTATGGATCAGGGGGCCCAGGGTCACAAGAGCCTTGCTTTCACTGAGTTCCTCTGTCATTTTTAAGGCACGCTCTACGCCGAAACAAAAACCGGCATGTTTGGCAACTTCCACAATCATGATTTCTGTCTTCCTTTATATAAGTCCAAATGACTGTAAATGTCATTCATGATTCCTTGAGAAATCTCTTGGTACTCTTCGTTGCTAAGTTTCTGGCCTTCCAGGTCTTCAAAACGAATGGCTGGATGGACCGTGATAATGATTTTAGAGAACAACTTATAGGTAGAGTCCACGGTCACTGGTAAAATAGGTACCTTGGACTTAATAGCGATCATGGCTACTCCTGCCTTCACCTCAAGGGGTGTTGTGGTATAGTTTCGCGTACCTTCAGCAAAAATCAAAACACCCATGTCGTCTTTCACTGCCCGCATGGCCGTTTTAATGGCCTTCAAGTCATTCTTGTCACGATTTACAGGAAAACCTCCTGCAAAACGAAGAAATATTTCAAAAGGTTTAAATTTGAAGATGGTATGTTTGGCCATGAACTTCAAATACTCAGGTGCCATGGCGCCGATTACTACGGGATCGTGCTGACTAATATGGTTGGCACAAATAATCTTCCCTTGGCCCACTGGCCAGTTTTCAATGCCCCTCACTTCCACGCGGAAGAGGAACACATAAAACATCTTAATCAGCCACCGGATGATACCCTTCACCATACGCTCCATTTATTTCCCCTTAACAAGCTGTAGAATTTCCTCTACAACCTCATCAATGCTCTTACCTGTCGTGTCAACCAAGACGGCGTCGTCCGCCTGAATCAGAGGTGATTCTTCACGCTCGCTGTCGATCTTGTCCCGCCGGGCAATATCCGCTTCTATTTCCTCTAGGGTCATGGTAAAGCCCTTCTCAAGGGACTCCTTGTGGCGTCTCACGGCCCTTTCATGGATTGATGCGGTCAAGAATACTTTATCTGTAGCATTAGGCAACACTTTTGTGCCAATGTCTCGGCCTTCCATGACTATTGATAGTTCTCCAGCAATATCTTGCTGTCGTTTGACCATATCAATTCGTATAAAGCCCATAGCGGCGATCTTAGAGACGTTTTCATTGATCCTTGGCTCACGAATCTGTAGGGTGACATCCTTGCTGTTAGCGTAAATTTTGTCCTTATCAAACTCGATCACCAGTTCGTCCAGTAGGGCTTCAATAGCTGGTCTACTTTCGAAATCAATCTTTCTTTCTAAAACCTCCAGTGTAACAATGCGGTACATGGCTCCACTGTCCAAATACGTGATACCTAATCTTTTTGCTAGAATTTTCGCAATCGTACTCTTACCAGACCCTGCAGGTCCATCGATTGCCAATTGAATGTGACGCATACTTTCACTCCCCGTTTTTGTCTTTTAACCTATCAATTATATCTTACATCACTTGTCATAACAAGAGAGTTGAAAAAGGATGACAAAACTACCTGCAGCGGACAATAAACCTAACCACAGGGCAATTTTGCTGGCCCTTTTCTATATAAAGACAAGTAAAACCCAGCTGCAAGCAGCTGGGTTGGAATATCGATTCATCGATACATACCTTACTTCTGATCATAGATATTATACTCATCCCAAATGGACTCAAGTCGTCTAAACTTCTCCTCCACCCGGTCTTTTTCGTTAATACCGAGGCTTATGATCAAGGCGTTTAATAGACTCATGGGTGCCACCAATGAATCAATAAACGTATTCATATTATACTTCGCGTACATGCAGTGGTCCACAACTTGACTGAGAGGAGACATATTACTGTCTGTGATCCCTACAATTGTTGCACCTTGCTCTTTGGCGAACTTCACCACGTCGAAGGTTCTCTTCGAATATCGTGGGAAGGAAATAACGATCAAGAGGTCATTTTCAGAAATGTTAATGAGCTGGTCAAACGCCTCGTTGGGTCCCTGGGGAATAATCAATAGATCATCCACAATGAAGTTCATATAAAAACCCAGGTAGTTTGCCAGTACAGATGAAGATCTCAGGCCTAGGATATAGACCTTTTTTGCGTCATGTACCTTACTAACAATTTCACTGACCACTGACTCGTCAATTAAATCAATGGTTTTGCGCACATTGTCAATGTCTGAGGACATGATCTTCTTGAGGGTACTCTCCCCAAGGTCCAGGTCCTTTGACATTTCAAAACGTTGCACGGTGGTTAGCTTCGTTTTAATGGACTCCTGTAAGCCCTTTTGCAGTTTTGGGTATCCGTCATAGTCTAGGGCGTTGGCAAAGCGCACAACCGTAGATTCTGACACACCAACAATATCCCCGAGGGTCGACGCAGTCATAAAGGCAACCTTGTCATAGTTTTCGAAAATATAGTCGGCAATTCTCTTTTGACCCTTACTGAGCTTGAAGTAGTTGGATTCAATCCGCTTCAGCAGGTCATTATTTGAGTCCATCATATAGCCACTCCTTATCAATGATTTCGACTACTGTCGTATTATTGATTTTGAGCCAGCTTGAAACCTTCCTCTAGTGCAGCCTTGTTCAGTTCCTCAGTTCCCTTAGGAACACGGCTTAGAACTGCCTTCTCTACACTTTCCTTGGAAGCTGCACCTGTCAGTTCAGCGATCAGGCCCAGAGCGATAATATTCGCAACAATTGATTTGCCAATTACATCTGTAGCCGTTCGAAGAATAGGAACCTTAACAATCTTCTTAGCCTTCAGGTCTGCTGGCAACTCAATTTTATCATCGACTACGACAATGCCGTCTTCCTTTACGGAAGTCAGGTATTTATCGCTGGCAACTTGTGTAAGCGCTAGAACGAGGTCTGGCGCCTGTACTTTAGGGAAATCAATATCATCACCACTGATGATAACTTCTGCTTTACTTGCGCCGCCACGGGCTTCAGGACCGTAGGACTGTGACTGGATTGCGTTCTTTCCGTCAAGAAGTGCTGCTTCTGCTAGGATGATTCCTGCAGTGATCAGACCCTGACCACCAGATCCGGATAGTCTCAACTCTAAATGGTTCATATTACTTGTCCTCCGCAAAACGATCGATGATCTGCTGGTACTGTTCTGTGTATTCTGGAGCTTCTACACACTTGAACTCGCCCATCAGTAGTTTGCTAGCCTTCTTCTCTTCTGGAAGCTTGTCAGCAACCTTCACGTCAATGAAGCTGTCCTTCAGCCATGTCATCATATCTACAACAGAACCTTTTTTGTTCTTTCTACCGTAGTATGTTGGGCAAACAGAGATTGCTTCCACTAGGGAGAAACCTTTGTGAGCCATAGCCTTAGTGATCATCTTTTCCATTTGTGTTGCATGGAAAGCAGTTGTACGGCCTGCATACGTTGCACCTGCAGAAGCTGCAAGATGTGCAATGTCAAACGGCATATCAATGTTACCGTGTGGTGCAGTTGTACCTTTTTCGTTTGTCGGAGTCGTTGGTGAGTACTGTCCACCAGTCATACCGTAAATGTTGTTGTTGAATACAATCGTTGTGATGTCGATGTTACGACGAGCAGCGTGGATCAGGTGGTTACCACCGATTGCAGATGCGTCACCGTCACCGGAAACAACGATTACTTTCAGATTTGGATTTGCCAGCTTAACGCCTGTAGCAAATGCCAGTGCACGACCGTGCGTCGTGTGTAGGGTATTGAAGTCCAGGTAACCTGGCGCTCGAGAAGAACAACCGATACCAGAAACAACAACTACCTCGTCTTTATTCCAACCCATGGCTTCAATAGCTTTTACCATGGCTCTCATAATTATACCATGACCGCAACCCGGACACCATATATGTGGCAGGCGATCCTGACGGAAAAACTGATCAACTAGTTGACTATGCATTTTGCATTACCTCCTTGATCTTTTCTACGATTTCGGAAGGCATTAGGACTTCACCATTTGCACGACCAAAGTGCTCAACCGTAGCGTTGCTCTTCACAACACGCTCTACTTCACGAACCATTTGACCCTTGTTCAGTTCTACAACTGTAACAGACTTCACTTGCTCGCTCAGTTCTAGCGTACGAGCTACTGGGTATGGCCATAGAGTGATTGGACGGAAAAGACCAACCTTGTGACCTTCAGCACGAAGAGACTTTACTGCAGAACGCGCGGAACGTGCAGTTGATCCGTAAGAAATGATCAGGTGCTCAGCGTCTTCTGTCATGTATTCTTCGTTTGATAGGATATCATCCAGATTATGGTCAATTTTATTCAACATGCGATCAAGCATGAATTCTGCATTTTCAGAGCTGTTTGATGGGAAGCCCGTTTCATCATGGAATAGACCCGTGATGTGGTAACGGTGGCCTTCACCGAAAGCAGCCATCTTTGGAACGATGTCACCCTCTTCAACCTTGTAGGCCAGGTAATCATCACCAGCGCCAGGCTTCAGACGGTCGTATACCTCAAGTTCACCAGGAGCTGGGAACTCCACCTTTTCACGCATGTGACCTACAACTTCGTCAGTCAGTACGATAACAGGTGTTCTGTATTTTTCAGCAAGGTTAAACGCACGTACAGTTTCGTAGAATGTCTCTGTAACAGACGCTGGGCAAAGTGCAATCACTGGGTGATCACCGTGTGTACCCCACATTGCCTGCATAACGTCACCCTGTGCCGTTGCAGTTGGTAGGCCAGTAGATGGGCCACCACGCATAACGTTAATAATAACCAGTGGAATCTCAGCGATAGCTGCGTAACCAAGGTTTTCCTGCTTTAGAGAGAAACCTGGGCCAGACGTAGCAGTCATTGACTTTAGACCAGCGATTGAACCGCCGATAGCCGCTGCGATACCAGCGATTTCGTCTTCCATTTGAATAAACTTACCGCCAACCTTTGGCAGTTTCGCTGCACTTACTTCAGCGATTTCAGTAGATGGTGTAATTGGGTAACCACCATAGAACTTCATACCTGCATATAGTGCACCTTCCACACAGGCTTCATTACCGGAAAGTAGTTTTACGATTTTTTCACTCATTATTCTTTCTCCCCTAGGTAAATTGCGAAATCCGGGCAGCGTAGTTCACACTGACCACACTTAATGCAGTTCTCTGGATCAAGCATTTCGATCTTGTCATTGTCATCTAAACCAAGGACTTGTTTGGGGCAAAATGCGATGCAGATGCCACAGCCCTTACACCATGCTTTATTTACTTTCACTTCGATGTTTTCACGTTTATTATTCAAAGCGACGACCTCCCTTAGCAACTGTTCGTGTATAGAATAGCACAGTCAAAGGCAATTGCAAGTGAAATTTCAGAAACATCACGGAAACGTTTTCACGTGCAAGTTGACTTGCAATTCGTATTTTAGAACAATGGCATGATCTAGTGTTGGTATGATTGCATACAATCCATGATGTGCATGCGATTATAGTGTATACAAGATCTTCCGACCTCTGAAACCCTGTAATACCAACGCTTTCACCCCTGGCATTTTTATCTTTTTTCTCTGATATTCATGAAATGTCAAAGCCTTACCTCCCGGAGACCCGCTTGGCCTGTTAGACTTGTACAAATGTATACAAAACCAGCCATAAAATCGACCATTCTCTTTGTGTACTTTTTACAAGACCCATCTTACAACATGGCCAAATCAATCTTGCAGGAGGTGGCAAAAACCTATAAAATCCGACACCCACACGCAATATCCCCCCGCTCCACTTGCAAATCAAGTGTTTTTAGCACCAGGTACTAGGCAACACCCGCATAAAATAGCAAAAACAGGCACAAAAGTGCCTGTTTCCTTGTGTATATTTACGGTTTTTCAACTTAGCCTTCAAATCCCGCTTTTACGGCCCGCAGGGCGTCATGATTGTTGAAGTCAAAACGGACTGGCGTCACACTCACATAGCCATCGGCCACCGCATGGATGTCAGACTCGTCCGGCTGGTCCAGGTCTTTGGGCTCACCTGCCAACCAGTAATACTCGTCCCCATGGGGTGTCAATCGGTGCTCAAAAGTGTTGTCATACAAACGTAGGCCCAGAATAGTCACCTTGGTACCCTTGATCTCTTCTGCTGGTAACACAGGGAAGTTGACATTCAAGGCCGTATGCAAGGGCAGGTCAATCTCCAACATTTGCTCCAGGTGGTTGAGTATATAGTCTGCACCAAAGCCATATCCCTTTTCCCTTCGTCCACATAGGGACAGGGCAATCGAAGGGATATTGTAGAAGCTACCCTCCACTGCTGCTGCAACCGTTCCCGAGTAAAGGACGTCATTACCCAGGTTGGGCCCGTCATTAATACCTGACAGGACCACGTCCGGTGGTAGATCCATCAAACGTTCCACGGCGATCTTCACACAGTCTACCGGTGTACCTTCCACGGCAATTGACATTTTCGCTTCCGGATACAAGTTCAACCGGTGGACCATAAGGGGCTGGTTGACTGTAATGGCATGGCTCTTGGCACTCTGCTGTCTATAGGGCGCCACAACATAGACATCATGCTTTTTGGCTAGGGTCTTCACTAGGGTGGACAGGCCCAGGGCCTGGATGCCATCATCGTTGGTTACCAATATACGCATACTTACCTCTTTTCAATGATATATAAAACCGGTGGGTTATTGATCTGATTGATAAACTCACTTTTCAGTACATCAAATTTCTTTTGGTCAATGGTTCTGACAAACTGGTCTAGGACCGCCTTCTCCTCAGCCCCTTCCGGATGGCCTGGATAAGCCACGATACAAACGGCTCCACGAACCTTAATGAGGTCCATGGCCTGGTTGACACTTTCCAGTGTCGTGTGGGGTAGGGTGGTTTTGGTCTTGTCGTGCTTGGGTAGGTAACCCAAGTTGTACATGACCATATCCACAGGCTGGGCCACATGGTCCTTTAAGTTTTCATGGCCGTCATGGACCAGGGTAACATTATGGTTGAGACCAGCCTCTTCCAAGCGGTTGGCAGTAGCTGCAAGAGCTGTTTCCTGCACATCAAAACAATATAAGTGGCCCTCAGGACCAATTACTTCTTTAAAGTAGGCACTGTCATGGCCATTCCCTGCCGTAGCGTCCACCACGGTCATCCCTTCAAAGACGTACTTCTCTAATATGATCTTAGCCAATTTCACAACTGACGCAATTCTTCTCATGACGCTCTACTTCCCTTTTCTTCATTCCATGTTACGGATTACTTTTTTGATCGACATGCTGTGTCAAAAAACTCTGGCAACCGGGTTTCCATCATGATGGTCTGGTCCTTGGCATAGACAGGCATGTCTACCAGTCCCTTGAGTTTGTCTGGAACCATGTCTGATCCTACAAAACCAATATCCTCATAATGGCCCTGGGTAGATGGCGACGCCAGGACATAGACCTCTTTGACGCCCCGTAAGTCCATCATATTGAGCATGGCTTTGACTAGACCGTCCCCCATGGACTTCCACAGACGCTGGTCACTGAGAACCAAAGTGTCTAGGAAGGCTAATTGGTCTTGGCGAGTGAATGATCCAAAACCCAAAACCAGCTGTCTATCCATTAAGACCATGGACTGGTCCAAGCGGTCAATCACCAGGTTCCCGTCCATGTCATTTTTCTTCATTAAAGCCTTGGCAGCCTCAAAGATCTCCAAGGTCGTCTGTTTTACTTCAATCATGAGGTCTTTCCTTTCCCGCTTTCCTTACGGAGGCTGGCCAGCTCACTGGCCTTCAAATGACGCCACTTACCAACTTCCAAGTCACCCAAAGCAATTTTTCCAATGGAGATGCGCTTCAAAGACAATACTGGGTGGTCCACCGCGTCAAACATACGGCGAATTTGTCTGTTTTTGCCCTCATGTATGGTGATTTCAACAATCGTATAGTCCATGTGCTTTTTCATCACGTCCACTTGGGCCGGAGCCGTTGTGTAATTACCTATGTCAATCCCCTCGCGTAACCGCATCAGGGAAGAGAACTCTAGAACGCCTTTTACCTTGGCAATGTAGGTCTTGTCCACATGGCGACTGGGGTGCATGATCTGGTTGGCGAAGTCGCCGTCATTGGTCATGATGAGGAGGCCTGAGGTGTTGTAGTCCAGGCGTCCTACAGGGTAGACCCGTTCTGCTATGTCCGCCACCAGGTCCGTGACCGTGGGCCGGTCAAACTGGTCCTTCATGGTGGTCACATAGCCGGTTGGTTTGTTGAGTAGGATGTATTGTTTTTCAGACTCAGGCTGAATGTCTTTTCCATTAAAAGAGACCCGGTCCTTTTCCGGATCTATCTTGACACCCATTTCGTAAACGGTTATCCCGTTGACTTGAATCTTCCCCTCTGCTATTAGGGCTTCAGCTTTTCTTCTGGAAGCCACCCCGCAGAGGGCGATGTATTTTTGTAACCTCATTTTAGGCCTCTACTTTTTCATTTACTTGTGGGTCTTCCAGCTTCACCTGCATGAGGAACTCGATATTATGGAAGTCCTTTATATCTGGCAGTTCTCTCAGGGATTTAAAACCAAAGGCCGTCAGGAAGGTATTGGTTGTGCCATAAACGATTGGACGTCCGATTTTCTCCAGTCGTCCCTTTTCCTCCACCAAGTCCCTGTCGATCAAAGTGGACAAGGGTTTTTCTGATTTAACCCCCCTCACCTGTTCGATCTCAGCCCGGGTAATGGGTTGCTTGTAGGCGATAATGGCCAGGATTTCCAAAGAAGACTGGCTCAGGCCCTTACTCCGTGTCTGTGTACAAAGGGACTCCAGATAGGGATGGTTGTCGTTGGACGTGCTCAACTGGTAGGTCCGATTGGCTTCAACAATACGAAAACCCCTTTCCTGGGTCTCATATTCCATGGCCAACTCTTCAATATATAGCCGGGTTTCCTTGGCAGGCTTTTTTAGGACCGATGCGATCTTGCCCAAGGACAAGGGTTCTCCCCAGACAAATAGCATGGACTCTATGATTGACTTAGCTCGTCGCTTCTCCATATATCTCACTCCCGGTGGCTTCAAATCGACGAATCAGTTGGATTTCGCCAAATGTTTTTTCTTGTTTTAGTGTTATTTCTTTGAGTTTCAGCATTTCCAGTAGGGCTAAGAAGGTAACGATTACCTCGTTTTTAGTGACTTCTTCTGAAAAGAGCGACCGAAATGAAAACTGCTTGAAGGCGGACAGCTTGTCCCGGATGGCTGACATTTTCTCGTCAACTGTAAAGAGGTCCCGCTGGAGCTTGTGGAAAAAGCCCTTACGACTGCCGTCTTCCTTATCTATGTTTCTCAGAACCCGCTTGATAGCTTCCACAAGGAGTTCAGCTTCAAGCCCTTGGTTGAGTTCTTCCTTGGTCACTTGGCGAACATAGGGGGCAAGGTCCTCTTGTTCCTTGTAGTGGGCCTTGCTATAAATGTCTTCCCTGTCCCTTAAAAAGCCGGCAGCTTCACGGTATTGCTTGTACTCGACCAGCTTACGCACTAAGTCTTCCCGAGGGTCTTCCATGTCAAATTGCAAGAAGATAGACTCGTCCTCATGCTGGGGCAAGAGCATTTTCGACTTAATTTCCAGCAGTGTCGCTGCCATGACGATGAACTCACTGGCGGTGTCCATGTCCAGGCGGTCAATCCCCTCCATGTACTCCATATATTGTTGTGTGATTTCATGGATCGGGATATTGTAGATATCCACTTCATTGATCTGGATCAGGTGGATCAGGAGATCAAATGGACCCTCAAAGGCATCGATGGAAATTTTATACGACATACCTAGTCCTTTTCTATGTATCGGTTGAGGTATTCCAAAGCTTCTGTCCGGTCGTTTATCTCACCGTTGAGCAGGCCCTTAAAGACCTTGGACAAAAGGGTCCGCATTTGAGGACCGCTGGACACACCTAACTCTTTTAAGTCATTACCTGAAATGACATTCTTTTGGTCTTTCAGTTTAATGTAATAACGCTCAATGATATTCTTCACCAACATATGGTCCGTACAGAGATAGAGGACAAACAATACCTCGTCAGGAACCTTGTGTAGCAGGTGGTACACTTCTGCATTTTGAATGCTAGATTGTATGGATTTCACTTGGTCCACCAGGGTGGTCAAGTCTTCAATCATATTGGCAAACCGTCTCGAAAGTCGGAACCGCTCTACAAAACGCCATGCCCGATCCGTGTTGTAATAGAGGATGGTCAACATGCGTAGTTCAACAGGGTCAAAGGACTCGGTGTCCTCGATAAAGGTCAACTCTAGACCTTCCATGTTTTTAAGGGCTCTTTTCAAGACTTGTGGCAATTGAAGATCAGGGAGTATCCATTTGTCTATCCCCAGGGCAACCAGGTCCTCAAGGATGTCAAAGGACTTGCCTTCTTTGAGGATTTTGGATAGTTCCTGAAGAATGCGGTCTGCACTGATGTTTCTAAGGTATCCTTTTTCAACAGCCTGGTGGATCAGGTCCAGTGTAACTGCCTCATAGGTAAAGCCCAGTCGGTTCTTATAACGAACCGCCCGAAAGAGCCTTGTGGGGTCTTCCTGAAAACTACGATTATGTAAGACACGGATGGTCTTTCGTTCCAGGTCTGACACACTGGCGTCTAGGCCACAGATTTTCCAGGGCTCCTGACACAGATCAATGGCCAAGGCGTTGACTGAAAAATCTCTCCTGGCTAAATCGTCTTCAATATTACCACTGAAAACCGTGGGAAGGGCTCCGTCAAAGGAATAGGACTCACTTCTACAGGTGACCAGGTCGACAGTCCCTTCGGTTAGGATAAAGGTTGCCGTCTTAAACCGTTCATAGTAGGTGTACTCCAGTTCGCAGGACTCCGACAATGAAGCCATGACCTTTCGAATGTCCCCCTCAACGGCAATATCCAGGTCCATGGAGTGACCACCCAAGACCCAATCACGAACAAAACCACCGACGATATAAAAGCGGTAGTCTGTTTCCTCATGGATGTCTTGTAGGGCCTTCACAAAGTCATACAGTCCAGTATGGGACTTCATCCAGGCCGTCAATTGCGCGCCGTTTTCTATTATACTACAGAACATGGTCCCCTCCAATACGCTCTCCTCCATTATACAGCAAAACCCGGTGATCCAGAAAAAAATCCCTAAGACCAGGTCCACTTTGGGTGGTCTTAGGGACGTTTGATTCCATTAATAGCGCAGTTTTTCTAAGATCAAGTCGTATTGACGTTTGAGGTCTCCGTCGACTAGGGTCAAGCTGAGGGTAATGACCCGTCCACTGGTTCTATCGATGAGGCCCTTGCCCTTGATCTCAATTGCCTTACTGATATCGCTTTTTTCCAGCTCACCTAGTTTGACTTTGATCATGGGGTGGCCTTCAAAAATGGACTCGTCTATGAGCCAGGTACCATCCTCAGCATTTACAAGGATTTGTCCACCCTTTGTAAATAGATAGGTCGCCTCGATCTCAATTTTTTCTCCGTCTATCCGGTAGGGAATCACTTCATACTCATTGTCTAAGAAAAAGAGGATAAAACTTTCCTGTTCAAAGAGGATACGGTTGCCCTTGAGGGGGTCGATCACGGACCCCTTGTTGACAATGGCAAACCGCAAGCCCTTGGTCTGGGCTGTGTCAAACCATACGCCACCTATACCGGCAGACTGTTCAGCTTCTGAACTACCTTCTTCCACCGAAATAGGTTGCAAGGATAGCTGGGACGGATCACCCTCTTTTTTGTCCAGTTCCATATTGAAGATGGCAATCACATTATTTTGTAGGTCTTTAATTCCCAATGAGCCTACGATGTCATTGGATTGGTTACGGCGATTGACGTCGCCAAATAGGTCCAGACGGGTCTGAATATTCCGTTTGCCTTCCACGGGCTCACCCATGAGCTTGTTGTCTTCAATCCATATGGTGTAATTAATATCGATGGCTTCCTTGTCCACGTCGTAGACCTGGAGGTTACCAAAACCCTCTTCTGTTTGAGTAACTTCCACAACAACGGGAATGGTCCCGGCCACCAGGTATCTGGGGAAGTCGTCATAGACGCCTTCTGGATCGTTCTCTGCTGTCTGATAGACCAACCGTCCTGCATACCAGCCTTCAAGCTCTTTAATGGACTTGGTAGAGTAATAGTTTTCAAAGATCATAAACATGGGCAGGGCTACAATCAGGAGAACCATGATCAAAGTAATAAAAAAGCCTGAAACGTTTTTTGACCGTAGGTGTTGGTCTGCCTTAGGATCTTCAATGACAAAATCTACGGATTCCTTGTCCCTTATTTTCAGAACTTGTTCCTTTTCTTCCTGTTCTTTCTGTATAGGATTATTATTTTGATCCATAACTGGTCACTCCTTTCTATGGGGATCAACTGCCATTGCCTAGACCATGAACAGCTGTCTTGTCACAGGTATAGAAGACAAAGGGCGTCCGTGTGTACTTTGGACGCCCTAAAGATCATATGGTTTAATAAGGAGCGTAGCCCTGCTCACTCCACCACTCTTTTTGTAGGTTGTCAAACTCATTGGCAAACTGCTCATAATGGGTTTGCTCCCACTTGGCCAAGATTTCATACAAGCGCTTGGCTTCTGGATGGTCTGTGGCCTTGGCTGCCTCATTATAAAAGGCTACTGAGCTCTTCTCCATCTGCATACCAATGCCAAATACGGAAACAGCGATTCCGGCATTGTCTCTGTCTACGGTGTCCCACTTGAAAATGCCAGGTGACGGTGGATTGGGCATGGTGGAAAGTTGATAGTCGTCCTCTTCTCCATTTTTCAGTTTATCAAAGTACTCTTGGAGCCATTCCACATGCTTGAGTTCCTCATCGGCAAGCATTTTAAAGGCGTCCTTTACTTGGGGAGATTTGGCCTCTTTCATGGCCATTTTATAGAATTCGTAACCTTCAATTTCATTTAGGATTGCCTGTTTTACTTGTTTGATTTCCTGTTCTCTCATTATGTAAGCCTCCCAATAAATAGATATGTAACAGTATGTATAACTTATCTTGTCTATACCCCCTTCTTTGCCTCCATAACGAATGGATGGTGAACGTTATGAAATTGTAGCCTATCTTCACGCATGAAAAAATCCCATTGTCTGCAGTTAGGCAAACAATGGGATTCACATTCAATAATTGTAAAGAGCTCTACATAGGCTCTATTATTCTAGTTTGGAATTAAACTTAAGAGCCTCGTTTATGCTTTAAATCCGAAGGTCTTGCAGTCACGCTAGAGCCTACTAGAACTTTTTCACACCATCTTTAGACACAATGGCTTTAATGAGAGGACGAGGTGACACAGGAGCTGTTGAGAAGGTGATGGCTTCCATGAAGCGTTCTTCACCTGCTTTAAACTTCTCTTCTGTGCTTGTGTAGAAGGTAGCAATGGCTTCGCCCTTCTTGATCTGGTCGCCAACTTTTTTCTTAAGAATAATCCCTGCAGAAAGGTCAATGACGTCTTCCTTGGTTGCACGGCCTGCACCCATAATCAAAGAGGCTATACCCACGTCGTCAGACTTCATGGCTTCAACATAACCATCCTGAGGAGCAAGAATGTCTCGAACGATGGCAGCTTGTGGTAGAAGAGACGGATCGTCTGCGACCGCTGGATTTCCACCCTGGATAGAAATGAACTCCTTAAACTTGTCAAAGGCTTCACCATTCTTTAACTTGCTTTCAACAAGGCTTCTGGCTTCATCATAAGTGCTTGCAGCACCGCCCAGAAGAACCATGTTGGCACCAAGAACCAATACCAACTCCGTAAGGTCCGCAGGGCCCTTGCCTGTTAGGGTGTCAATGGCTTCTTTGACCTCTAGACCATTACCAATGGCCATGCCCAGAGGCTGCTCCATGTCAGTGATAACACCAATGGTGTTTCTCTCCATGTTGTTACCAATGTCAACCATGGCTTCAGCCAACTCAACCGCTGCTTCATACGTCTTTACAAAGGCACCAGAGCCACACTTTACGTCAAGAACGATGGCGTCAGAACCTGCTGCCAGCTTCTTGGACATAATGGAACCTGCAATAAGAGAAATGTTGTCTACAGTTGCAGTAACATCACGGAGGGCATACAAGAGTTTGTCTGCCGGAGCAATGTTAGCAGTTTGGCCAATTACTGCAATCTTGTGTTCGTTCACAGCGTCAATGAAGTCATCGATGGCCACTTCAATCTTAAAGCCGTCAATGGACTCTAACTTGTCCAGGGTACCACCGGTATGGCCTAGGCCACGACCAGACATTTTAGCCACGGGTACACCACAGCTGGCAACCAGAGGCGCAAGGATGAGCGTCGTTGTATCACCAACACCGCCAGTGGAATGCTTGTCTACCTTAATACCATGGATAGCAGACAGGTCAACCACGTCACCAGAGTTCATCATGGCATGGGTTAGGTCAACGGTTTCTCTTGTGTTCATTTTCTGTAGGAAAATGGCCATCAGCAGGGCTGAAGCCTGGTAGTCTGGCACATTACCAGCTGTATATTCTTTAATGAAGAATTGAATTTCTTCAGTAGTTAATTCCATTCCGTCACGTTTTTTCGTGATAATATCGTACATTCGCATGGCGAAGTCCTCACTTTCATTTTCTTATGGAACATAAACAAGTTGAACCCGGGCCCATAGGACCCGGGTTCTCCATCACAGCGACTTCTCAGAGTACTGTGAACAATCCGTGGATTGGTATTTACTTTAGTACCGGTACAACGTGACGTACCAGCTCCATAAATGCTTTCTTTACCATGTTGGCAGTTTCAACAACTTCACCATGGTGTAGCGGCTGGTCAAGAATACCAGCAGCCATGTTGGTAATGCAAGAAATACCTGTTACTTTAATGCCAGCATGGCGGGCAACTACGGCTTCAGTTACTGTAGACATGCCTACAGCGTCTGCGCCAATAATACGTGCCATGCGAACTTCTGCAGGCGTCTCATAGGTAGGACCGGAGTTCATCATATAAACACCTTCCTGCATACGAAGGTTCAGCTTCTTGGCAATTTCCTTGACCTTGTCGTTCAGGTCCTTGTTGTAGATTTCTGAACAGTCTGGGAAACGTGGGCCCAACTCATCGTAGTTTTTACCGATCAGTGGGTTTGTACCTGCAAAGTTAATGTGGTCTGTAATCAGCATTAGGTCCCCAGGGATGTATGCTGTGTTCACGCCACCTGCAGCATTGGTTACTAGAAGGTTTTTCACGCCTAGAGCAGCCATAACCCGTACTGGGAATGTTACTTCTGACATGGTGTAGCCTTCGTAGTAGTGGAATCGGCCTTGCATAGCAATGACCTTACGACCTTCAAGGTCACCCACAACGAACTGACCCGCATGGCCTTCCACAGTTGACACTGGGAAGTTTGGAATCGTTTCATAAGGGATCTTGATAGGATTTTCGATGGTATCCGCTAGAATACCCAGACCGGAGCCTAGAATCAGACCCACTTCTGGGGCAAAATCAAACTGTGACTTCAGAAACTCTGTAGACTCATTGATTTTCTGTAGTAGATTTTCCATGGTTCACCTCATGTTCTTATTTCAGGATTATGGACTTAAAGCTCTCACCGTGTTCTGGTGCCTGAATACCCAACAAATCTGCAACGGTTGCTGCCATGTCTGCAAATGTAGTACGTGTGCCAATTGCTGCACCCGCTTTGACCTGCTTACCATATACAAGAAGAGGCACATACTCTCTCGTATGGTCCGTTCCCTTATAGGTTGGGTCATTGCCGTGGTCAGCTGTGAAGATAATGATGTCATCATCTTTGAGATTCTCAAGTATCTCTGGGATACGAGCATCTAGTTCTTCAATCGCTTGGCGGTAGCCTGCTACATTTCGTCTGTGGCCAAACTTAGCGTCGAAATCAACCAGGTTTGTGAAAATGATTCCCTTGGAATCAGACTTCAAATAAGCAATGGTTTGATCGACACCATCCATATTGGATTTGGTGTGGATATCCTCTGTGATCCCTTCTCCATCGAAGATATCAACAATTTTTCCAACAGCCTGTACGTCTAACCCAGCCTCTTTGGCATGGTCAAGAACAGTCTTGTTGAAAGGCTTTAAGGAATAATCCCTTCTGTTTGCTGTACGTGCAAAGCTTCCTAGTTCACCTAGGAAAGGTCGAGCAATTACTCGGGCTACTTGATCTTCACCACGGAGTAATTCCCGCGCAATTTCACACATCTTGTACAGTTCGTCCAATGGAACGACTTCTTCATGAGCTGCAATCTGGAATACACTGTCCGCCGACGTGTACACGATTGGATTGCCAGTCTTCATGTGTTCCTCACCATAATCAACGATTACGTCTGTACCGGAATATGGCAAGTTACATAATACTTTTTTACCTGTTTGTTCTTCAAACGCTTTGATAATCCGCTCCGGGAACCCATTTGGGTAGGTTTGGAAGGGCTCATCAATATAAAGTCCTGCAATTTCCCAGTGACCTGTTGTTGTATCTTTACCATTGGATTTCTCACCTGATCGACCAAATGCTCCGATAGGATTGCCTTCCTTTGGCAGCATATCAAGACCTTCAATATTCCCAACACCCAGTTTCACCAGATTTGGAATATTGAACGTTTCTGATTGCTTTGCGATATTTCCTAAGGTATTTACACCTACGTCACCAAATTTCTCTGCATCAGGTAATGCGCCAATACCAACGCTGTCCATAACGAATAGGATGACACGATTTGTCATACACATCCCCTCCTTCATACATAAGCGCCGGGAGCGTCGCATCGCTAAGCTCTCGGATGCGCTTTTTGATAAACTTCCTGAATACGATTTCGGCTCAGTTCCATATACATCTGTGTTGTTGATATATCAGAATGACCAAGCATTTCCTGAACAGACTTGAGGTCTGCTCCGTTTTGAATCAGATGCGTTGCAAAAGAATGTCGCAACGTATGCGGTGTAATTTGCTTGTCAATTTGAGCTGACAGCGTATATCGTTTGACAATTTTCCAAAATCCCTGCCGGGTCAATCTCTTTCCATAATAGTTGACGAAAAGAGCTGGTGACTCTTCTTTCACAAGATTGTCACGGGCAGAGGACACATAGTTCTCAAGGGCTTCTCTGGCCATCTTACCTACAGGAATGACACGGTCTTTACCCCGTTCATTTCTACAGCGAATGTAGCCCAGCGAAGTATTCACGTCTTGCATATCCAGCTTCACCATTTCCGAAACGCGGACTCCAGAAGCATAGAGTAACTCCAGCATGGCACGGTCCCGTGCCCCTGTTGCTGACTCAACATCTGGCTGACTCAAGAGCCGGTCGACTTCTTCAAGAGAAAGGACGGATGGCATCTTGCGTTCAGTTTTCGGTGCAGTGAGTTTTCGAGTTGGATTGGCGTCAATATGACCCTCTTCAAACATCCAACCAAAAAAGTTCCGGAGTGTCGCCAGGTTGCGCGACACCGTTGCAGGTGATTTCCCCTGATTCTGCATGTGGAGTTGGTAAGTCATCATGGTGCCTTCAGCGACCTCTGCGAACTTCTCAATACCGTTGTCCGTCAAGTAAGTCACGAACTGGCGCAGGTCTCTTTTATAAGACTCCAGCGTATTCTGAGACAACTTGCGGTCATATTCCAAATAATTGAGAAACGCTGCTGAAGTACCCACCATTGATAATTACCCCTTTATCAAATATATACACGTCTGACCAAAAGCCAAACAAGAAACGCCTAGGCGTTTGCAGAACAATACTATTATTATAACTGTTTACCTTGGAAAATGGAAGGGTTTTCCGCCAGTCTACTCCCCTTTATTGCCCGCTTCTGGCAGTACATTTCCTCGTCTGCACAGGCAAGTAATTCTTCCATGGTACGGTGGGCTTGTGGATCATACTGGACAAAGCCAGCACTTACCCCCACACTATAGCGTCGCTGACCGGTCAAGTTCAGCTGCTTCAAGCTTTCCTGGATTCTAGACCAAACCCTTCTACTCTGGAGCATGTCACACCCTGCAAAGACAATGATAAACTCGTCACCGCCTAAACGGGCCACAATGTCGTGGTCCCTGAGGCTCTGCTTAAAGGTAGCTGCCACGGTTTGAATCAGGTTGTCCCCTTCGTCGTGACCAAATCGGTCATTGACCACCTTGAGGTTGTTAATGTCCACAAAACACAGGGTCATAGGTGCCCTTGTTGTTCTGGTCACCTGCATTTGCTTGCTCAGGGCCTGGAGGCCAGCCTCGCGGTTGAGAAAACCCGTCATGGCGTCCGTGGCCGCTTTTTGGCGAACAACACCAAGGGTTTGATTTTTGAACCGGTAGCGGTTGAGGATCATCATCAAGAAAAGCATGAGGAAGCCAAACACCAGGGTCATAAGGATCAGGTTAATATGCAAACCTGAAATCTGAGACAACTCACTCCAATTGCTGTAGAGGTAGCGCAGGTTAGATGTCACCACCAGGAAGATCAACAAGACAATAATGACATTCATCCGAATGGATGGGTCCTTCATGGTCACCTTGGCTCCCAAGCTACGTCTTGGAATGGATACAGAGTGGTTATAAAAAGCAATAATCCCCACACAGGTCATGAGGGCTATAAATAAGGTGAAGCCATGGGCCTCTTCAAATACCCTTCTAAAGTCCACCATGTGCTTGAACATCAAGATTTCATTGAAGGTTGAGGCCAACTGAACACCTGTAAATAGGATATAGGTGGTCGTCCCCCCCACTGCAGCCCTATCCAGTGGAACCTGATAGATGAAACTGTAGGACATGATCACAAAAAACATGACCAATAGAACATCCCAAACCGAAGTCCACGACGTTGTATAGGTCAGGCCAGTCACAAAAACAAAAAAGAGAGCATGCCAATAAAGGGGTCTTCGTCGCCTTCGATAAACGACCCCTAACATCGTGAACACGATGATGACAGATTCCAGCAGTAATGCGTAGGAATCCATGGCAGCCTCCCTAATGTTACTTTATTTTCTTACGTACTTTATGATGTTGCAGAGTTCTCCATCCGCAGTCGGTCTGCTACGATGGCAATAAACTCACTGTTGGTAATCTTTCCATTTTTATTGGCTAAGGTTAGGCCAAACAACTGCTGAATGACACTTTCGTTTCCTCTGGCAATGGAAATCTCAATGGCATTTCGAATGGCTCTCTCCACCCGTGAAGGTGTTGTAGAGAACTTTTCAGCAATCCCTGGATAGATCTGCTTGGTGACCTTGGACAAACAGTTAACGTCATGGTAGACCATGGAAATGGCTTCACGAAGGTACTGGAAGCCCTTGATATGTGGTGGTACACCAATTTGATTGATCATGTCCGTGATCTGAGCTTCAAGGGAAGTAAAATTACTTGTTAAGGTTGAAGCAGACGCATGCACACCGTTTTCTCCCCCAGCAGCCACTTGGGCCTTGGAAGAAGAAAGCTGGCGTAGTCGGTCAATAAACAAGTCAAAGTCAAATGGCTTGATCACGTAGTATGTAGCCCCTAAATTAATGGCCCTGCGGGTAATATTGTCTTGGCCAACCGCAGACAAGATGATGAACTTAATGTCATCGATCAAACCCATTTCACGTACTTTTTCAAGTACACCCAATCCATCAAGATGAGGCATAATGATATCCAGCACAACAATGTCAGGTCTCTTTTCGCGAATTTGCTCCACTGCCTTCAGGCCATTGTTCGCAATTCCTACCACTTCAAAGTCTGGCTGTTCACCAATATGCTCACTGAGAATGGTACAGAAGTTTTGATTGTCATCTACGATCAAAACACGAATTTTGTTATTCATCTTGATTCCCCCAATGCCATTTAGCTTGATTGTAAGTGCCCAGCGAGTCTCAAAAGTTCCTCAGCATGTGCACGAGCTGTTTGAGTCATGGATCCATCGCCAATCAGGCGACCAATCTCATGGATCCGCTCTTCTGTCTGAAGTGGTCGTACAACGGTTTTCGTTGAATCATCAGTAGAAGACTTTTCTATTAATAAATGATGCGCACCTGCCACAGCAATTTGTGGAAGGTGGGTTATGCAAATGACCTGGTGGGTCTTGCTGATCTCACGTAAACGGTCACCTACGGCAGCAGCTGTTATGCCACTGATCCCTGCATCAACTTCATCGAAAATTAGTGTATGGGCGTCGTCCCCCTTGCCGAGCAATATCTTGATTGCCAGCATAATTCGAGACAATTCACCCCCAGAAACAACCTGTTTCATGTCCCGTAGGGGTTGACCTGGGTTGGACGCGATTAAGAAGGTAATCCGGTCCTTACCATGTTCCCTACGTACCGTATCCGTTTCAATGGAAACTTCGAAGGTGGCTTCTTTCATATTTAGATCTTGAAGCTGGTCTAGCAAATCCCGTCTAAAGAGGCTGGCTGCTGACCGGCGGGCAGAGGTCAATTGGTCTGCCAACTTGTCATACTTGTCCTCAGAAACCTGGATCACCTGTCTCAGTCGACTGACGGTTTCATTGTAGTCCAGTAGTTGCTCCAACTGGGTCTGCAACTGGTCTCCATAGGCTTTTACGTCTTCAATGGTTTTGCCATACTTCCGCTTCAAGGTTTCTATAAGGTCATATCGTTCTTCAAGGGTTTGTAACTGCTCCGGGTCATACCCTGCCTCGTCCACATAGGGACGGGTTTGGTCTGACACACCCTCAAGTCCATAATAAAGGTCTTCAAAACTCTGTCTGATCTTACCCAGATCATCGTCCAAGGACTCAATGGATTGTAGCTCTCTAATCATGGCTGACAACTGGGTCAGGACCCCTTCGTCATGGTGAATTTGCTCTTGAACCCCTTGCATAACATGGTGGATGGACTCATAGTTTTTCAGATACTTCAATTGGCCTTCTATGTCACTGTCCTCACCTGCTTGCAAGTCAGCGTCTTGGATTTCTTCCAATTGAAAGCGTACAACATCTGTTTTACGCTCAAGTTCCTGTTCATCCATCTCCAGTGCCTGTAAGGCCTGTTCTGCTTCTTTTAACTCGTGATAACACGCTTTGATTCCTTGGAGTAAGGGTTCCACACTAGCGGTGGCAAATTGGTCCAGTATTTTCCGCTGGCTATCCTGGCGAAGTAAAACCTGGTGTTCATTCTGGCCATGGATATCCACCAGGTGCTGGCCTAGAGCCGCAGCAACTGATTTAGGAAAAATTCTGCCATTTATCCTCAGGACTGACCGACCACTTTCGTAGAGTTCACGGCTGAGTACGACGTATTCCTCTTGTCGATCTAGACCTATGGACTCCATAAAGGTCTGGGCTTCTTCACCAGGGATAAAGGTTCCTTGAATGGTGGCCTTGTCTTTTCCAGCTTGAATGGTGTCCTTATTGAATTTATCGCCCAATATTAAACCAATGGCGCCCAGTAAAATGGATTTACCTGCCCCGGTTTCCCCGGTTAATACATTCAACCCGTCCTGAAAAGGAATCTGGAGTTGGTCGATGAGAATGTAATTCTCAACATAGAGCTCTAGAAGCATGGGTTACCTCATTATGGCTTACGCCATCATTTTCTTAAATTCTGCCATTACCTTATGTAAGTCTTCTTGGGAACGAACCAATAGGAAAATGGTGTCGTCACCGGCGATTGTTCCGACAATATCTTTAACGTCAAGGGCGTCAATAGCCGCTGCCGCTGCATTTGCAGCCCCGATCAGGGTCTTAATCACAACGATTTGACCTGCGTGATCCATGGAGATTACTGAGTCCCTGAACAGCTTTAGGAAGCGGTCTGAAACAACGCTTTCTTGTTGCTTGATGGTTGCATATTTATACTTGCCATCTTTTGTGAGCACTTTTATTAATCGTAGTTCTTTGATGTCTCTGGAAACCGTAGCCTGCGTAACATTAAATCCATTTTTCTTTAAAGCATTAGCAAGTTCTTCTTGTGTTTCTACTTCTTGATTGTCAATAATCTCAAGGATTTTAGAATGACGTGAATACTTCAAATGAATCCCCCCAATGTGTATGAATGCCTTTTACGATCGGCTTGTGCCAATTCGCACATCACTTGTAAAAGTTCGCCGACACCATGAATTTTCCTCTTTTTTTATACACTTTTTTTACGAAGTGTTTCATGGGCTTCAGACACAATCGACGATATCTTATCATCGAATGCTTCACCCTCACAATTCTTGTCTTTAGTCGCCCAAGCAAGGAACTCAATGTTACCCGCTGGACCTGTGATTGGAGAATAGGTTAAAGCCTTTAGACGTAGGTCCAAAGAGCCTGCCAAACCTAGAATTCTCTCCAGGACTTCCATATGGACTTTTTCATCCCTGACAACACCCTTCTTGCCCACTTGTTCACGCCCAGCTTCAAACTGGGGTTTAATCAAGAACACGACCTCTCCCACGTCGGTCAGTAGTCTTTGGGCGACAGGAAGCACCTTGTCTAAAGATATGAAGGAAACATCTATACTGGCAAAGTCCACATGACTGCCGATATGGTCAATTTCCACGTGGCGGATGTTGGTACGCTCCATGACCACCACCCGGTCGTCCTGCCGGAGATTCCAGTGAAGCTGACCCGTGCCGACATCAACAGCAAAGACCTTGACTGCACCATTCTGAAGCATACAGTCGGTGAAGCCACCTGTGCTGGACCCAATGTCCATACAGGTCTTGCCGTCAACAGAAACACCAAACTCTTCAATAGCCTTCTCTAGCTTTAGGCCACCCCGACTCACATACTTGAGTTTAGCCCCGCGGACCTCCAAGTCAATGGCTGGGTCCACCTGGGTTCCCGGTTTGTCGATCCGTTGGCCCTTGCTAAAGACCATGCCCGCCATGATGGCGCGTTTTGCCTTTTCTCTGGACTCAAAGTAGCCCAATTCAACCAGGACTGTGTCCAGTCTTTGTTTTTTTGCCATATTCTCTACTTTCTATAGTTCATGCAGGCCAAGCCTACAAACTTTTTAACACTTGTGAAAGCCCTTCTGGACTCAACTCAAGCTCTTCAAACAGTGCCTTTACATCCCCATGTTCAATGAACTGGTTTGGAAGACCCAACTTCTTAAAGGAACCCTGCCAATCCGACTCAAGGAGTATGGCAGAAACCGCATCGCCGAAGGCACCACTCACCGTATTGTCTTCTAGGGTAACAATCCGCTGGTATTGCTTAGCCTTCATCCTGATCCATTGCTTTTGAACTGGAAAGACCTTACGAATGTTGACTACGGAATAAGACTTGCCCTCCTTTTGAAGGTCAAGGACCGCTTGCTCAGCCAGGTCGACCATTTTTCCAACGGCCAGGATCAAACCATGGTCTCCCTTGGAAACTTGCTCTGGCACCGTCACCGGGTGAACCACCTCTTCACAGGTGCTAGCATTCCCCCTGGGGTAACGGATGGCTATAGGACCTTCATGCTCTTCCACAGCATACCGGAGCATGTCTGCCAGTTCCGCCCCATTCTTAGGAGCCAAGACCGTCATGTTGGGCAGGTGTCCCAAGTAGGACAGGTCAAACATGCCGTGGTGGGTCTCCCCATCATTGCCCACCAGGCCAGCCCGATCAATGGCAAAAACAACAGACAGGTTTTGTAGACAGACGTCATGGAGGATCTGGTCATAGGCCCTTTGGAGGAAGGTGGAGTAAACCGCCACAACGGGCTTCATTCCTTCAATGGCCAGGCCAGCTGCCATGGTGACACCATGTTGTTCAGCAATGCCAACGTCTATGGTTCGTTTGGGAAACTTTTTCTGGAAGCCTGTAAGGCCCGTTCCCGTTGGCATGGCTGCGGTAACAGCCACCACCTTGTCATTGCCTTCAGCCAGGTTCATAAGGGTGTCCCCGAAAACCTTGGAATAGGAAATGGATGGACTGCACTTGGGCTGAACCCCTTCGTTGACATTAAAGGCACTCACCCCATGGTATTTCTCAGGGGCGTCCATGGCAGGCAGGTAGCCCTTGCCCTTTTGGGTAATGACATGGACAATTTTGGGGCCCTTTATGTGTTTTACATTCTCAAATACTTCGATCAGGTCTTTTAAGTTGTGGCCGTCCACAGGTCCAAAGTACTGGTAGCCAAGTTCTTGGAAGAGCGAGCCCTGAATGACTGCGTGCTTCACTGTTTCCTTGACATTATGAATGGCCTGGTTGATTCCTTCTCCAATGAGGGGAATGGAACCGAAGAAGGCCCGGGTGCCTCCCTTGAGTTTGGAGTAGCTGGGTTGGACCCGCACCTTGGAAAGGTACTGGGACAAACCGCCTACATTCTCGGAAATGGACATGTCATTGTCATTGAGAACAATAGTCATGTTGAGGTCCTTGTGGGAGGCATGGTTGAGGGCCTCAAAGGCCATACCGCCGGTCATGGCACCGTCACCGATCACAGCGATAACCTGGTTGTCCTCCCCCTTAAAGTCCCGGGCGAGGGCGCATCCCACAGCGGCAGAAATGGATGTGGAACTGTGACCAGCTTCAAAGATGTCATGGTCACTTTCACTCCGCTTTAGAAAACCACTCATACCCTTGTGTTGGCGGAGGGAATGGAAGTCTTTTAGTCTACCTGTCAGTAATTTATGTACGTAGCCCTGGTGGCCGACGTCCCAAATGAGCTTGTCGACGGGGCTATTGTATACCTTGTGAAGGGCCAGGGTCAGTTCCACCACGCCCAGGTTGGAAGCCAGGTGTCCACCGGTTGTGGACACGGTTTTCAGAAGTTGGTCCCGAATTTCCACACTAAGGCGGATCAGGTCTGGGTCATTTAGGTTTTTGAGGTCTTCCGGTCCATTGAGTCGATCTAATATCATGAGGATGTCCTCTACTTTCTTTTGGTCTTGCTTGGCTGTTTGCCACCAGGTACAATTCGGATTTTCAGTCGGTGTTCGGCAAAGTACAAGACCTTGGCTACGCCAGTTACGATTTCCTTCCAGTAGGTCAGGGCCAATTCCTTGCCCACGGCCTTGCCACCCACAGTCAGGGAAGCAACAAATCCACTGAGTACCACAGACAGGACTGCTGCCTCAACAAAGGGCAGGTCCAAAGCGATAATTTGAATCAGGATGATGGAGATGGCCGCACCGGAAATAATGCCGGCGATGTCCCCGATCACGTCGTTACAGAAGTTGGACACGGGGCCTGCATTCTGAACGAGAAAAACACCGTGTCGTCCGTAGGGCACCCGTTGGGCGGCCATGGAATGAAACGGTTTGTCATTGGCTGCTGTGACTGCAATACCAATGGTGTCAGACGTGACACCCAGGAGTATGATCAACAGCAAGGTAAAAAAAGCTGGTAGCAGGCTGAAGCTTCTTAGAGCGGACTCAGCAACCACACTCATGATGATCGCCAATATCAATGTAACCAAAGATATGGTACGTGCCCATTTAAACTGCATTTTCCTTCTTCTCAAGCCCTTCTTCCTCCTTATAAAAAAAGCGAACCGACACCAATGTGTTACGTCCGCTTTGATTGCGTGTTCGTTAGTGAACAAAATATATAATAAAGGTGGCGATTAAATGAGTAAATTTTACGGCTTAGGTCCAGTTGGATTTCCCTCAGTCAAACTGTTTCGTCGCCGATACAGCCGTTTCCGTTTCATCAACCGAGTATGCGGTTTCCCAACATACGACTGGACTACCACTGAGTCCGTACTTCAATCCCCATTTAATCTCATAGAACAGTCTAGGAGTTTTCCTCAACAGGCAAGCTGACTCTTAGCCTCTTTTGCAAGGAAGGTTTAGATTAGCAATAATCTGATCCATATGGGCCCATATGGACAAATCTGACTACCGTCCGCCATCCCCACTCAAGGCAGGCTACACTGCACTCAGCTTGGTACCAAAATGCAGGTGTAATCTCCTCGGATCATAATCGTCCGACGAGTCTCCACGGAAAGAGGGTCAACGCCCACATGCCATTGTGGATCGCCCCCTACTCCTTACTCCCAGCAAAGACCCCCGACTGGGCGTCGGCAGCCAATACCAGGAACTTCATCGATGTGCCCTTTAACGGATTTTTAGCCCCGCCTTCCAAGCCAACAGCTCTGACTAGAATACTGCGCCACCTTATTGACACAGTGATGTTACAACCAGAATATTATAGCATAATATTTGCCATAACAATACCCAAAACTGCACCTGCAAACACTTCTACAGGGGTATGACCTACTAGTTCTTTCAGTCGTTCGTTGGTAATGGGTTTATGGTGGTAAAGGTCATCAATCATATTATTGATGATAATGGCCTGCTTGCCTACTGCCCGGCGTACCCCAGAAGCGTCATACATGACGATCAAGGAGATGACAATGGCCACAGCAAATAAGCCAGAGTCCCATCCGTGGGTTAAGCCCACAGCAGTGGATAGGCCCATGACAAATGACGAGTGGCTGGAAGGCATGCCGCCTGAGCCAATCATTCTATAGATGTTGAGTTTTCCCTCTTGGAAAAAGTATGTGATTACCTTGATAAACTGCGCAGCGAACCACGCCCAAAATGCAACCCAGAATACTGAGTTTTCCAAGATACCTTCAAAAAAATTCATTGTCCACCCCTAGTTTTTTCGACTTGCCATATAATCTGTCAGCGCTTTGAGGAAGGTCACATCCTTGCCTAAAGCGTCCAGTTCATTGTGACATAGGTTTGTTAAGTCTGAAACCTTTTCTTTTGCTTGTTCTAGACCCAGCAGGATCGGATAGGTCGTCTTGTGATTGTCGGCGTCACTGCCAATGGGTTTGCCCAGGGCATGGACGTCTCCTTCTATGTCTAGTATATCATCGACAATCTGAAAGCTTAATCCTAGATATGTTGCAAATCGGTCCAAATGGTCAATTTCTTTTTGGGATGCGCCCGCTAAGATGGCTCCCCCAATAATTGCGGCACGGATCAAAGCGCCGGTCTTGTTCTTATTAATGAAATCCAGTTCCTGAATGGTAATGGACTTGTTTTCGTTTTCAATGTCAGCCACCTGCCCCAGGATCATGCCCTTGGAGCCTGCTGACTGGGATATCACTTGCATGGCTGCCAGGCCCTTGGTTGGGTCTACCATGGCCAGGGAACCCTGGATCATGATTTCATGGGCACTATTGAGCAAGCTGTCTCCGGCCAAGATGGCCATGGCCTCACCAAATTTAATATGGCTGGTGGGCATACCCCTTCTCAGGTCGTCGTTGTCCATGGCCGGCAGGTCGTCATGGATCAAGGAATAGGTGTGGATCATTTCCAGGGCACAGGCAAAGGGAGCTGCCGTTTGGCTATTGCAGGCAAACAGACGGGCAACTTCCATGAAAAGAACAGGTCTGAGTCTCTTCCCACCTGCCCTTAGGCTATAGTTGACTGCCTGGTGGATTTTTTCCTCGTAGGGGTTATCATGGTCGTTGAAGTAACCCAGTAAGAGTTGGTCCACATGTTCTTTTTTTCCATTGTAGATCTGGTAAAATGTCATTTTAATCCTCGTCGGTGTCAAAGGGTTCTTTTTGACCGTCTTCATTGATCTTTGCAATGGTCTGATCGGCCTTGTCCAACCATTTTAAGCAGTCTCGGTAGACCTTGACGCCCTCTTCAAACTGCTTCAAGGCTGCTTCCAGTTCCACGTCGCCAGCCTCTAAGCTTTCCACGATGGATTCCAGTCTGTTTAGCTTTTCTTCGAACGTCTCTTTCTTTGCCAAGGCTCTGCTCCTTTTTCAGTTTGATTCACTGTACAGTGCATGGTGCCGTCACGCAGGTCTACTGCTATGGTGTCACCTTCTTTTACCTTCTTTATGGTGTCAATGACTTCCCCTGTTTCTTGCTTGGGAATCCCGTAACCCCGTTCCATGACAGCCAGTGGACTCACTTGGTCCAGCATTTGGCCCAGGGCCATGAGGCGCTTTCTCTGGCCTTGGCTTTGGACGTCCATGGCTCTAACCATCCTGACTTGCAGGTGGTCAAGGGCCATTCGTCTGTCGTCAGCCTTCTGGATCAGCCTTTTGGTTAAGGTTTCAGGTGACACACGGTCCAGGCGGTTGCGCTGGGCTGTAAGTTTAGACTCCATGACACCGGTCATACGTGACCGCAAGATCATAAGCTTGTCGTCAATTTCATGGTCGGCCATGGCCACCACTTCTGCAGCCGCAGAGGGTGTTGGTGCCCGGAGGTCTGAAATGAAGTCCACCATGGTTGTGTCTGTCTCGTGGCCCACACCAGTAATGATGGGTACCCGGGAGTCAGCCACAGCCCGGGCTGTGCCTTCTTCGTTAAAAGACCATAATTCTTCAATACTACCACCCCCACGGGAGAGGATGATAACGTCGGCTTCCCCTGCTTCATTGATCCCTTCAATGGCTCTGGCCACTTCCTGTGCAGAGGTTGCCCCCTGGACCCTGACGGGCCAAATGGTGATGTCCGCATAGGACACCCGCCTTTGGAGGACATGGAGTATGTCACGAATGGCAGCACCAGTGGGTGAAGTCACAACTGCGATATGTCTTGGAAACCGAGGAACCTCTTTTTTACGGTCCAAATCAAAAAGACCTTCTTCCGACAGGGTCGACTTGAGTTTTTCGAATTTGATATGTAAATCGCCCAGTCCAGCCTGCTCCATATGATTGACATAGAGCTGGTAGCGACCATCACGCTCATAAACAGACACATTTCCCTTGGCCTTTAACTTCATCCCATTTTCCGGGTCAAAGTCTAGGGTCTTAAAGGCCCGATGGAACATGACACAAGGGATTTTTGCCCCCTGGTCCTTGAGGTTGAAATAGGCATGTCCACTGGAGTGCAACTTATAATTGGACAATTCCCCCTCAACGATCACATTGGACAGAATAGGGTCTAGACTGAGGTTACGTTTGATATATTGGGTGATTTCTGTGACAGACAAGGCCCGTAGTTTCATGATCACTCCTGGGATAACAAGGCGGCTCCGATTAAGGCCACGCCAATTGCGTTATCAGCTGCAAAGGCGGGCTTACAGAAGACCACTTCAATATTTTCTTTTTTTAGGGTTTGGGTCAACCGTTTGGAAAGGGTCTTGCTGGAAGACACCCCACCGGCCATGACTACTTTTTTTAGGCCCGTTTCTTCCGCGGTTGACATAATACTTTTACATAAACTTATTTCAATGGCTCCGAATAAACCTGCGGCAATATCTGCTTGTTGCTCCTGGTCAATGTGCTTGAGGCCATAGCTTTCAGCACCGGACAAATTAAAATGAGACCCTTTTACGGTTGTCGGATACTTCAACTGTTTGCTAGCTTGAGGTACCATTTCATCCAGGGCCTTGCCACAGGGAAATGGTAGGCCCATGGCCACCCCTACCCGGTCCAATAGTTGGCCAGCAGAAATGTCCAAGGTACCGCCCAACAAAGAAACATCAAAGCCTTGCCCGTTCCACTGGCTGGTGAGGATTTCTGAGGTCCCACCAGACAAGTGAACCGAAATTACCTTGTCTCCAATGTCCCACTGGACGTCATACATGGAAGCCATGATGTGGCCGTCCTGGTGGGTGGTTTCAAATACAGGAATCCCCTGGACTTGGGCTATGGTTCTCGCAAACTGCAAGCCTGCGATAAAACACGGCATGTAGGAGCCGTCCTGGTTACGTGGGCGGGTACTGACGGTGACAGCAGCGAGCGCATCGGTTCCAAAGCCTTCAAGAAGTTCTTCAAGGAGGTCTGGCAGGTTCATGACATGCTGATAAAAGGCTTCCGATTGTCGGAGGCCTCGATTGCCCGGTTTGACCGTCAATAACTTTCTGCATTCACGGAAAAGGACACCACCTGTGGTTGCAAGGGCAACAGAAGTGGTGTAATTGCTCGTGTCGATCCCAAGAATGAACCGGTCTTTCATACTACTTGTCAGCCTTGTTTTCACGGATGAACTTGCCTAGAACGCCATTGACGAAGCTACTTGCGTTGTCGTCACTGAACTTCTTCGCCAGTTCAACGGCTTCATTGGCAGACACGCCTGTTGGAATGTCTTCAATGTAAAGCATTTCTGTTACTGCCAGACGCAGGATAGCCAGATCGATTTTGGCAATTCGGTCCAGGCTCCAGTCCTTGAGGTAGGGCTTAATGGCCTCGTCCACCTGGTCGCGGTGGGCTAGAAACACGTTTACTTGACTCAGGGTAAACTCCTGGTCTTTTTTGTTGCTTACATTTTCATTGAGGTACGGCTGAATGGCCGGTACGTCATACTGCTCCAGCATGTCCATTTGATATAGACATTGCATGGCAAATTCACGGGCTTGTCTTCTTCCCATGGGTCCTCCTAGTACACGAAAAAACGACCGTCCCTGTTTAGAGCCGGTGCGTTTTTATTGCTTATTCCTGATCAAACTCCGGTGTTGTTTCCTTAGGAATGTTGATTCCTTGAACATGGATGTTGATGTCTTTCACTTGCAGGCCTGTCATGTTCTCAATGGCGCTCTTTACGTTCTCTTGAACCTTCCAAGCCACCTCTGGGATGCGGATGCCAAAGTCTACAATAATATTCAGATCAACGGTCACTAGACCATCGTTGATTTCAACTTTTACGCCTTTTTGTAGGTTTTTTACGCCTAGCATTTCAGCAATATCTTCAGCGAAGCCGCCATATAGACCGTTGACACCTTCTATTTCTGCTGCTGCGATGGAAGTGATGATTCCCACCACGTCATCAGAGATATTCACATTGCCGTATTCTAACTCATTCAATTGGGTATTTTCAGCCATAATCTGCCTCCATTCTTCGATTTATTATATCAGATGGAAATGATCGTGACAACGCACGACCAGTGGCTTTCATCGAATTGAAATCTCTTTTCAGTCTTTCAATCCTCGTTCCAATCTTGGTTCCATTTGTTGTTTCAATAGATAATAAAAACGGCTGCCCGGAGGCAACCGTTTCAGTCACTACTCTTTTACTTCAGCTTTAGCAGGTTCACAGTCGCAGTCACACTCACAAGTGTCGTCTACAACGTCGAATGTTTCTCCACAGTCAGGGCAAGTCAGCTCAAAGCAGCATTCCCCTTCGTCAATGTCTTGATCCACTAGAACCAGCTCGCCACATTTGGGACAATCGAATGCGTCGTACTCAATGCCCAATAGTTCTTCTTCAAGGTCCGCCAGATCATCGTCCATTGCTTCCACGTAATCTTCAAGTTCACCAAGATCAGTGTCCAGTTCGTCGAATGCAGAAGCGAAATCATCAAGAACATCAATAATTTGAGTCAGAAGTTTTCCTTCTTTTGTCGTCTGATCGATTTCTAGTCCATCTGCTAGGCCTCGAACGTAAGCAACTTTTTCAAATAGATAGCTCATAGGTAGACCTCCTTTTATATAGGATCGTGAGATCCTTTTCTCGGGCACCATTGCCCGGAGTTGACTATGCCCGTGACAGGTATTCGCCTGTACGTGTGTCAATCTTGATCTTTTCGCCTTCGTTAACGAACAGAGGAACGTTTACAACAGCGCCTGTTTCAACAGTTGCCTTCTTAGTAACGTTGGAAGCTGTGTCGCCCTTAACGCCTGGCTCAGTTTCAGTAATCTCAAGTTCAACAAAGTTTGGTGCTTCCACCATGAAACAGCTTCCCTTGTAGAACTTCAACATTACGTTCTCATTTTCCTTTATCCACTTGATTGCGTCTTCAACCAATTCAAATTGTAGTGGAATCTGGTCATAAGTTTCGTTGTCCATGAAGTAGTATAGGTCACCATCGGCGTAAAGGTACTGCATTTCCTTTGTTTCGATGTGTGCTCTCGGGAACTTCTCAGATGGGTTGAACGCCTGCTCGCGTGTTGCACCTGTTAGAAGACTCTTGTATTTCGTACGAACGAATGCCGCACCCTTACCTGGCTTTACGTGCTGAAAATCAATTACAACACATGGTTCGCCATTGATTTCAAAGGTCATGCCTTTTCTAAAATCACCAGCTTGAATCATGAAAATCCCTCCATATTTTTGTCTAAGCTTTGTCGCTTAGATATTGGTATAGTCCGTATAACCCCGTTGTGTAGGACTTGTCCTTGAGGCCACAAACTTGGCCGATACACACCGGTGCAATGACTGATTCACTGCGAAACGGCTCCCTTGCGTGGATATTGGACAAATGCACTTCAATGGTCGGTACCCCCGCAGCGTCGATGGCGTCACGGATGGCAATGGAATAATGGGTAAAGGCACCCGGATTGAGCACAATGCCGTCATAGGTCCCAATCGCTCCATGGATTTGATCAATCAAAACCCCTTCATGGTTGGATTGGGCAAAGGCAAGGTCTACACCCAGTTCTTGCGCCGTTAGTACCATTTTTTCTTCAATTGCTTTTAGTGTCATAACGCCATACTGTGTGGCATCCCGTCGACCCAGTAAATTCAGGTTGGGTCCATTGAGCACAAGTATTTTCTTCATACACGCACCGTCCTCAGCATTTTCCTTGTCTATAGTACCACAAAATCAGTGGTTTGAATAGAATCAGGGGAAAAGACTCACTCCAACTTACCCATGATTTCTGCCACAATCTGGTCTGGCGTCCTATTTTCCACATCTACCACCAGATGCGCTGCTGACAAGTACATGGGTTGGCGCTCATTCAATAGCTGTGCCAAGGTCTCCTGGGGATTGTCTCCCCTTAGTAAGGGCCGGTGGGCCATTTCTCCTTTAAGCCTCTTCAGCAGTCCCTCTGCAGAGGACTCAAGGTATATGACCAGGCCATTTTCCTTCATGATGTTTTGATTTTCCTTTGATTTAACAACGCCGCCTCCTGTGGAGATCACAGCGCTTGATTTTGATATGGACAGGGCCACGGACTTTTCAAGCTTACGAAAAGCCGGCTCACCCTCTTCCTGGAAGATCTCAGGAATGGACTTGCCGGCCACTTGTTCGATTTGAAAATCCATGTCGATCCATTCTTGCTGTAAGGCACTGGCCAGCAATCTGCCTATGGTAGACTTGCCTGACCCCATCATGCCGACGAGCCAAATGGTCATGGAACCTCCTATAGAACGATATCGTCACCATTCTCACCGTGACGGGGACTTTTGCTGACCACTGTGATTGCGTCGATTAAGGCCTTCATGACGTCTGCTTCGAACTGAATATTCATTTCGTCAATCTTGGACCAGATCTCCCCTTTTCGTGTTACCACGTAGTGGGGCTTCAAATTGTTGAGTGCCAAGGCTTTGATGTCCATTATACAGTGATCACAGGTGCAGAGCAATGGAAATGCCTTGAGTAGGTTGGGCAGAAAATGATCAACCGCAACCTCCATGTAATTTTTTAATTGCATATCTCCCCAATCCTTTCTAACGAACAACCGTCTTCCAGTCTTTCACGTCGTATGCCTTGCGTTTGTCTGCCTTGGTAGCTGACAGCAACTCTGGATTTTCTGCAAAGTTGAAGGTCATGGTCGCCGGGTTTTCTACCACATTCATGTTGGGCATGGTCGACACACTGTTCTCGCTGGCAGGTCCAGAGTTGACCACTTTACGACCAAACCCTGATGCATTTGTTGCGTAAAAAGCTTCAATAGCCACCGGACTAGATGCCACGATTTCCATGGTCTTCTCCTTGTTTCCTTCTATTGTCTTTGTACCCGGACCATAGATAATTACACTACCACCTGCCGTTAAAGAACCAGAAAAAGTCACATGGGTTCCCGACGGTGCGTAGATATAGATGTTACCGGTCGTTGCAATGAAACCAGCCAAGTTGGTTTTGTTGGCAAGGACGATGTCCCCACCCGTATTGGCACCCGATGGCACAT